>DATMZF010000062.1:0-15182 GCA_035560555.1 Rectinemataceae bacterium
CAGATATGCCGAGCGGTTCTACAGTCAAGTGACTAATTTTTCTTCGAACGGAAATTCAAGGAGGATGGCAATGAAAAAACTATGTATCGTCGTCGCTTTGCTGCTCGCTGGCGGCATGGCATTCGCGGCGGGCGAGTCGATCGAGGTCTGGATGATCAGCAATCCAGTCCCCGAGATCATCCAGGCGTTCAACGACGCCGCGACGAGTTTCGAAGCCTCAACGGGAATCAAGGTCAACTATGTGCGCATCCCGACCAACGATTTCCACACGAAGCTCGTCACGAACCTGTCGGCCAAACAGTATCCGGATCTCGTGATCTGGAACATTCATCCGGGCGTCGAATTCCAGGCCACCGGCGCGGTAGCGACCGTCGACGACGTCGTGAGTTCGGTGGGGCGGAAACTGTTCGCCGAATCCGCGCTCAAGGGCGGCTCCGTCGGCGGCAAGCTGTACGAGATACCCTTCCTCACGAGACCGGCCGGGCTCCACATGCGCAAGGACTGGCTCGAGAAGGCCGGCTATGACACGAAGCTCTACAAGGACGCCGACGGCTCCTCCTACATCAAGGGACTGCGGACCTGGGAAGAAGTCCTCGCCGCGGGCATCAAGATGACCGACAAGGCGGCCGGCCGCTACGGCATGGGCTTCCAGTATAGCCGCAAGGGTTTCGGCGATAGCGCCGCATTCGCGTTGAGCCTTCTGTTCAGCTACGGCGGCAGCCTTCTCGATTCCCAGGGCAAGGTCGCCATCAATTCGCCGCAGGCGATCGAGGCCTTCGCCTTCCTCAAGAAAATCTGGGATTCGGGCGCTCTTCCCGCCGCCTGCTCCACATGGGACGGAAACGCCAACAACCAGTATTTCATCAAGGGCGATATCGGCATCGTCTATAATTCCAACAGCATCATGGCGAAGCTGACCGCCGACACGGGAACCAAACCGGGCGATCTCGTTATCGTGCCCTATCCCACAGGGCCGCGCGGTGGAAGCATGATCTGGAGCAACCCCGAGACGATCACAATTTTCAAGACCGCGAAGCTCGACGCGAGCAAAAAATTCGCCAAATACCTCGCCGACGCGAAGACCCAGGTCCAGATGTTCAAGACCATGGGCTTCGGTTACTACAGCCCCCTGCGGCCGGACGTGATGTCGGATCCGATATTCAATTCGCTCAGCGCGAACGAGCGCGTGATGATGCAGGACAGCACCAAGATAACTGACGCCTCCTATCCTTCGGAACCGAACGGGAAGATAAACGCCCTGATCAACGCGTACGCGATGGATGACGCGCTTTCGCGCATCGCCGTGGATGGTTGGACTCCCCAGCAGGTCGTGAAAGAACTCGAGCAAAAAATCAAGGACGCTCTCGACGATTGATCGCTTTTGAAATAAACGGCGGCCCACGGGACGAGTCAGCCCGAAAACGGAGTCTTGGCGGGCCTCGCGGGCTGCCGCTTATCACCGGTTCACACAGAGGACGTTATGGCTTTAGGTAAGACCAAGTCGTTGGAAGCAAGAGACAATCGCGTAGGGATTCAGTTCCTCGTTCCGGCGATTCTGGTTCTCTTTTTGATAATCGGTTTTCCCGTCGTCTATTCGATCATCATGAGTTTCTTCAGATGGCGACCGACCGAAAACGCGAATCCCTTCGTCGGGTTCACCAACTACATCAAAGTGTTCACGAACCCCGATTTCCTCACTTCCCTGCGAAACACATTCATCTACGCCTTCGTCGGGGCCTTTTTCAAGCTTCTGCTCGGCCTCGGCCTGGCCATGCTCCTGAACCAGAAATTCAAGGGCCGAAGCGTCGCCCGCCTCCTTCTCATGCTGCCCTGGATCATCCCCGTCACGGCGAGCCTGACGTCGTGGAACTGGATGTTCGACGGCATGTACGGCATCATCAACATCCTTCTCACGCGGATGGGAATCATCTCGCAGAACATCAACTTCCTGGGCCAAAAGGGAGTCGCCTTCGCCTGCGTCCTCGCGGTCGGCATCTGGCTCGGCTACCCGCAGATCATGCTGATGCTCCTCGCCGGTCTGCAGGCCATCACGCCGGAACAATACGAGGCGGCCAAAGTTGAAGGAGCGAACCGCCGCCAGGTTTTCTTCCGGATCACGCTTCCGTCCCTGGCCGGCGTCATGAAGACAGCCATCATCTTGAGCGTCATCTGGACCTTCAACGCTTTCAATGTCATCTGGCTCCTGACCCGCGGGGGGCCCTCCAACTCGACGCATATAATGGGCACGCTGGCCTACGAGCTTTCATTCGTGAAGATGCGCTACGATCAGGGAGCGGCGATGTCCGTCACCATTCTCCTGTTCCTCGCCGTCTTCCTCTTCATCTACAACAGGGCCCAGAAGGAGCTAGAATCGCAATGATCGGCAACAAGCGGAAAAAACTCCTGCACGCCATTTTTTTATACGCGGCCCTGATCATCGCCATCGCCGCGCTTTGCTTCCCCGTCTATTGGATGGTCAAGAGTTCGCTCACCCCCGTCGAAAAAATACTCAGCAAAGACGTGTCGATCGGCATAACCGAACTGGACTTTTCATCGTATAGAAATGTGTGGAACCAGACCGATTACGCCATGAACCTCGACCTCAAACAATATCTTTTAAACAGCGTATTCGTCGTGGGCGTCTCGACGTTCATAAGCATCGTCATCGCTACCTTGGGCGGCTACAGCCTGGCCCGCTTCAAATACAAGAAGCGCGATACGATCGCGAACGGCATTCTCTACGTCTACATGTTCCCCCAGATGATACTGACGACCCCGCTGCTCATGCTTATCATAAAACTCGGCCTTTACAACAACCTGTGGTCGCTGATCATCGTGTACTGCACCTTCTCCCTTCCCTACTCCATTTGGATGATGCGCAGCTACTTCAACGAGCTTCCCAAGGAACTGGAAGAGGCCGCGATGGTCGACGGCTGCAATCGCCTGCAGGCGATATGGAAAGTGATGTTCCCCCTCGCCCTTCCCGGCGTCGCGGCCACCGTCACTTACTCCTTCATCATGGGGTGGAGCAACGTCATTTATCCCTTGAGCTTCATCACGCACGAGTCGAAGAAACTGATTTCCATCGGCTTTTTGTCGCTGATTTCCGGCGACATGACCCCATGGAACGGCGTGATGGCGTCGGCCGTCATCAGTTCGCTGCCCGTCGTGATTCTCTTCTTGTTTTTGCAGAAATACCTCGTCGCGGGGCTCGCCTCCGGCGGCGTGAAAAGCTGAAGTCTTCTTGAGGATGGTTGTATGAAGATAGACGATATCGTCGTCACGCCCATCGCGATCGCTGACCCGCCGCTCCTCAACGCGGCGGGACTGCACGCCCCCTGGGCCCTGCGCGTCATCATCGAAGTGATCACGGACGATCATATTTCAGGCATCGGCGAGATAGCGGGCGGCTCCGCCGTGCTCGACGCGCTGAAGAAAGCCCGAGGCCTCATACTCGGCATGAATCCCTTCGAGCGCAACAAGATCCGCTTGGCCATCGAGCGCGGTTTCGGGGCAGTCTCCGATACGCTGAACACGGGCTACGCGCCTAAAACCGTCGCGACCCGCATGTTCAGCGCGCTGGACGTCGCGTTGTACGATATAATCGGCAAGGCGACCGGAAGGCCGGTCGTCGATCTTCTCGGCGGCCGCGTCCGGGACAGGATCGATTTCTCGGCTTATCTCTTCTACAAGCACGCAGGCGCGGGCGGTCCCTTCGGGTTCGGACCCAACCCCGAGGCCACAGGCTGGCACAAGGAAAAAGAAGCCGCCGCCCTCGACCCCGAGGCCGTGGTGGAGCAGGCGCGCGCCATGTGCGGGGAATTCGGCTTCAAATCGCTGAAACTGAAGGGCGGGGTATTCGCTCCGGACCTGGAAGTCGCCGCCGTCCGGGCCCTGCGAAAGGCCTTCGGCGAAAAAGTGCCGCTGCGCATAGACCCGAACGCCGTGTGGACCCTGGATACCTCTATCAAGTATGGCAAGGAACTCGAGGGGATCATCGAATATCTCGAAGATCCCTGCAAGGGGCAAGAGAACATGGCCGCCCTTCGAAAAGCGATCGGCATACCCCTCGCCACCAACATGTGCACCACCTCGTTTTCCGAGTTGCCTTCGGCGATCGGCTTGCACTCCGAAGACATCATCCTTTCGGACCATCACTACTGGGGCGGCCTGGACGCGACGATGCAGCTAGGAAAGATCTGCTCGACCTTCGGCAGGAAGCTTTCCATGCATTCCAACAGCCATATCGGCATATCGCTCACCGCGATGGCCCACCTGGGATGCGCCGTTCCGCAGATCGCCTTCGCCGTCGACACGCATTACCCCTGGCAGAGCGACGAGGTGATCGTGGGCGGAAGGATACGCTTCGACGATGGGGCGCTCTCCGTGTCCGACGAGCCTGGGCTCGGCATCGAGCTCGACCATCAAGCCCTCGAAAAGCTTCATCGGAACTATCTTCGATGCGGCATAAAAGACCGCGACGATGAAATCGAAATGAGGAAGGTCAGCCCGGGCTGGAAGGCCGCCGACCAGATTTGGTGAAAAACTTATTTTATTAGGATGTGCATAATGGAGTTCAAAGGCATAATTCCCGCGGTTCCCACACCTTTCGGCGGCGACGATCGTATCGATTTGGGCATTCTGGAGGATATCCTTGGATTTCTCCTGAAGGCCGGCGTGCACGGCCTCTTCGTCTCGGGCAACGCGGGGGAATTCTACGCGATGACGGACGGGGAAAAGCGCGAGGTTCTCAGGGCTTCGCGCAGAAAGGTGGGCGACGCCGTGCCCATCTTTTTCGGCTCGGGTTCGGCTTCGACCGCCGAAGCCTGCCGGCTCACCAGGATGGCCGAATCGGAGGGAGCGGACGCCATTTCCGCGATAACGCCCTACCTCGTGAAGCCGTCGGAGGAGGAGTTGTATCAATACTTCAAGGCCATATGCGCGTCTACCGCGCTGCCCGTCCTCGTATACAACAATCCCACGGTGACCGGCGTGGCGGTTTCGCCGCACCTCATGACGCGCCTCGCCGAGATCGACAATCTCGTCGGCGTCAAGGATTCCAGCGGGGATTTGGCGATCACCCTCGAATATCTCCAAATCCCGAAAAAGGATTTTATCGTTTTAGCCGGCCGCGACGGACTCATCCTATCCACTCTCGTGCATGGCGGAAGCGGGGCCATCTCCTCGGTGGCCTCGGCCTGCCCCGAGCTGGCGGTCTCCATATACACGGCCTTCGCCGAAGGCGACCTGGAGAGAGCGAAAACCCAGCAGATGAAATTCGCCAGACTGCGGCAGATGTTCAGCCTCGGCACATTCCCTTCGGTCGTGAAAGCGGCGCTCGAGATTCGCGGATATCCCGTGGGCGCCCCGAGAGCGCCGGTGGCTCCCCTCGCCGAGGCGAAACGCGCGCTGCTCGCCGAATGCATAAGGAATGTACTTGATTCTTGAGATAGTGTAGTATCCGGTAAGCGCGGCTATTCGAGGAGATATATCCGGTGAGCGACGATAACGAAAAATATACCATCAAGGCCGTCGAGCGGAGCTTTGAAATCCTGGATTTCTGCGCCAGAACCGCGGAGCCGCTCACCGCCCAGGCTGTATGCAGGGAATTCGGCCTCAATGCCAACATGGCCTTTCGCATGCTCGCGACCATGGCGAAGACAGGCTATCTCGAGAAGGATGAAAAGACCGGCGTTTTTTCCATTTCGCTCAAATTCCTGCCGCTTTCGAGGAAGGCTCTCATGTCGCTGGAGATCAGGCGCACGGTCATGCCCTTCCTCGAGATGCTAAGGCAGCGATACCCCAACGCCAACCTGAACCTGGGCGTGCTGTATCAGGGCGACGTCATCGTCATCGACAGGATCGACAGCATGAGCCTCCCCAGGACCTATTTCGCCCCCGGCAAGAGCCTTCCCTTCCACGCGACCGGGATGGGCAAGTCCCTCAGCTGCGAGCTCCCCGAAGAGGAACTGGATCTCCTGATCGAAAAGAAGGGGCTAAAAGCCTACACGCCGAGCACCATCACGAGTCCCGAAGCCCTGAAGGAAGAACTGGCCAAGGTACGAAGGGAGCACGCGTCGCGGGACAGGTCGGAGTTCATCCCGAGCGACAACTGCAACGCCGTGCCATTACGCGACGCCAGCGAGACGATCATCGCGGCGATAAGCCTTTCGGCCTTTGAAAGCTACATGACGGTGGAGGAACTCGAGGCGACGATGCCGGTGCTCGCCGAAACGGGGCGCAATATTTCCTATTATATGGGATACAACGCGTAATAAGGCGCTGGGGCGGGAAAAAGGGTGTCGGGGGATTTTTCCGCCGACACCCTTTTTTACATGGCCCGCGTTACGATGACATCGATGCCCGTGCCCAGGGCGTCGGCGATGGCCACCTGTCCGCTCCGGACGGGAAGCCCCAATTCCAGGCCATAAATGAGTTTCAGAAGTTCGGGGATTCTTTCCCTGGGGAAGGCCGCCTTCGTGCGAAGGGGAACGCGGCGCGGTTGGGAAAGATCAGCGGCGGCGACATCGTTTGGCGCGGCATCGATTAACGCGGCGGCGGTGAGCGACATGGGGGCTATCGCGATCGACGATGGAGCGATCTTGCAGGTCGCGGTCACGACGCGGCGGGGTGAGAGCATTTCCTCCCTCGCGTACTGCTCGCCGCGGGCGCAGCGATTGCCGGTGACGGCTATGTCGTTCTCCGAAAGCCGCTCGATGCTGAGGTGACAGCCCATCGGGCAGGTGATGCATATCATTTCGGTCATATAATACTCCATTCCAAGCGCGGTTTCCGCCGTGGGACGGCGGGCGCGCGGCGTTCAAACGATCGAAATCTCCACCAGGGCGTCCATGCCCGCCTGGGCGAAATCCAGGGGTCCCAGGCTCACCGTCAGCATTTCCGAGGGCTGGACATGGGGTTTCTTGACGCTCTTGACGACCCGGCCGTCCACCTTGACTTCGAGGACGGCGCCGTTCTTGACGACCATGCCGCGCATGTAGAGTTTGTTCTCCCGCTCGGGATCGACGCGCGCGGGGTTGACGTAGCGGATGTTCGGGCCGGTCTTGATCCTGAGTTCCTTCCTCGGACGCTTGCCGGAAAGCCAGTCCGCCGCGAAGGAGCCGGCGCGGCGCGATTCCTCGGCCACGAAGTCCACGAGATCGTGCACGTGAAGCACGTTGCCGCAGGCGAAGATGCCGGGCACGCTGGTCATGAGGGTGGAATCGACCCAGGGGCCGTTCGTGGCGGGGTTGATCTCGACGCCCGCGTTCCTCGAGAGCTCGTTTTCGGGCACGAGGCCGACCGATAAGAGGACGGTGTCGCAGGGGATCTTAAAGCTTTTGTCGAACATGAGGGCGCCGTTCTCGATAGGCGTCACTCCCACGCCCTCGACCCTGTCCTTGCCATAAATCTCCGTGGTCAGGTGGGAAAGGTAGAGAGGGATGCCGAAATCGTTGAGACACTGGACGATATTGCGCGTGAGTCCGCTGGGATAGGGCAGGATTTCCACGACGGCGTGGACCTTGCAGCCGGCCCAGGTGAGCCTGCGCGCCATGATGAGGCCGATGTCGCCCGATCCGATGATGACGACATCCTTGCCGGGGATGTAGCCCTCGATATTGACGAGACGCTGCGCGAGGCCGGCGGTGAAGACGCCGGAGGGGCGCGATCCGGGGATCCTGATGTTGCCGCGGTTGCGCTCCCTGCATCCCATGGCGAGGATGACGGCTCGCGCCTCGACGCGGACGACGCCCGAGGCTTTGGAGACGCAGTAGACGACATGGCTCTCGCCCTCCTGCCGCAGATCGAGGACCGTGGCTCCGCAGAGCGCCGGGATGCCGAGAGCCGAGACTTTTTCCTGGACACGTTGGGCGAACTCGGGGCCGGAGAGCTCCTCGTTGAACTCGATGAGGCCGAATCCGTTGTGGATGCACTGCATGAGTATGCCGCCCAACTCTTCTTCGCGCTCTATGATGATGGCCGAATATCCCTTCGCCTTGAGTTCGGCCGCGGCAGACATGCCCGCCGCCCCGCCGCCGATGACGACGGTGTCGTATCGTAGTTGTTTCATAATTCGCCCTTCAGGACGACGCTCGCGCCGCCGCGTTTCGTCACTTCATCGTAACTCATGCCCGTCTCACGCATGAGAATCTTGATGATCTTGTAGGTGCAGAATCCGCCCTGGCAGCGGCCCATCTGGGCTCGCGTCACGTACTTTATGCCGTCGAGCGTCGTGTGCCCGGCGCGTATGGCCTGGATGATCTCCGACTCGCTCACCCGCTCGCAGCGGCAGACGATGTCGCCGTAGGCCGGGTCCTTCCTCACCTGCTCGTCCAGCTCGAAGGGCGAAAGGTCGCGGGTCCTTGGGACCTTGCGCATACAGGGATCCCAGTCGGCTTTCTCGATGAAGCGCAGGCCAGCCTTTTTGAGGAGATCCTTGACGTATTCGCCGATGGCGGGGCTCGCGGTGAGTCCGGGCGACTGGATGGCCGCCACCTGCACCAGGTTCGGCGCCTTGACCGAGAGGTCGATGTAGAAATCGTCGCCGCAGGCGGGCCTCAGGCCGGCGAAGCTCGTGATGACGTCGTTCTCTGAAATGGAGGGAACCATGGTGCGCGCGCTGCGCAGGATGCCCTCAAGTTCGGCGCGGGTCGTGGAGAAATCTTCCTTGTCATCGATCGTGGTGGCCGTCGGCCCGATCAGCACGGTGCCCTCGACCGTCGGGACGATGAGCATCCCCTTGGACACCGAGGTGGGTACGGGGAAGACGACCCTGTTCGGCTTGGCCTTGGTGGTCTTGTCCAGGAGATAATACTCGCCCTTGCGCGGCTTGATCGTGAATTCCTCGCCGCCGAAGGCTTTGGACACGGCGTCGGCGTAGAGGCCCGCCGAGTTGACCACGTAGCGGGCGCGGATATCCCTGCCGTCCTTGGCCCTGACGACCCAGAACTCGCCCTCGCGGCGCGCCGACTCCACGCCGAACTCGGTGAGCAGCTCAACGCCGTTCTTGCGGGCGTTCTCGACCAGGGAGAAAACGAAGCGGTAGGGCTCGATGATGCCGCCTGTGGGGGCGTAGAGGCCGCCAACCGTGTCCGGGTTGAGCTTGGGTTCCAGCTCGAGCATGCGCTCGCGCGAGCACATCTCTATGCCGATCACGCCGTTGTCGACGCCCTGCTGGTAGAGCTGCTCCACGGAGCGCATCTCGTCCTCGTGCAGGGCAACGACGACAATGCCGCAGCGCTCGAAGGGAAAGTCGAGCTCGTTATGCAGGCGCTCGAACATGAGCGCGCCCCGGAGCTCGAGCCGCGCCTTCAAGTACTTGATGTTGTCGTGGAAGCCGCCGTGCACGATGCCGGAGTTCGCCTTGCTCGTGCCGAGCGAAACGTCGATCTCCTTCTCGAGGAGGGCGACCTTGAGCTCGTACTGCGACAGCTTGCGCGCGACATTGGCGCCGCAAACGCCCGCGCCGATTATGGCGACGTCGTAGCTTTCAGTCATGGAATGTTCCTTTGTCTGACCCGACAGGGTATAGCGCGATGTACGGTGCTAGGATATATGATCCGCCCGCCGAAGCGCAATCACAGGGGGAAGGCCGTCCGCCCCGGAGGGAGGATCGTTCACTGTTTGGCATGCAGCGCCTGCTCGTATTCCATGATGCGCTCGATCTTGGGAGTCGAAGGACCGTCCTTGAAGAAGGACTCCAGATAGACCTTGACGATTGACTTGGCCAGCTCCAGGCCGATGACGCGCGCGCCCATGGTGATGACCTTGGCGTTGTTGCTCTTGGCCGCCCGCTCCGCCGAGTAGGTGTCGTGACACTGCGCGGCCCTGATGCCGGGCACCTTGTTCGCCGCGATGGCCATGCCGATGCCGGTGCCACAGATGAGGATTCCCCGGTCCGCGCGCCCCTCGACCACGTCCTCTGCCACGCGCACCGCTATGTCCGCGTAGATCACGGGCGCCTCGCTGTAACAGCCGCAGTCCTTGACCTCATGCTTCAGATCCGCGATGTACGCGGCGAGCTTGTTCTTCAACTCGAATCCGGCCTCGTCGCTGCCGATGGCGATTTTCATCCATTTCTCCTTGTTCTCGCGGACCACGCCCGCGAGCGCTCAGTTGCCCGCGGCCAGCGCGGATGCCGCAGCGGCTGCGGCAGCCGCAGCCGCTGCCGCAGCCACCGCCTCGCCGCCTGTCGCCGGCGCCATCGCGCCCAGCTCCGTCATCGTCTCCAGGAAGCGCGCCGGCTCGTCGGTGACGAACCAGGCGATGCCCAGCTCGAGCAGCCGCGACAGGTCCCTGGACTCGAAGCTTTTAGGGTAGACCTGGAAATCGATTCGCGCGGCGCTTGCCGCCGCGGCGGCCTTGCCGAGGTAGTCGGCGTCGACCGCGTATTTCCAGCCCTTGCCGAGCGATATGGGATTCAGGTGCAGCTGAATCTGGTCGATGCCCGCGAAGCCCTCGCCCCGCGCGGCGTCGAATTTCTTCTTGATCTCGAAAGGCGTGCCGCCGCACCAGAGCAGGGTCTTCACTCCAGGCATGCGCGCCTTGATATCGCGGCACTGGGCGATGGAGGGGGACGATACATAGACGCGGCCCTCCAAGCCATAGGCCTTGATCAAGGCGGTGAGGCGCTCGAGATCATTCGTCTTGAGATCCAGGAAAATCGAACGCTCGGCGCGTCCCGCCATGAGCGCGAACACCCGCTCGAGGAGGGGCACGCGCTCGGCGGCGTACTCGGCCGAGAATCTCGAGCCTACGTCGATGTCCTTGAGAGACGCGTAGTCGAGCTTTTCCACGGGAGTCTTGAAAAGGTCGCCCGGCGCCGTGCCCGGCGCCGTGCCCGTCGCTGTGCCTAGCCCCGCGCTCTGCCCCGCGCCCGTCCGCTCGAGGGTCGCGTCATGGATGCAGACGAAGACGCCATCCTTCGTGGGCTGGATGTCGGCCTCGGGGATGCCGCCCAAAGACCACGCGTACTCGAAAGCGGCGATAGTATTGTCAGGCCTGTCGTAGAGGCCGCCGCCGCGATGCGCCATCCAGCGGATGTCCTGGGCGCCGGCGAAGCCGGCGCCCAGGAGGAGCAGCGCGGCGGTCGCAACCAGTCGCGCTCGCTTCATCGCCGTTCACCGGCCTTCAGCCAGGCTTCGACCGCCGCCGAAAAGCGCGCCGGCTCGTCAGTCGCGAACCAGCGGACGCCCAGATCCAGCAGGGCCCAGATGTCGGCCTCGGCGAACTTCCACGGGAAGACTTCCAGGTCGACGCCCGCGTCCCCGCACCGGGCCAGAGCGTCGGCGAGGACGCGCGGCTCCACGGTATAGCGCCATCCGGAAGAGGGGCGTTCCGCGGCGTCCGCTCTATCGTTGAGATGGAACTGGATTTGCGCGAGCCCCTGGAATCCCGCCGCCGCCGAATCCTCGTATTTCGCCACGATCTCGGCGCCGGTGCCGCCCAGCCACTGCATGGTGTCGACCGAGGGAAGGATCTTCCTCATTTCGGCCAGATCGGCGCGCTTGGGGCCCGCCACCCAGATTCGCCCGTCGAGCCCATAGTCGGCAATCATCCTCGCCAGCTGTCCCAGGTCGATATTCTTGCAGTCGAGATAGGCGCGCTTCTTCGGATCGGCCGCCATCGCGGCGAACACTTCGGTCAGCAAGGGGACCCTTGCCCCCGCGAACTTGAGATCAAACTTGGCGCCGGTGTCCAGTTCGGCGAACTGCTCGTAGCGCAGCTCGGTGACGGGGACGTCGGCGATGCTCTCGGGGGCGTTTGTCGTCCGGCGCAGGGTCGGATCGTGCAGGCAGACGATCTTGCCGTCGGCCGTAAGACGGATATCCAGCTCCGCCGCCCCGCCAAGGCTCCATCCGTAGAGCGCCGAGATCATGGTGTTGTCGGGCCGCTCGACGCCGCCCCCGCCCCTGTGGGCTTGCCAGAACACGACTCCGCCAATGCCCGCCATTCCTTCCGATGTCATGATACGCTTCCTTTGGCCGCCACGGGCTCTAGCCTTTTATGCCCGAAGAGGCGACGCCGTCGATAAAGTATTTTTGCACGAAGATGAAAAGCAACAGGATAGGGAAAGTCACGAAGCAGCAGGCCGCCATCAGCTGGTTCCAGGTGGTCCCCCCATCGTCCGCGAAGACCTTGAGCGCGATCTGAACCATCCTCAGCTTGTCGTTGTTTATCACGATGAGGGGCCAGAGCGTGCTGTTCCACTCGTCGATGAAGGAGAGCAGCCCGACCGTGAGCGCCGTGGACTTGGCCAGCGGCAGGCCGATGGCGATGAGGTAGCGCATATCGCCGCAGCCGTCGACCACAGCCGCGTCGTGGAGCTCGCTCGGCAGGGTCAGGAAGAATTGCCTGAACATGAAGATAGAGAATGCCCCTGTCATGCCCGGCACTATGAGCGCCCAATACGTGTTGACCCAGCCGAACTGCTTGACGACCAGGTATTTCGCCACTAAGGTCGTCTCCTCGGGAATCATCATCATCCCAAGCACCAGGATCATGATCAACTTAGAACCCCTGAACTTGAACGTCAGGGCGTAGCCCGCGAACGCCGAGAAGACGATCTTGCAGAGCGGCACCACCGTGGCGACGAAGAGCGTGTTTGCGAGATACCTCGGCCAGTTCGCCGCCTTCCAGGCTTCCACGAAGGTCGAGATGACGGGCTTGAGCGGGAAGACCGTCGGCGGGTACTTGTAGACTTCGGTGACTTCCTTGAGCGCCGTCATCACCATCCAGATGATCGGATAGTTATAGATGACGACGACGACGAGAAGCGCCGCTAAGCCGGCCAGCTTCCATCCGCCCAAACGCTTGCGCCTCGCCGCGCCTTTGACCGCGATTGCTGCGTTCATTTGTAGTGCACCTTCTTTTCCCCGAACCTGAACTGCACGATGGTAAAGGCGAGGATGACGAGGAAGACGAAGACGGCCACCGCCGAAGCGTAACCCATCCGGAAGTTCTCAAAAGCTTCCTTATAGATATTGAGCACGAGGACCTCGGTGCTGCTCACCGGTCCGCCCTTCGTCATCACGAGGGGCGATACCGAGACTTTGAGCGCCGAGATGATCTGGATGATCGTCACGAAGAAAGTGACCGGCGAGAGGAGCGGTAGGGTTATGTTCCGGAATTTCTGCCATGGGCTGGCCCCTTCGAGGGTAGCAGCCTCGTAGTATTCGGGAGAAATGTTGAGAAGGCCGGCCAGGAAAATCACGCCGTTGTAGCCGACGCGCTTCCAGATACCGACGATGAGGATTGCGGCCATGGCGCCGCCATTTGGATCCTTGATCCAGCGCATCCAATGCGGCGCGGTCTGCGGGGTCGTCAGTCCCATCGAGTAAATCAGGTAATTGAGAAGGCCCTGCTCGGGGTTCAGGATCCAGCGCCAGATGAGCGAGGCCACCACCATGGAGATGACCACGGGGAGGAAGAAGGCCACCCTGAAAAAGCCCCTGCCGATCGTGGCGTATTTCAGCACCATGCCGACCAGGAGCCCAAGGATGATGCAGCTCGGCACCGCCCAGAGCGCGTAGATGAAGGTGACTTTCACCGAATTCCAGAAGTCCGGGTTGGCGAACATCTGCTGGTAATTCCTCAGCCCGATCCATTTCGGAGCGCCGAGCATGTTCCATCGCAGGAAAGAGACGCCGACGCTGAAGAGAAGCGGTATATAGCTGAACGCGAAAATGAGTATGAGCGAAGGCGCGAGGGAAGCCGCTATGAACACGCCCCTGCCGCGTGAAGTAGGTATCGCCACGTGAACCTCTCGTAAAGAATGCGGGCGACGCGCGTCTCCGCCGGCTGGCGGAGACGCGCGAATCGCCCTGTACTCGTCGTATTCCGACTAACTGTTTTCCTTGATCACGTCGTTGGCCTTCTTGGCGGCTTCCTCGAGCGTCTGCTTGACGGGAGCGTTCTGGAGCATGATCTTGTCCCAGGCTTCATTATAGATGGTCCTGATCTGGAGGAAGTTGGGATAGCCCGTCTCGTTCTCCGGCCTGATGTAGCCGAGCTGCAGGTAGGTTGTGTTGTAGCGGGGATCCTTCTTCAGGAGGCCTTCCTTGTCCAGCGCTTCCTTGGAGTCCTTGCGGGCGGTGAAATATGCCGTCGCTTCGGCCCAGGCGATCTGGTTTTCCTTGCTCGTCATGAACTTGATGAAGTCCCAGGCGCCGTCTTTGACGTTCTGCGGGTTGCGCTTGAAGATATAAAGGCTGCCGCCGCCTAGCGGGACTGACTTCTTCGCCTGGTAGGGGTAAACCGCGGTGCCCATGTCGAAGGTGGCCATGGTCTTCCACTTGGAGATGTTGACCGTCGAATTCATGGCGACCGCCGCCTTGCCGCTCATGAAAGCGGTGTCTCCGCCCTTGTAGATCGCGAGCTTTTCGTCGATCAACTTCTTGAAGAAGATGACCGCGTCGATATGGGCCTTCTCGGTCCAGAGCACTTTCGAGTTGTCCTTGGCCATCCACTCGGCGCCGAACTGCCAGACGAGGCCTTCGAGGATCCAGCCCGAGCCGTAGTCGAGGCTGAGCGCGTAGGTGTCCTTGCCGAGAGCGGCGATCTTTTTGGCCGCTTGGTAGAATTCGTCCCAGGTTTCGGGGAACTTGTCGGGGCTCAGTCCCGCCTTCTTGAACATGTCTTTGTTGTAGAACATGATCGGCGTCGAGCAGTTGAAGGCGATGCCGTAGGTTTTACCCTTGTAGACATTGGCTTGGAACAGCGGCTCGATAAACTGGTCGCGCTGGAAGCTCTTGTCCTTCTGAATATAGCCGTCGAGCGCCTCGATGGCTCCGGCGTCGATGATCTGCGGGGCGTACACGTGCGCCTGGTGAAGAAGCACCGGAGTGTCGCCCGCCACTACCGCGGCTATCACTTTCTGCACCGATTCCTCGTAGGAACCGGCAAAGACCCCTTCGATCTGGTACTTCGTCTGCGATGCGTTGTATTCCTTGATGCGGGTTTCTATGGTCGTCTTGACGGCGCCGCCGACGGAATACCAGAAGGACACCTTTACCGGGCTCTGGGCGAAAGCGACGCCGGCGAGCGCGAGCAAGGCTATGACGATACTGAGTCGTTTCATGAAAAACCTCCCTTACTGAACAGATTGGCCAAGGGCAGTATACCACTGCTTTGAACATTGTCAAACACTATATAACATGAATTGTATCTTTTATGTTTATAAC
>DATMZF010000063.1:0-14960 GCA_035560555.1 Rectinemataceae bacterium
GTATTTGACAGATTCTGACTTTATGTTTAAAAAACTTGAATAAAATGTGCTTGACACCTAAAATTTTGCCGATATATACTCTAACGGAACCTAGGAAAGGGGATTACCGAGCCGTCGGCGCGGCCCCCTTCGAAATTGCAAGGAGGACTTCTACATGAAGAAGCTTATCGTCCTGCTTCTCGCTTTTGCTATGGTCGGCGCCGTATCCGCCCAGGTAACGACCGCGATCACCCTCAAGGGTAACGTGACTATCGTTGACCAGGCTGGAAATTCGGTATTTGCTCCGAAAGGCAATGGCTATGATACCTTTACCTTCTCTGCGAAAGAAAAAGATGGAAAGTATGGTTTCGCCATGACTGACCAGAACGTACTCGATGGCTCGTTCGACACGCTCCGCGACTGGAACGTCTGGGCCGTCGGCAAGTTCACCAAAGTCATCGCCGGTAACCTCCGCAACGCGGACTTCCGCCTTGGCCAGGCGTATCAGGGCACCGATTATCTCGGCGCCACCGATCGCATCAGCGGCTACGGAGTTTTGATTGAGACCCTCCCGGTTAACGGACTCTCCTTCGGCGTCAATCTCCCGATCGGAACCACCGCCGCCCAGTTCACCAATGTTCTCCAGAAAGCCGACGTCGGCGTAAAATACACCGCCAAGGGTTTTGGTACCGCATTCGCCATGGCTAACCTCGACCTGGTTACCCCCGCAACCATCATCAACGCGGGCGTGAACTACAATGCCATTGCGAAGCTCCCCATCACCCTCCTCTTCAAGGGACAGGTCAATGCCAACGACTATAGGGCTTCCATTGGTACGGACTTCACCGGCGTTGACAAGCTCGACCTCTATGTCGAAGCTGATGTCAAGCTCGGCGCTGCGGTTGGCTACACTGTGTTCGCCGAAGGCGACTACGCGGTCACCGACAAGCTCACCGGTATCGTTGGCGCCAAGTACGGCGACGCTGGCTACGACGCATATGTCGAAGCCGACTATGCTTGCCTCCCCGGCATGACCGGTATCGGCGTTGTCGGTTATGATGGCGCGCTCTATGCCGCTCTGAAGCTCTACTATGAGGTTGCTCTCTAATCTAGAAGATTAGCCTAGTAGGACTGCCGACCCCATTGCGGGGTCGGCTTTTTTTTTGTATAACAGTGACATGAAGTTGACTAAATCTTGTATACTGATTGCATTGTTGAGCCTGGTTTTTTTAGCGTCTTGCGCTACCCTCTCCGAGTACAATCCAGCGCTTCCTAAAGTGATCATCGCAAAAGCGGAGCCGGGAGATTTTAGTCGCTACGGTCAGAGCTATGAATCCAATCCCTATCTTGAGCCTAAGACGCTTCTGAGAGGCAAGTTGAACGAGTTTTTCATCGCTAAACTTTCGTTCAATCTTCGGGAGGAAAGTCGGATTTCCATCATCGCGGATGCCATCGCTTTGGATGGAACGAAGGCGGCCACCGCGTACGATCAGGACGGTTTCAGGGATTATTGGACATTCGTGAGCGGCGATAGTACCGAAGGCAAAAATTTTAGCAAGAAGATGAATACTATCGCTCAGACTTGTGTATATTCGATGCAGTTTACGCAAAAAGCGGGGCAAAACACTATGTTCCTGCCAATGGTCGGCAAGAACCCGATCCCCCGTCCGGCCACTATTTATATTCAGGTTTCCACCGGTAGCGGAGAACCCGCCGTATTCAAGTATACGCTTGAGTGAGTCCGATCGGCTTCATCGCTGGGGTCTGCCCATCTCTTGCTGAAACCTCGCCCAATCTATAGAATAATATCCATGAAGCAAACCGCAGAGCCTGAGGATGCCGCTCCCGCGATCGATGGATCCGGAATCTCGAAAAAGAGCCTTGTCTGTTCTCTCGTGGAAAAAGGCGATGTGTATTACAACATCCAGGGCGCGACAGCGGAGGAAGCGATTTCTTCCTTCGCGAAAGTATTGCGCTTGCCCAAGTCTGTGGATCGGGCGGCGCTGAAAAACGCGCTCATAGAAAGGGAACGTCTGGGGACGACGGCGATAGGCGAAGGGTTCGCCATACCCCATTCGCGGAAACAGGAAGCGGCCAATGAAGAGAGCGCTTTCATGGCCATCGGCTATCTGGACGTTCCGCTCGACTGGGGTGCTCCGGACGGCAAGCCCGTAACGACGCTCTTCCTCATCCTGTCGGCGGGGGTGCGGCATCATCTTTCGGCGCTTTCGGGCATCGCCTGCATGGCCGGAAAGAAGGACTTCAGAACCTTCATAGCCAAAAGGCCCTCCAAAAAAGAAGTGATCGAATACCTGAAAAACCTGCCCTGCTGAGTTTCGTCAGCCCCTGAACCCCATGGCCACGAGATAGGTCTCGAAGGATATGGCACGGCAAGCCTCGGGTTTGAAGCCGCGCGCCTGATCGAAGCGTGTCTTGAGATCGGTGATGAGGCGCTTTTCTTCCCCGCCCTGGAATATCTTCATCACGAGCGAACCGCCTGAGCTGAGCACTTCGAGGGCGAGGCCTATCACGGATTCGACGAGTTCCTCGGAGCGGCCCTGATCCACGAGACGGTTGCCCGTGGTGTTGGGCGCCGCGTCCGAGACGACGAGCGAGTAGGGGCCGGACTCGCGGAGGCGGGCGCGGACGGCCTCGTCGAGGATGCTGCCTTTAATGAAGGTGAAATTGGCGTCCTTGGGCGAGATGCCTAGGTCCTGGATGTCCACGGCGGTGAGTTGCCCCGCGCCCGCCAGGTTGCGCAGGATCCAAAGGCTCCAGGAGCCCGGAGCGGCGCCGATGTCGAGTATCCGGAAACCGCCGGCGGCCCCTTGAGCTTTTTTGAAGAGGCCGAATTTGGCGACCATCTCCTCGAGCTTGTACACGGAGCGGGCCGGGTAACCTTCCTTCCGGGCTTTGATGGACCAGAAATCGGGCTTGTCGTATCCTGCCATTCTACTTCCTTGGAACGAGGGCGCCCGGCGAAGCCGGGCGCCCTCGCGGCCGTTTCAGGCCTTAGCCAGCTGGCGGTTGAGCCTTTCGATAAACTCGGCGGGCCTGATGAACTTGTGCCCCTCGGCGAGCAGAGCCTGGTCGAGGAGAATGTTCGCGATATCCTCGGCGTCCTGCGCCATGGAGGCGTCTTCCGAGGCCGCCAGGCGCTTTTCCTCGAGCTCGGCCAGCTTTCTCACGAGGGCGTGTCCGGGGTTTATCTCCAGGATGGGCGCCGATTCGGGCATGTCCACGTTGGAGATTCTCTTCATCAGCTCCCGGTACTGGAGGGTGGGGTCGTCCTTGTCCATGACGACGCAGGAGGGACTTTTCTCCAGGCGTTTCGAGAGGCGGACATCCTTGACCTTTTCGCCGAGAACGCGTTTGGCGGCCTCGGCGGCCTTCTTGCCGACACTATCGTCCTGAGCCGAGTCGGCGCCTTCCTTGCCCGTGCCGAGATCCTCGTCGCTGTCGGCGTGATTCACGCTCTTGAAGGACATGCCGTCGAACTGGCCCAGGGTGGCGAAGGCGAGCTCATCGATCTCGTCCGAGCCGACGAGCACTTCGATGCCTTTGGCCGCGAAAGCCTCGAGGAGGGGGCTGGCGCGCAGGCGCTCCTCGTTGTTGCCGGTGATGTAGTAGATGACCTTTCGCTCGCCGGCTCTCGCCTTGTACTCTTCGAGGCTCGTCCAGCCTTCGACGCCCGTGCTCTTGTAGCGCACGAGGCCGAGGAGAGTCTTCTGGTTCTGCCAGTCGGAGCAGAGGCCTTCCTTGATCTGGGTGTTGAAGAGGTCGGCGAATTTTTTGTATTTTTCGGGATTGTTCTTGGCCAGGGCTTCGAGTTCGGAGAAGATTTTCTTGAGCGAGGCCTGCTGGATCGTCGTCATGACCCTGTTCTGTTGGAGGATTTCGCGGCTGACGTTGAGCGGCAGATCGTCGGAATCGATGACGCCGCGCACGAAGCGCAGATACTGGGGCAGGATGTTCGTTTCCTTGTCGGTGATGAAGACTCTTCTGATGTAGAGCTTGATGCCCTGCTGGCTGACAGGATAGTAGATATCCCCGGGAACCTTGGAGGGAACGTAGAAGAGCGAATTGTACTCGATCGTTCCCTCGGCCTTCGTGTGGAGCCAGAAGAGAGGTTCGTCATCCTCGCCCGTGAAGGATTTGTAGAAATCGATGTAGTCCTTGTCGGCCAGCTCGGACTTCGGCCTGCGCCAGAGGGCGCTCGCCGTATTGGTCTGCTCGTCCTTGAATTCCTTGCCCTCTTCCTTGCCGTCCTTGTCGTACTTGGGTTCCTGGGAAATGAGATGGATGGGGTAGGCGATGTGGTTGGAGTACTTCTTGAGGAGACCATCGAGAGCCCAGCGGCTCAGGTATTCGCCGCCGTCCTCGTTCACGTGAATCTTGACGTCCGTGCCGAAGTTTTCGCGCTTGGAGGGTTCGATGGAGAATTCGCCCTTGCCCGTGCTCGACCAACAGAAGGCTTCGTCGCCGCCCGCCTTGCGGCTTATCACTTCGACATTGTCCGAAATCATGAAGACGGAGTAGAAACCGACGCCGAACTGTCCGATGAGATTCGAATTCCTGCGTTCAGTATCGGAGAGTTTTTCGATGAAAGCCTTTGTGCCCGAACGTGCTATGGTGCCCAGGTTGCCCGCCAGCTCTTCCTCGTTCATGCCGACGCCGTTGTCGGACACGACGATGGTCTTTGCTTCGTTGTCGACGAAAATGGTGATCTTGGGATCGACCGAAATGGACTTGTAGGCGTCGTCCGAGATGCTCAGGTAGCGGAGCTTGTCTATGGCGTCCGAGGCGTTGGAGACGAGTTCGCGCAGGAAAATTTCCTTGTGCGAATAGAGCGAATGGGTGATGAGTTCGAGAAGTTGGGATACTTCGGTTTTAAATGCGTATTTCGACATACAGACCTCTCCGGGGATAGGGTAGTGTAAAGCGTGTAATGAAAATATACTAAATTTTTCCGCTTTGATAAATGCCGAAAGGGGCCTATAGGAGCCGCGGTTTGACATTTTCTCCGGGCGGATGGTAAAGTACATGCACTTTACCACGGCAAAGCAAGGAGAGGCGAGTGCTCGAGGGCCTGCGCGAGATCAAGGAAAAAGAAAAAATCGTATACGCGAGACTCGTGGCCGGCACCAAGGCTTTCTTCAGGGCTTTCATCACCTTTCCACGACGGTTTTTCGCCTGGGCGGGGCAGAAGACGAGCATCGTCATCGTGCCGCACACCGAGGCGCCGTCGAGACGATTCCAGGCGAGCCGCTTCGCCATCGGGACGGCAGGACTGGCTTTCGCGGCGCTCCTGGGCTTCTCCGTGTTCGCGACAGGGAGGTATCTCGTCACGGCCGCGATGCTGGGGAACGCGAGGCATGAACTCGCCGATTCCCGCGCGGCGATCGACGAACTCCGTGACAGCGCCGAGGCTCTGACGGGATCCGCGCTCAGGTTCGAGACGCAACTTTCCGACCTTTTGTCGATCGCCGCGCGCAAGAGGCTGCAGTCGGGCGGCGCCCCGGCAGGCGCGGCCTCCAGCGGGGCGGCGCGAAGCGCAGGCGCGACCGGGGCCTCCGCTGTCGGCGGCGACGCGTCGGACAACGATGCCCTCCGCGCGGCGGGCCTCTCCAGTCTCCTCAATATGCCCGTTTCGGACAGATTGGCTTACAGAGAGCTGGAGCGCCTGCGCGGCCTGACCGTTTACCTCGATTCAGCCTCGCCCGGTCTCGAGCAGATAGCGACCGTCATAGCCGGCCAGAAGGAAATCATGTCGGAAATTCCCAATATATGGCCGATACAAGCCGGCGTCGGCCATATCTCGATGTATTTCGGACAGAACGAGAATCCCTTTTCGGGTGGGCAGTGGTATCTCCATAACGGCATCGATATTTCCACGTTCAGGGTCGGCGATCCGATCATAGCGGCGGCGGACGGCAAGGTGATCGATGTCAGCTACGATGAGGGGCTCGGCAACTGTGTCACGATCCAGCATAGTCATGGCTTTCTCACGAGATACGGCCACCTGCGTTCTTTCAAGGTGAGCAAGGGACAGCAGGTGGCGCAAGGGCAGGTGCTGGGCGCGTTGGGCAACACAGGCAAGACGACGGGGCCGCATCTTCATTACGAGGTTCACCTGGGGACGAGTGTCATCGACCCCTTGCGCTTCTTGAATGTCAGAAAGGCGGGAACTCCATGAAAGAAAGCGGATTGAAAAAGAAGGAGACTCTCATCATTTCGGGCAAAGGCGGAGTCTCCGCCTGCGTGATCGGGAAGGGCTCCCGCCTCGAAGGGACCCTCAGCTGCGTGGGTTTGTTGCGCCTCGAGGGAGAATGCGTCGGAAAGCTCGGCGCGACGGGGACCTTGGTGATCGCCGAGGGGGCGAAGGCCGATGCCGAGATCGAAGCCGACGACGTCATCGTTGCGGGAACGGTCAACGGTTCCATCGTGGGCAGGAATTTCGTTCGCCTGACGGCTTCTGCCAAGGTCAAGGCGGATATCCAATCGCCCCGCTTCAAGCTCGAGGATGGCGCTCTGTTCCTGGGCGCCGTATCAGGCGCGATCGGGTCGGGCAAAGCCGTCTGAAAGACCCTGGCCGGGGCGCCGCGCGGTTCTAATTCCCGATTTTTCATGATAGGATGACGGGACTTAGCCCTCGGTGGAATTTTTCCTCCGAGGATTCCAAGGAGACGAAGATATGTCCAATAGCCATAATAACAATCATGCGCACAATAATGGGCGCGCGGAAGACTTCGAGATGTTTGAATCCGAAGTCTCCGAGGCCGCTCCCAGATCCCGCGCGCACAGCGCCGACGAGCTGCCGGAGACGCTCTACAGGCTGAAAACAATGCACTCCAGCGAGACCTCCTTCGGCTATTATGTCGCGGCCGGAACGGAATGGCCGCATTTCCGCACCGAGCGCGAACTGGAAGCGCTGCTCGAAGGTCCCTTCGCCACGGGTTCCGATGGTTTTAAATCCAGCGCCGTCTCCTCCGGAATCGACGGTGAAGCCGATGCCGATCCGGAGCGGAAGCTTCCCGATGAAATTGAATCGGGAAATGCCATATCGGAGGTTATGCTGATCGTTGAGCCGGAAATCGCGCCCGAAGCCGTTCCGGAGCCTTCTCCTGAAACAGCGCTGGACGCCATGCCCGACTCCGCGCCGGACTCCGCGGTCTCAGCCGCCGAAACGAAAGCTTTGCGCCCTCAGCGCATACCGGCCAGGGCCCTCGTCATCGCGCCGACGAAATACGGCAAGGATGTGGTGGAAGTGCAGGGGCAGGCGATGGATACCTCCTTCGTCAATCCCGACGAGCTCGTCCTCATCGAAAGGCCGGCCGGGATCGACGATCTTCGCAAGCTCAAGGAGAACAAGGAAAAAGAGAAGCACGCCTACGAGCTCTGCAGGGACAAGATATGGGCGCGCAACCTTCCCATGAAGCTTGTCTCCGCCCATTATCTCCTCGACGAGCCTAAAATTCTCTTCTATTTTACCGCCGAGTCGCGCGTCGATTTTCGGGAACTGGTCAAGGATCTCGTGTCGCTCTTCAAGATGCGCATCGAGTTGCGCCAGATAGGAGTGCGCGACGAGGCGCGCGTCACCGGCGGATGCGGCGTCTGCGGCAGGGTTCTTTGCTGCCACGGCATCTCCGATCGCCTCAATCCCGTTTCGATCAAGATGGCCAAAGACCAGAATCTCTCCCTCAATTCGCTTAAGATATCGGGCCCCTGCGGCCGCCTTCTCTGCTGCCTTAGCTATGAGTTCCAGTTCTACAAGGATGCCAGGCGCGAACTGCCCCAGGAGGGCGTCAAGTTCATCTACGACGGGACGCTTTTCAAGGTCGTGGAGGTGAACGCCCTCTCGAGCACGGTCAAGATGGCCGGCGAGGACGGCCGCGTCCTCGACATGAAGGCCGAGCGCTTCAAGTATTCGGAAGGCCGCTGGAAGGTGATCGAGGAGCAAGCCGAATAGCGGCTCCCTGTTTTAAGCGTAGCTGTGCAGGCCTGAGAGCAGGAAATTGACCCCGAAGAAGGTGAACATCGCGATGACGAACCCCGCGATGACGAGGATCGGCATGACCTTGCTGGTGTTCTTGCGCACGAGCCTGAAATGCAGATAGGCGGTGTAAGTGAGCCAGGTGATCAGCGCCCAGGTCTCCTTGGGGTCCCAGCTCCACCAGATTCCCCAGGCTTTCTGCGCCCAGACCGCGCCGAATACCAGGGCGCCGGCCGTGAAGATGGGATAGCCGATGGCGATGCTCGTGTAGGCGAGCCTGTCGTAGTTTCCGCGTTTTTCCTCGTTCCCTGCCGCGAGCTGGAGAATGGCGCTCACGAAGCCCGTCGCGAAAAACACTTCGCCGATGAAGGTGAAGGACACGTGGAGGACGAGCCAGCCCGACTGGAGGGCGGGAACGGGCGGCTTGATGTCGGATGGCGCCAAAGGCGAGCTCGCGAGGGCGAGGAAGACGATCGCGAGGGCGGTTGCGCCGAAGGCGATGGCCCTCTCGGCTTTGAGGCGCTTCAGGTATCTCAGCGCGAAAATGAGCAGCGAAATGAGGCAAGCCATAAAGACCAGGGACTCGAACATGCTCGTGAGCGCCACAAAGCCGATGGCTATGCTCCGCCTGAGGATTTCGGCCAGGAGCAGAAGGCCGGCGCCCAGCGAGAGCCACTGCGAAACAGGGTCCTTCGCCGCGTCTCTCCTGAATAGGAAGACTGCCTGGATGACCAGCGAGAGAAGGAGCGAGGCAAATGAGATGGTGGATATCATGCGAACATTCCTTTGATTTTGCGCAGGTAGGTTAAAAACGTGCCCAGAGCGACGAGAAAGAAACCGGCCGCCACGAAGGGATAGCCCTTGTCCTTGACTATGTTGAGCCCTGAAAAGGCTTCGTCCTCGAAACCGAGGCAGGTGAAGACGCCGATCGCGTCCCCTTTCCGGACTCTCAGGACCTTGCGGCCTTCGCCGTTCTCGAAGAGAAAGAGGGCCTCTAGATTGGAGTATTCCTCCGCCCCGACCTCGGCGGGCTGACTCTCGTCCACGCCCATGAAAAGGATGTTGCCACCCATCATCTGCCTTCTGGCCCCGGCCTCGAGGCTGATCTTCATACCCGCCTGATCAGTGAGAATGACTCGCCGCTTCGATTTCCAGTCCTGCTGGTAGATGGTGTAGTCGTTATGGCGCAGAGGGCTATTAACTTTGACCGTTTTCGCCTCGCCGGCCTCATCGATGACGACGCTGGATTCCCAGGACTTCGGTCTTCCGTCCGGATACCGCTCCTCCTTGAGATCGACGAGTTCTAGCTTCGTTCCTTCGGGAAGCTGGCCCGTCTGCCCCACGCCGAGGTAGATGAGGGTTTCGGTTCTCGTGCGGGCGGTGAGAATTCCGCCGAAAATGAACACGAGGAGGCCGATATGGAGGATGTCGGGGCCGTGCCTGCGGTTTTCGCGCGGCTGCCTGAGCTGGCTGGCGAAGCGGTGGAAGGTGCAGACGGTGAGGTTGACGGTGAAAAGGGAAGCGAGGAGGAGAAAGGGTATCCCCGTGAACACTTTGTCCAAGCCCAACGACAGGATGATCCTGGCAAGGTCGCCGGGGAATTTCTGGAGGTAGAACGCCTCGTTTTCGCCTTGCGGGATGATGCCTCCGGCCGTGGCGAGAAGCGCGATGAGGACAATGAGGACGGCGGCGAGCTTAACGGATCGCAACGCGTCATACATTCTATCGGACGGTTTTTTCATTGGTCTCCCTGAACTATAAAAAAGGGCGAGGATAGCCCCGCCCTTTCCCTGAAGGTGGCCTTAGGGTGGCCGCTTTATCGGGCAATAGTATAGATCAGTGAGGGTCGTGGCAAGTCGTGCACTCCATCTTGCCTTCCTGGGAATCGGCGTGGCAGGAGAGGCAATTCGCGGTTTCCTCGTCGATCTTGAAGGTCGGCGCGAAGTTGCCCGCCTTGTAGGCGTTGAGGATTTCGACAGCCTTCTGCGCGACATCGGCGGTGAGGCGGGCGCAGCGCTCCTTGCGCTCGGGCGTGGAGAGGCCGAATCCGGACGCGGCGATCCACTTGGCGTTGGAGGCGTGGCAGAGCGGGGAGTCGGCGACCGAGGTCACGAGCTCCAGCTTGGGATAAGCCTTCGTCGTGTACTTGAAGCCGCCCGCCGCCGCCGCGGCGTTCGATTTCGCGCTAGGGAAGGGGAAGCGCGTATACCAGCCGAGAAGTTCGCCGCATAGCTTGGCCACGTCGGCGTCGGGAACGGCGAGGGTGATCGCCACGCAGGCGCCGTTGAGCGCTCCGCAGATCGTCCCCCAGCCGGCTATCCCCGCTCCGCCGAAACGAAGCGCGCGGTAGGGAATCTGGTTGTAGGGGCCGCCGATCTTTTCCCTCATGAGGGAGAGCACGGCATAGAAGGCGCCGTAGGCGCAGCCGGCCTTGTAGTATCCTTCATGGCCTCGCAGAAAAGCTTCGTCGGGATTCAGTTCGGCGTAGGGGAAGGGGGTTTCCTGGACGACGCCAGAGGGCGCGTTCGTCTGGGCGCCCAGGGTGCCGGTGCCCAGCACGAGCGCGCCGGCCGCGAGCCCGAGCCCCGTGCCGCAGGTTTTCAGGAAGCTTCTGCGGGATACATCGTTGCGGGTGGTCTTTTCAGAATCGGACATCTGAACCTCCATTATATACATTGTGTCTGCATGGATTTGAGCGCCAATGCGTTCGATGGACGTCTCAGTATAGCACCGCTCTTCGATTTGACAAGCATTTATTGCGCAAATTATATATATATAAATCAAGCTATTGGCTTCCCGATGAGGACGCAAAAAAATCCCGTGAAAGAGGAGTCTTCCTTATTCACGGGATTCCCGTCGGCGATTTATGGCGCCCCGGCTCAATCTCCACAATCTTCGATACGCGAGGGTTTTAGCCTATTTTTCTTCCTTCGGGACGATGCGGATATGGATTTCCCGGATCTGCTTTTCGTCCACCTCGTTCGGGCACTGGTCCATCGGGCTATAGGCGAAGGTGTTTTTCGGGAAGGCGATCACTTCCTTGATGGAAGTCTCGCCGGCCATCAACATGACGAGCCGATCGAAGCCGGGGGCTATGCCGCCGTGGGGGGGCGGGCCGTACTTGAAGGCTTCGACGAGGAATCCGAACTTCTTCTGCGCTTCTTCGTCCGAGAATCCGACGATCTTGAAGATGCGTTTCTGCAGGTCGGGGTCGTGGATCCTGATGGAGCCCGAGGCGATCTCGAAGCCGTTGAGGACGAGGTCGTAAAGGTCGCCCTTCACGGCGCCCGGATCGGACTCGAGGGTCTCGTGGTACCGTTCCTGAGGCATCGTGAACATGTGGTGGGCGGCGTCCCACTTGTTCTCTTCCTCGTTCCACTCGAACATGGGGAAGTCTACGATCCAGGCGAACCTGAAGACGGAAGGATCGAGGAGGCCGAGGTCGCGTCCGAGCTTGGAACGCACGGCGCCCAGCGACACGCAGGCGACCTTGGCTTTCGCGTCGGCGACCATGAGGATGAGGTCTCCAGGCTTGGCGCCGAGACCGGCGATGATCGCGGCGGCGTTGTCGGCGAAGAACTTGGAGGCTCCCCCCTCGAGGCGAGCGGACCGGTCAATCGCGGAAGCTTCTAGCGAAGCTTCCGCGCCGCCAGCGCCGGAGGGCGCTGGCGCGACTTTCATCCACGCCATGCCCTTGGCCTTGTAGATCTTGGCCTGGGCTTCCAATTCCTCGATCTGCTTGCGTGAGTAATCGGCCTTGCCGGGCACGACGAGGGCTTTGACCTTGCCGCCGGCCGCGAGGGCTTCCTTGAAGGCCTGGAACCCGCTGGCCTCGACGTAGGGGGCGAAATCCTGCATCTCCATGCCGAAGCGAAGGTCCGGCTTGTCCGAGCCGAAGCGGTCGATGGAATCGTCGTAGGCGATGCGCACGAACCGCGCCGGCAGCTCGACGCCGAGGGTCTTCTTGAAAACGTAACCCATGAGGCCTTCGCACATGGCGAGGATGTCGTCGCGCTTGACGAAGGACATCTCGATGTCGATCTGGGTGAACTCGGGCTGGCGGTCGCCGCGGGCGTCCTCGTCGCGGTAGCAGCGGGCGAGCTGGAAATACTTGTCGAAGCCCGACACCATGAGGATTTGCTTATAGAGCTGGGGCGACTGGGGCAGGGCGTAGAACTTGCCGGGATAGAGGCGCGAGGGGACGAGATAGTCGCGCGCGCCCTCGGGGGTCGAGCGGATGAAGGTCGGCGTCTCGATCTCGTAGAAACCTTGGCCGGTCAGGTATTCGCGGACGGCGAATGCCGCTTCGTGCCGCAGCTTGATTCTCTTCTGCATAGCGAAGGATCGGAGGTCGAGATAGCGGTAGGTGAGGCGCGTATCTTCCTTGGCGTCGCTCTTCTCGTCGATTTGGAAGGGGAGGGTGGCGCATTTGGATAGTATGGTGATGGCGTCGGCCTTTACCTCGATCGCGCCGGTGGCCATATCTGGGTTGACCATGGATTCGGGTCTGCCGCGCACCGTGCCGCGGATGGCGACGCAGTATTCGCTCTTGAGTTCGGCCGCCACCGCGAGGAGGTCGGCCGAGGCGTCATCGTCGACGACAACCTGGGTGATCCCATAGCGGTCGCGAAGATTGATGAAGGAAATCCCACCGTGATCGCGTTTGCGATGGATCCATCCGTTCAGCACAACAGCTTTGCCGATGTCGGCGGCGACAAGATCGCCGCAGGTGACCGTTCGTTTCTGGTATTCCATGATGCGATATTGTATCCGCGCGAGGCATCGTGGGCAAGGTCTGGAAAGGCTGAAACGGTATTCGGCGTGGGCGGCGGGGACGGGCACCGCGCGGACGTATGGATATAATGGCGGCTTACCTTGACAAGGGGAAGCCGCGCGAACCATGCTTCAGATCTATCATCATGAAAATTGACCGGCTCCTGTCCATCGTCGTCTACCTCCTAAACCGCGATCTGGCGAGCGCCGGCAAACTGGCCGAGCGCTTCGGCGTTTCGGTCAGGACCATCCAGCGGGACATGGAAGCCATCAATCTCGCTGGAATTCCCGTGATCAGCGTCCAGGGGCCGTCGGGCGGCTATGGCATCATGGACGGCTATAAGATGGACCGGCGCCTGGTGACCGTGGACGACCTCTTCTTCATCATCACCGCCCTGCGCGGCATCGGCGACTCGCTGGACGACCAGCGGATCGACGATACCCTGGAGAAGATGCGCGGCCTCGTGCCGACGGCCGAAGATGACGATTTTAAGGATAGGGAAGAAAAGCTCCACATCGATTTCAGCATGCTTGGCGGAGGGCCGGACCAGCGACAGGCATTCAAGACCGTCCAGGCCGCGGTGAACTCAGGCAGGCTTCTCAGGATGGACTATACCAACAACCGTTTGGAGCGCGAATCGCGGATCGTGGAGCCGATGACGATCGTATTCCAGTGGCGCGCCTGGTATCTCTACGCCTACTGCCGTCTCCGGGAAGGGTATCGACTGTTCCGGATATCGCGGATCCGGGAGCCGGAAATCCTGGGCGAAAGGTTCCGGCGGCGGAATCACAACTTTGAGGATTTTTCCCGCGATAACGCTCCGGAGAAGACGGGAAACGTCACGGAATTGACCTTGAAATTCTCCGAAAAGATGGTCCCCTTGGTGGAAGAGTTCTACAATAAGGAAGATTCAGAACGAACCGAGGACGGCGGGCTCATCGTCAGGACGCGGATGCCCGAGGACGGGTGGATGTACGGCTACATCCTCAGCTACGGCGCCTTTGTCGAAGTGCTCGAACCTCCCCATATACGAGACATACTCAGGACCGCGGCCGGAGAAATTTCGCGGATGTACGAATAATCGTTTTTATCCCCGACATACAGATGTCGTATACCCCATGCCATCATCGAACCATCATTGGATTATGGAGGTAGGTATGCAGATCATTGAAAGGAAGGAGACACCCACGCTGTCCATCCGCTACAGGACACCGGTGTCGGAACTGCCGAACACGATGGGCGCGATGTATGGGGAGGTCGCGGCGTATATGGGGAAAAGCGGCATTCCCTTCGCCGGAGCGCCTTTCGTCATTTACTACAACATGGACATGAACGACCTGGACGTCGAGGTCGGATTCCCCCTGGCCAAGGTCACGGCAGGCGAGGGCAGGATCGCCGCGAGCAGGCTGCCCGGAGGCTCTTTCGCGACGGCTAAGCATACGGGGCCGTATACGACCCTCGAGGAAACCTACAACGCCCTGACGGCTTTCGTAAAGGAAAAGGGCGTCCAGATGGAAACCTTCATGTTCGAGGAGTATCTCAATTCCCCCGAGGACACACCTCCCGATAAGCTCGAGACGGCGATCTACTTCCCGATAAAGAAGGGCTGATCTTGAGCTGAGCCGAGAGTACTCGGCGAGGGCGTCGATAATCGCCTGAAAAGCCCGTGTCTACGGGCTTTTCTTATCGTTCCGCTTCAGAAAGCGGCAAAAAGGATCGGGGGCGGTACGAATTTCCTCGCCGAGATGGCTCATTAAAATCAATCGGTGCGACGCGCGCTCTCGTGTGGATTACGACATTCATTATTCAACGTCCATGGAGAAAAACCACCCGAGATCAGCGCCGGGTTTTAATTAACACAGTAAACCCCCAGCTATGCTGGGGGACTCCCAAAGTTTGACAGATACGGGAATATTTGACAGGATCTGGAATAAAAGAGAATCTCCTGAAGTGAACCGCCAAAGTTACACAAACAGGAGATTCTATGGATCGAACTCAAAGTTTAAGCCACACGAAATGGGAATGTAAATAAAAACCGTAATCCACCGGCTAAGCCGGTGAGACTTAAAAAGGCTATGCCGTGTAGTGCGTGATAGAATAAGGTACCCCTAAGGAAGCCCCCTGACAAAGGCAACCAAAGGAGTACCAAGTGGATTGGCAAAGTTTAGCACACACCAAGTGGGAGTGTAAGTATCACGTAGTAATCGTACCAAA
>DATMZF010000064.1:0-47551 GCA_035560555.1 Rectinemataceae bacterium
AAGCTCTTCACCCCGCATTGAGTCTTGCGCCGCGACCGGCGGCTATTCCTGCAAGGCTCCGCTCCCGGCAGCGACACCGAAACATTCATCCACATCGCTTTCACACACCGATCGCGACGTTTTCGGGAGATGTCACGGATCGCTCCGACTTCAACGCCTCTTCGCGTATCGGGTACATTTACCGCCGTTTTGATATATATCTCAAACCTACTACGAACCGGATCGTCGGTCGCCTTAGGATGGTTTCGATTGAGTTTCCCCTTCTGGAACGAGAAGAAGGTCTCCACTTCTATCAAAGTTCATTTCCTGGAGATCGCCCACTATCCTCAGATTTGGATTTGCTTTGACATCTTCCAGCAACCCTTCGGAAACATAGATGCGTTCCAGCTCCAGCGTGTTTTTGATGACCACAACCCGCGGCTTTTGCCGGGGAGCCAATCCGATGGCCTGGAGCGCGATCTTGATCGTGTCCCTGTCGTCCTTCATGACCATGGGGACGCGTGCTTTCTCGATTCTCCCCGCGGTGATCGCGTTCGTGTAGGTGGCGTTGAAATCGATTTTGTCCAACAGTTTTCTGCTGATCGCGTCCGCCATGCCCACCCCCATGGCGTTTCCGTGGGATTCGGGTGTCAGGTCGAGCAGGACGATCCTGCCGCAGATCAGGGGGCCATCCTCCATGTGAGACATCCAGAAACGTCCCGTCACGTTGGGGTCGAGCCCGGCGCCCGAGATATTCTTTCCCAATTCGCCGATGACCAGCAGGTCTATGTTGGTAAAATTCAATCGAGGCATCAGTAGCCGCGATAACTTAAGGAGTTCCGGCTCCCGGGTCTTAAATTCCTTCGCGGGAACCGCTTCAATGATGGATGGAAGATCCTTGGCGTTTTCGACGATCGCGATGCCGAACTGGACGGCGGGAATCTTGTCGAGAATGAACTCTCCGGTCTTGGGAATCAATTCCCTGAAACGGGGGAATCCCAAGGCATGGATGCGCGAGGCTCCGATATGGTTGCCCATGCCTATCACCAGCATTTTGTAGAGTCCGCTCTCAACCGGCCCCTTGAAACCGGTGTGGCATTTGACGCGATTGACGGGAATGATCAAATCGGCTTCATCATACGCGATTCTGTCGAAGCAGACATTGACCCCTGGCTCTACTTCCCCAAGTTCGACAACCTCCATCGAAGATCGGATGGGAACGCCCATCGACTCTTCGGTTATCCCGTAGCCGGCCAGGTAGTCAACTTGCCCCTCGGCCGTGGCGCCGCCGTGGCTCCCCATCGACGGGACGATGAAAACGGCCAGGCCATTTTTCTTTAGCTCGTCGACGATGGTCCGTACGATGATGTCGATTCCGCCTATGCCGCGACTTCCGACGGCGACCGCCGCCTTTAGTCCCGGAATAAGCAACTTCTTGATCTCCGGTTTCGTCAGTTCGGCGCGGATACCTTCCCGGACATCGATGCCGGAAGTATCAAACCGCTGCTCCACGGCGCAAATCCTGGGCAGCTCAGCCTGGGTCTCACCTTTCCATTCGAACATGATCCCTCCACCTTTTCAGCGATCGGGAATCGCCAACCAGGAACGCGACGAACCGCGGGGTTTAAAATTCGCGAGCGAACCAAATCAAAGGGAAATCGGGAATTGCCCGTAAGGAATTCATTTCCCCTTGAACGCGGGTTCTCGCTTTTCAAGAAAGGCCTTTACGCCTTCTTCCTTGTCCTCGCTCGCGCAGGCCAGCGCGTGCAGATAGGACTCCATGGTCAAGCCGACCGACAAGGCGGTATCGAACGATCGATTCACGGCTTCCTTGGCATACATCAACGCCAATGGAGCCTTTTTCGCGAGCTTCCGCGCCATCGCGTTCGCGCCTTCCGCGAGCTCGTCCGGCGGGAAGAGCTTTGTGACGAGGCCACACCGCAGGGCTTCTTCGGCCGTGATCATCTCCGACGTGAGGATCATGTGCATGGCTCTTCCCAATCCGATGATCCTGGGAAGCCGCTGCGTCGCCCCATCGCCGGGAATTATCCCAAGATTGATCTCCGGGGCGCCGAACTTGGCGTTTTCCGAGGCGACCCGGATGCTGCATGACAGGGCGAGCTCCAGCCCCGCGCCCAGGGCATAGCCATTTACCGCCGCTATCGTGGGAGCGTGGAAATCGGAAATCCGGTTGTAGACCGCCTGACGGCGCTGGGTCTGCGCGCGGCCCTGGATAAAGTCCCTTTCGCCCAACTCGCCAATGTCAGCGCCGGCCATAAAGGCCTTCCCGCCGGCGCCGGTGATGACGAGCGCTTTCAGCTCGCCATCGCGCTCAAGGGTCGCGAGAATCTTATCCAGTTCCTCTACCATGTCGTCGCACAGGGCATTCATCGGCGGGTTGTCGATGATCAAATGGCCGACGCCCTCCGCTTTTTCATAGGAAAAATAGTTATCCATGTTTGCGACCTGCTTTCGTGATGGAATCCCTGGTCATCGCTTGAAAAATGCCGACGGCTCAGCCGGATCCGTGGAATAGTTGTAAAATCCCACCCTGGTCTTCTTCCCGAGGAGGCCGGCCGTCACCATCTGTTCCAGAAGATAGCAGGGCCTGTAGCGCGCGTCGCCGGTTTTCTTGTAAAGCATCTGCGTTTTCGCGAGATGAATATCCACGCCGATGAGATCGATCAGGGCGAAGGGGCCTATTTTATGGTTGCAGCCCAGGACCATCGCCTTGTCGATCTCATCGACGGAAGCGATGCCTTCCTGCAACACCCACACCGCCTCGTTGAGCATGCCGGACAATATTCGACTCGTGACGCCCGCCGGCCCCTCGGTCTTGGTGACTACGGGATCTTTGTTCAGGCTCAGCGCGAGTTCTTTCGTTCGCTCCAAAGTGCTTTTCGAAGTGAGCATTCCCGGCATGATTTCAACGAGTTTCATGATCGCCGGCGGGTTGAAAAAGTGCATGCCGACGACACGCTCGGGGGTTTTTGTCGCCGAGGCGATCTGCGTGATGGAGCAGGAGGTCGTGTTTGTGGCCAGGGTGGCTTCCGGCTTTGTCTTTTCGTCCAATTCCTTGAAAATGTTTTGCTTCAAAGCGACATCTTCCAGGACGGCCTCGATAACGAAATCGGCATTTTCGACCTTGTCCAGGTTTTCGACCATATGGATCCGACTCATGATTCCCGCGGCTTCGTCCTTGGTCATCTTTCCTTTTTCAATTTGCTTGTCCAGGCCGGCCGCGACAATTTCAAGATTCTTTTTTACGAGATCCAGGCTCATATCGGAAAGATAGACATCGTTCTCCGCCTGGGCGGCGACCTGGGCTATGCCCCGTCCCATCGTTCCGGCCCCGATAATAAAAATCGTCCGCATTGTATTCACCTCGCGTCACATCAGTTTAGTCGGTCAGATCAGTTTAATCGTTCGACGATCAGGGCCACGCCCTGTCCGCCGCCGATGCAAAGGCTGACCATGCCCAATTTCTTATCCCGGTTTTTCAGCGCGTAGAGAAGGGTCGTCAGTATTTTGGCCCCGGTGGCGCCCACGGGATGCCCGAGCGCGATGGCGCCACCGTTCACGTTGAGCTTGCTCCTGTCCAGCTTCAGTTCCCGGTCGCAGGCGATGACCTGAGCCGCGAAAGCCTCGTTCAATTCGATCAGGTCGATATCCCGCAGCGCGAGCCCCGCCTTCTTCAGCGCTTTCGGTATAGCCAGGGCCGGTCCCAAACCCATAGATTTCGGGTCGAGTGCCACATAGGAATATGAGCGTATGACAGCCATCGGCTTGAGGCCCATTTCCCTAGCCCTCTCTTCCGACATCAGCAGCACCGCCGACGCAGCGTCGCACAGAGCGCAACTGTTCCCCGCCGTCACCGTTCCGTTTTCGAGGAATACGGGCGGCAATTTCCCAAGCTTTTCGAGGGATATGTCGTCGCGGGGAATTTCTTCGCTCTTCACCACGTTGACGGCCTTCTTTTCCTGGATCGTCATCGGCAGCACTTCTTCGTCAAAGAGGCCGCCCTCCATGGCTTTCAACGCCTTCAAGTGGCTTTCCAGGGAAAACTCATCCTGTTCCTGGCGGGAGATGCCGTACTTCTCGACGAGAAGTTCGGCGGTGTTGCCCATCATCATCCCCGCCAGCTGGCACATAAATCCATCCTTATGCAGCACATCGCAGGCCTTGCCGTCCCCCATGCGCTGTCCCCACCGGAGCGTGGGCATGATGAAAGGCACCTGCGTGGATGACTCGGTGCCGCCAGCCAGGACTATATCTTCCTCGCCAGCGGCGATGCTCAGCGCTCCCAATTCGATAGCGCGCAGGCTTGAGGCGCAGCGCAGGTTCACCGTAAAAGCGGGACAGCTGACAGGGAGCCCTCCCTTCACCGTACACAGCCTCGCCGGATTCGGCCCGACGCCCGCCTGCCAGCCATTGCCGAATATGACCTGGCCAACGTCTTCCGGGGCTATTCCCGCCCTGCGCACCGATTCCCCGACAACCGCGGCCCCGAGATCCACCGCCGTGAGATTCTTGAAGGCGCCGCCAAAACTCCCACCCGCCGTCCTCACCGCGCTGACGATGACTACATTCCTCATGACTTTAGCTCCTCGTTTCTTTAAACCACTTAGCTCTCTATCCCAGCGAGTCTTTTGCTCAGCTTTTTCTTGCCTTCCACATCGGACTCGCGCATTATCGTTATCCTATGCGCTTCCGGCGAACCTCCGCCATGTATATCCGACACGGTGTCGGCGCTCTCCAAGGTCAGCTTTTCGACCAATCGCAGCATTTTTATGCGATCTTCGGCCGAAACGCTCTCGGAGCCCTTCATATACTTCTTCAGCAGCGGGCCAATCTCGGGATTTTCGAAGTCCTTGTCAGAAGGCAAGTCGCAGGCGAAGCCGCCGGCTATATCGATCAGGAGCCTTCCGACTTCGGCCATCTCCTTCCCCTCGTGCAGCTTGGAGGCGTTCGCGAGGACGGGATCTATGAAATACGTGCCGGAGGCTTGTTGATCCCCCTCATAGGAGGCGGCGATGCTGCAACCGTACAGGGTTTCCGCTCTGTGGATCATGTCGATGATTTTCTCGCGGAGGTGGCTCACTTTCTGCGTGCCGTTGTATTCCATCATGTTCATGGCGGCGCCGATCATGCAGTCGATCTTCCCCGCCTTGCAGCCGCCATGGCTCTGCCTGTGGAATGAGGAGAAGCGCATCACCAGCTCTCCGGCGAATTCCGTCTCGCCGTACATGAACACCCGGCTCCAGGGGACGAACACATCGTTGAAAATCACCGTGGGGCAATATTTGGAGTATTTTATATTCCCTCGATCGCAGCCCTGAAGCTCGCGCATATCGAGGGTGGACCTTCCGACGACGTGGATGATTCCGGGCGTATCCACGGGAAGCGCGAAAGCGATGGCATAGTCCTTGTCTTCTTTTTTCATCGCGCGCGTCGGCAGCACGATGATCTCATGCGAAGAGAGGGAGCCGGTCTGATGCGCCTTGGCTCCGCGCACGACGATGCCGTCCTCCTTTTCTTCGATCACGCGCAAATACTGGTCCTTATCCGCCTGCTCGAAGGGTCCCAGGGAACGATCGCCCTTGACGTCGGTCACTCCGGCGTTGCAGGTGAGATCGTTCTTTTGGACATATTTCAGGAATTCCAGAAACCTGGCGTTATACTGGGTTTTATACTTCTGGTCGATGTTGTAGGTGACGATGGAAAGGGCGCTGATACAGTCCAGGCCCGTGCAGCGCTGGAAGCAGGTCCCGACCCTGCCGCCGAGCATCCGGTTGTTTTTCACTCTCGCCACCAAGTCTTCCCGCGATCTGGGAGGCAGAGTGAAGCGATTGATCTCCTCCCCGATCAGGCTGCTCTTCGTTATCATCGAATCGCGATGTTCCGGGGTTTCGGCGACCGCATAGGTTTCCCCCGTCGCCTCGATCCCCGCCCTGATCCTGGGATTGTCCACGAAATTCTCGACCCTCTCGCCGAACATATAGACCGTCGGCTTCAGTTTTCTCAACGACTCGATGTACTCGGCCTTTGTCTTGACTGCCATGACCATTCTCCCTTTGCTCGTTCCGCCCTTATTTGCCTGGGTTATTCCGCCAGCGCGAAACCTTCCGCCAACGCTTTCCTGTTCAGGTTTTCCGTTCCTTTTGGAATTCGATTGAGCACCGCCTTCTCGATGGCTTCCCTGCTCACGATCTTGGTGATGGCGACGAGAGCGCCCAACGTCACCATGTTGACCGTAACCTCGTTGCCAACCTTATTGATCGCCGTTTCCACTATCGGCAGGCTGAAGGTTTTCGCCCTGGTTTTGAGATCTTCGTCGACTTTGACCTTGGAATCCACGATGAGAATTCCCTGAGATTTTATGGTATTCCCATACTTCCTGATCGCTTCCTGGGTCAGCGCCACGAGGATATCGGGGTTTTCGATTTCGGGGAAATGAATCGCGCCTTCGCTGATAATCACTTCCGACTTGCTGGCTCCGCCTCTCGCCTCGGGTCCGTACGATTGATTATGCGTGGCGTTGAGGTCGTCGTAGATCGCGGCGGCTTCTGCCAGGATAATCCCGCCCAGAACGACGCCCTGTCCGCCCGAGCCGCTTATGACTATTTCTTTTCTTTCCATCGCCTTATCCTCTCGCGCCGCAGTTTTTTTTCAGCTCCGCGTATGCCTTCACCAATTCGGGAACGTTTTTGTTCACGAACTCGCCTATCGTAAACTTGCCATCCAGCGCTTCGGGGCTCATCGCCGCGGCCGCCTTTACGTTCACGGCATTGTCGCGCTGCCACTCGAGCATCGCGGTGGGCGTTTTCATCTTGTTGCGGCGCCCGAAGCCGATCGGGCACTGGGATACGGCTTCCACAAAGGAAAAACCTTCGTGCGCCATCGCCTTGGTGATGAGCTGCTCAAGCAGCGTCACGTGGTATGCGGTGCTCCTGGCCACATAGCTTGCCCCGGCGCCTTCGGCGAGCTTGCAGACATCGAAAGACTGCTCCATCATTCCATAGGGCGAGGTCGTGGCGTATTTTCCCATCGGGGTCAGCGGAGAATACTGTCCGCCTGTCATGCCGTAGATGCTGTTGTTGATCAGTATCGCCGTGATGTCGATATTCCGGCGGCAGGTCTGGATCAGGTGATTTCCCCCAATTCCGGCGCCGTCGCCATCGCCGGTTATCACGATTACCTTCATCTCGGGCCTGGCGAGCTTGAATCCGGTGGCGAAGCTGAGAGCCCTGCCATGGGTTGTCTGGAAGGTATTGAAATCGATGATGGCGTTGGTCCTCGCCGAGCATCCGATCCCGGTGATGACCATGACCTCGTCGCGCTTGTACCCCATGTTGGCGATGGCTCTCACCACCGCCCCGAGCACGATGCCGGTGCCGCATCCGGGGCACCAAATATGAGGCATCTTGTTCGTTCTCAGATAATCCTGAACATGTGCTGACATTTACCTCACCTCTTTTACGGCATCGAGAATCTGGTCGGGCGTTATCATTTTCCCGTCGAATCGATTCACCTGGCGCACGGCCGCCTTTTTGTCTTTCAGCGCGCGCTCCACTTCGCCGACGAGCTGCCCCATGTTCATTTCGGCGACGATGATCGCTTTCACTTTGTCCCCGTATTTTTCCACTACTTCCCGCGGGAAGGGCCAGAGCGTGAGAGCCTTTATCAGGCCCAGCTTTATGCCCTGCTGGCGAGCCGTCTCGACCGCGCTGCGCGCCGAGCGGGCCGTGCATCCATAGGCGAACAACGCAATTTCGGCGTCGTCCATCATGATTTCCTCCGTCATGACTATTTCGCTACGGCGCCTTTCGACCTTGCGGTGCAGACGGGTGAGCAGTTTGACCGCTACCTGCGAATCGTTGGTGGCGGGGTATCCGCCCTCATCGTAGTTGTTGCTGGTCATGTGATACCGATAACCGATGCCATAGGGCATGAAGGGCGGCACATCGTCTTCATCCGGCTTAAAGGGCAGGAAATCCTTTGCCGGCAGAGCGGCTCTCTTCCGTTCGACCAGTTCGATTTGGGAACTATCGGGGATAATCACCTTCTCGCGCAGATGTCCCACGATCGCGTCGGCCAGAAGGATGACCGGCGTTCTCAGCATTTCGGAAAAGTTGATGGCCTTGATCGTCAGGATGTAGTATTCGTACACGGTCGACGGGCAGAGGACGACGATCGGGTGATCGCCATGCGTTCCCCAGCGGGCCTGCATCACATCCATTTGGGACGGAAGCGTGGGCATTCCCGTGCTAGGCCCTCCGCGCTGGACATCCACGATGACGCAGGGCACCTGCACCATGGCGGCGTATCCCAAGTTCTCCTGCATCAGCGTGAAGCCGGGGCCGCTCGTAGCGGTGAGGCTTTTCATACCGCCGATGGAGGCGCCGATGATGGCCCCCATGCTGGCGATTTCGTCTTCCATCTGTATGAAAATGCCGCCCAGCTTAGGCAATTCCTTCGCGAGAATCTCGGCGATTTCCGTCGCGGGAGTGATGGGGTATCCAGCGAAAAACCTGACCCCGGCGTCGAGCGCCGCCATCGCGCAGGCTTCGTTTCCCTGTAAAAGCTTTACATGCTGTTCTGCCATCTTCTCATCCTTCCACTTTGATCGCGTAATCGGGGCAGCGGCGCTCACACATGGAGCAGCCCGTGCAATCGTCCGGACTCACTACCGAGGCCTTGCCGCTCTCATCGGGGCCCAGGACTTTCTTGGGGCAAAAATCGACACAGATCCCGCAGGCTTTGCACCATGCCCTATTTATTTCGATCTTGTATTGAGGCATTCAAACACTCCTTCGAATTCAGCGCGTCATCATCGGTTTTCAGACATGGAAATAGTCAAAGAATTTCGCCAGTTCCTCGGTGACCGCCTCGAAGAACAGCCTGCCTTTTTCGGCGGTCGCCAGATGCGGTTGCCCGACATGGCCGTCGGGGTTGTAGGTATTGAAATTGGAGAACTTGATGTATTTCTTGAACCCCAGCAGGTCCATCTGGAACCATGGGTCCCCCGGCACCGGAGGGCATTCGGCGATTTTATCCGCCTGCACCAGGTCGGGCCGCAGATGCATCATCATCGAGGTTTCGAATTCGCAGGCATGCCCCGTGCCGCCCAGGGCCGAATCGCGTATCTCCATGATGCGGGGGCCCGCGACATCCCAGTACCGCAGCTCCATGAGGGAAAATTTCTCGCCATATTCCTCGCCGATCTCGTTGATGACGGCGGAGAGATAGACCTGGTTGCCGCCGTGGGAATTGACCAGGAACATCCTTTTAAAACCATTCTCATAGACGCTCCGGCATATGTCCCGTGCGTAGGAGATCAGCGTGTCCTGTGAGATGGTGACATAGCCTGGCGCGAAACGGTGGTGGGGAGAATAGCCATAACAGGCCTGCGGCAGGACGAGCATGGGGGAAGCGGCCAGCCGGGCCGCCTCTTCCAGCACCGCCGCGCCGAGAATCGCGTCGGTGCCCACCGGGAGGTGCCTCGAGTGCTGTTCGGTGGACGCGAAGTTGATGGCGACGGCTGCCGTATCGCGGTACCGCTCGAATTGATCCTTGCTCAATTCATTCCAGTGGATTAGCATCCGGTCGCTCCTTTCCTGTTTCCTTCAACTCGAAAATCATCTCGATCTCCACCGCCTGGCTTTTTGGAAGGGCGTTCACGCCGATGGCGCTGCGCACCCCCTGCCCCTGCGAACCGAACAGCGCGCAGAGAAGTTCGGAAGCGCCCTCGGCCACGACGCTCTGGTCGCCAAAGGTTTTATCGCAGGCGATGAAGACCGTTGTCTTCACCACACGACGTATGCGATTCAGGTCACCTAGGTAAGCGTTCGCGTTGGAGAGTACGTTCAGCACGCACTGACGCGCCGCGCGCTGCCCGTCCGCGATCGAGACTTCTTCTCCTAACCTGCCCACGACGAGGGGCTTTCCGCCCGAGGCGCAGCCGGTTCCGGAGGTATACAAGTAATGCCCGCCGAACTCCGCCATCAGCGTGTAGCTTCCGTTCGGAGACGTGTGTGGCGGCAATTCGACCAAAAGTTGCGCAAGCCTTTCGTAGATATCCATATCGGTTTTCTTTTCCATACACGCTTCTTTCACGCCAAAGACTTTACATAGCGATACAGAAGCTCGACGCCATCCACGAGGTCATTGACCGACGCCAGTTCATAGCTGTGGACATAGCGCGTGGGAAGCAATATGCCCCCGGAGGCGATGCCGCCCCTCTCCAGGTGCATCGTGGCGGAGTCCGTCGTTCCCGCCGAATAGACTTCCAGCTGATAAGAAAGGCCCGCCGCTTTCGCCGCTTCTTTCATATCGCTCACCACTTTTGGCGTGGAAAGCACGCCCACCGACGTGGTCTTCGACCTGTCCATGACCTTGATGACGGGGCCCTTGTCGAGGGCGGTGATGATCTTGCGTTCGGCCACGTCGGGGATGTCGTTGGATATGGAGATGTCCAGGGAAATCGCCACATCGGGCTCGATCGCATAGGCGGCGGTCTTGGCGCCGCGACAGCCTACTTCTTCCTGGGAGGAGAACACGGCGTAGACATCGGGACAGTTTTCATCGTTTTTAAGCAGTTTCATGAGCTCGATGAGCTGAAAGACGCATGCTCTATCATCGAGTGCCTTGCCCGCCACGCGATTCTTGTCTTTGCCGAGGAAGTAGACGGGATAATCGATGGATACCGAATTCCCGATCTCGAGCCCCATCTCCTCGGCTTCAGCCATATTTTTCGCGCCGATGTCGATGAAGAAGTCCTGAAGATCGGGCATCTGCTCCATGGCGTCCACTCGTCCGGGCTTTATGTAATTGACGAGGCCGTCCACTAGCCCGGAAGCCGTTTTCACCACGACATGCTTTCCGAAAAGAGCCTGTGGCTTGACTCCCCCAAGCGCGTCGAACCAGAGGAATCCCTTCTGGTCGATTTTCTTGACGATGAGGCCGATTTCGTCCGTGTGGGCGACGACCATCACCTTCATTTTGCCATTTCCTTTCTTGAAGGCGATGAGGTTGTTCATCACGTCGGTCTTCGTCTCGTCGACATAATCCCGAACCATGCCAGTGACCAGCCCGATCATCTCGTCTTCGAAGCCGGAAGCGCCGTGCGTACCGCAAAGCGTCCCGATGCTCGCCACAAAATCGTCTTTGACTGACTTTCGATCAAAGTTCATGTTCTCTCCTGTTGTATTTCGAAGACCGCCTTATGATTCGGCTTTGGCTTCGATGTCTTCACCCTTGCGCGGATTCGCCGTCGAGCGCTATCGCCGCCCTCGCGTAGAGCCGCAGGAAGTTGCCGCTGAACCATTTGCGCAGCTTTTCGGGGGCGACGCCGCTGAAAAGCACCGAACCCAGGCTGACCGCCGGATCGTTCCATGGAACGTCAGTGCCATAGAGCGCTTTATCGGGATCGAGCTCCCGGTCGACGAGCAGCATCGCCCCATAGCGTTTGTTGACAGGGCTGCACAAATCGTAATAGAGGTTGGGGTATTTGTTGCACAGATCGATCGCCTTGCCGGTGCCGAGATCGAGGGCGCCGTGGCCGATGATAAGCGGGGCGTCGGGATATTCCCTCGCAAGCTCCTCGAAGACGCTGAGCTTGTCGCCGCCGTAGTACGTGTGGCTCAGGATGGGAATCTTGCGCTCGCTCGCGTAGCGGAACATCGGTACACAGTTTTTCCCGTTCAGCGGGTAATCGCCGGAAAGTTCAGGATGAATCTTGATCCCGACGATTTCCTTATGGGTAAAGTATTCGTCCATCTCTTTGGCCGCCACTTCGGGATAGTTGGGGTTCACCGTATACATGCCCAGGTAGCGCCCGGGATGGCGCTGGCAGACTTCCAGGGTATAGCGGTTGCCCCGTTCCACATCGGCGGTCACGGCCAGGTTGGAAGAAAAGACCACGGTGTCGACGCCCAGCCAATCCATGTTGTCGAGCATTCCCTGTTCGTCGTTATACGGGAGATAGAAGTTCCAGACCGGTCCCATATGGGCGTGGGAATCGATGATTCTGTATGTTTTGTTGACGCTCATGTCAGCACTCCCCTTTCAGAGAGGCGATCTTCATCAGCCGGCGCGCGTTGCCGCCGGCGATCAGCCTCTTCTGCTCGATCGGCAGGTTGGAGAAAAGCACCTGCCCCACCATCGTGCCCATGGTGGAGACGGGGAACTTGGAGCCCGCTATGAAACGCCGCGGCCCCACCTGTTGCACCATGTATTCGAGCTGGCGGTGCACGTCCAGGCCGGAGGTTTGGACATAGAGATTGGGAAAGGCGCGCATCATCTTTATGAGCGACCAGGTTGTCCTCTGGAATCCGTCGGAGAGCACGATCGGCAGGGTAGGGAATTCTCCGGCGACGCCGCATAGTTTATCCCAAGCCGGTTCGTCGCGCCGGCCAGGAGAGAACTCGAGCACAATGGGAATTTGCCGCTTCTGCAGTTCTTCCAGATAATCCCCATAGAACCATTTGGCGAAAGCGTATCGGGTGGCGATGGCGGGATTGCCCGTCGAGGAGGGGAATAGCCTGACAACCTTCGCCCCGCTTTTTTCAAACATGTCAGCGAAGGCGCGGGGAGAACATCCCATCCCCTCCTCGCTGGGTACGGCGGCCCATGTCGGAATCAATTCGGGCGCGTCCTTCAGCTCCTCGAGAATGAGCTTGTTGCCGTAGTCCGCGTCGTAGGATTTGCTCAGGATATGATAAGGCGCGGCCTGTCGGACGCCCACGCGTTTCATCTCGGCCCGCAGCCCCGCCTTGTCCACCCAAGCCCCGGTGAACGGTACGGGTGGGCGTCCGAAGCTCACGGAAAAATCCAGAAAGTCGAGCGCCTCTGTCTCGCTGGAAAAGTCACTGCCGATCAATTTGTTCTTCCTCTCTTTGGCTTCCCGAAGGCTGCCAGTTCAACCGCGTCTTATTTGTCGACGCGGTATTTCTCTACCTTGTCCCAATCGAGGCTGACCCCGAGACCGGGACGATCGACCGCATAGGCGAAGCCTTCCTTTACCGGCAAGGTCTCCGCTATGACGTCGTCTTCGAAATAAAGATTGCCGATCACGTCGCTGGGATGATCGACGCGCGGCGCGGCTATGCCCAGGTGAAGCTCCGCCGCGGTCCCGATGCCGAATTCCGGCATGCTGCCGATACAGAAGCCCACTCCCGCCGTCTCGCAGAGATTCGCTATCCACATCGATTTATTGAGCCCGCCGGACTCGCTGACATAAACGTTGAAGATATCCCCCGCGCCGGCCTCGATCGCTTTCAAGGCATCCACGGGATCCCAGACGCTCTCGTCGAGCATGACGGGAATCGGGCTGCGTCCGCGCAGAAAAGCGAGTTTTTCAAGCTCGTGGGGGGCGAAGGGCTGCTCTATCGAGAGCACCCCCAGCGCCGAAAGCTGATAGGCGACATTGAGGAGCATCTTTTGATCGCGCCACCCCATGTTCGCGTCCACGCGGATGCCGAGTTCTGGGCCGAATCGCTCGCGTATGGCGCGCAGGGCCGCCAGGTCGCGCTCGAAATCGATGCCGACCTTCACCTTCACCGTCTTGAAACCGCTGGCTACATGCTCGGTCACTTGCGCGATCTGCTCCTCGACCGTGCCCATCGAGACCGAATGGGAAAGGGGGATGCTCTCCCGGCGCTTGCCGCCGAGCAGTTGGTACACCGGCATCTCCTTGAGCTTGCCGATCAGGTCATACATGGCCATCTCGATGCCGGCCTTCAGGCAGAGGGCGTTTTTGCTCCAGGCGACCGCCTTGTCCATCCGGGCGATCCCCTCGGAGACCGAGAAGACATCCAGCCCGATTATCGAATCGGCTATCCTTTTCCCGAATCCCGCGACGAGGTTGCCTGCGCCGCCGTCCCAGATGGACGACACCTCTCCCAGACCGAAGTTTCCGCCTTCGGCGTGAAGGATTACGATGACTGCGTCGCCGTAGGGATTATTGCCCAGCGCTGTCTTCCAACCGAGTCCGTTCTTGGCGCCGCGTTTCGCGATCCGCACCGGTATGTATTCGATACGTTCGATCTTCATGGTTGCACTATACTCCCAGGAAACGGCATTGCGGGGCGGCGACTTTCCGTCACCCCGCCGATTTTCTGAATGCGATTAAAGGAACAGCGGGCCACCGGGTCCAAGCGGGAGCTTAAGCAGGTACCAGACGATGAACAAAGCGGTCCAGGCGATTCCATAGACCAAGGTGTAAGGCATCAACAGCGACATCACGGTTCCGATGCCGGCTTTTTTATCGTATTGCTTGGCCAGGCCGAGCAGCAGGGCGAAGAAGGCCATCAGCGGCGTGATCGAGTTCACTATCGAGTCGCCTATGCGGTACACCATTTGCGTCATGGCCGGATGGTAGCCGAGCAACATGAACATCGGTATGAGAACAGGCGCCATAATTGCCCATTTCGCGTTCGCGCTCGGGAGGAAAATATCGAGGACTATGGTCAGCAGGATCAGGCATATCATGAGCGGCAGACCGCTCAGGCCGATGTTGCGAAGGAAGTTGGCGCCATTGATCGAGATGACGATACCTAGATTGCTCTTCGTGAACCACGCGGTGAACTGTCCCGCGAAAAAGCAGAGGACGATGAACGGGGCTATGTCCGTGACGCCTTTGGACATCGCCGCGCTGAGGGCCTTCCCGTCGGGAACCGTCCCGACAACCTTGCCGTAGACAATACCGGGAACGCCGATGAAAAAGATGATGGCGGTGACGATCGCGCCGAGCTGGGTGGCTTGGGCGCCGAAAATCGACGGCCCTTCCTTGGTGCGGAAAAATCCCCACGAAGGCAGGATGCCGATGAGCACGATCGCGGCGAGAACCAGCAGGGAGAGGCCGGCCGCGATCATGCCTTTTTTCTGGATGGGCGTGGCGTGATACGAGGCGAGGTCGACTTTCTTGACGCCAAACGCATCGCTGTTCCAGTCGCCGGTGCGGGGCATGCGGGGCTCCAGCCACTTATCGGTTGCCCATGAAGCCGCGACGGTCAGGACGATGGCGGCCGCCGCTATGAAGTACCAGTTGCAGGTCGGCAGGACCACCATACTCGGATCGAGGATTTGGGCGGCCGCCTGAGAGGTGGCCGATATACGCGCGTCGGAAATGCCGATGAGCAGATTGGCGGCCATACCGGCACCACAAGCGGTGTACGCGCAGCACATTCCCAATATCGGGTTGCGCCCGACCGACATGAAGAGCAGCGCCGCCAAGGGGGGAAGTATGGCAAAGCCCGCGTCAGACATCAAGTTGGACATCACGCCAATAAAAACGATTATGATTGTCAAAAGCTGGGGCTTTACCTTCGAACCCAAGCCAACGAAGAGCGATTCCATCAACCCCGACACATTCATGACGCCGACCGCCAGGAAAAGCGGCATGGCGATGGCAAAAGGGGCGAAAGAAGAGAAATTCTGGTACATGTTGGTGAACATGTACTGCAGGCCTTCCGGGCTCAGGAGATTGAAGACGCCTACCGCCTTGCCGGTGCCGGGGTGAACCGCGGTCCAGCCCAAAAGCCCCCCTATCCAGGAAAAAAGCACGATCACCACGTCGAGCACTATGAAAATAACTACCGTGTCGGGTAATTTATTCCCCACTACTTCGACGCCATGCAGAAATCGACCAAATCCCGATTCTTTTTTTTGTACTGCGCTCGCTGTTTCACCCACAATTGTCTCCTTTTTGAGGTCTTGCCCCAAAACAATGTCTTATAGGATCTCTCGTACGACGAGTAAGCGACGGATATTTGTTATAGCCCCCTTTTAGGCGCGCCTCATGGAGCGGGTGCGGCACGGTTTATGTCGACGCGCTCTTTATGGGCATTGGCGTTTTCCATGTTTCATACATTCAGTAATTTAGTCATACTAACTGTATGTAATATTGAGAGTATAGACGCACTCATTAAATCTGGCAATGCTTTTTTTGCTAATTTACGCAAAAATATCCGCGCCTCACCTATGCCTCATATCGCGCCGAAATGAGACAAAGAAAAAAAACGGGCTCTGACGACTGTCAGAGCCCGCTATGCGCTGGTATCAAAACTTACAAACTCTCCAAATCCGATGGTTCCCGAAGGCCTTTCGCTTCTTCCAAGTAGCTATAGAGCGTGAATTTCGAGACATGGAAGGCTTGGCAGAGAAGCACGCTGGCCTTCGTGATTTTAAAGACGCCCTTGCTGTCCAGATACTCCAGCGCCTTTATCTTCTCTTTCTTGCTCATCAGCGACATTGGCTTGCCCACGATCTGTTCGCATTGTTCCATATAATAACGCATCACGTCGTCCACATTCTCGAAGGCTACATCCTCCTCCTTGAGCGTGGAGATATCTGGATTGTTGTAGCGGACGAAACTCTGTAACGCGTTTTGCGCGAGTATGAAATCCGACATCTCGAGATTGAGGCAGACCGACCCGATGATTTTCCTGTTCTCATCGCATATGAGGGTGGTGCAGGATTTGAATATCTGCCCTTTGGTCTCGCTGGTGCCATTGTAGAAGTAAATCCGACTCTCTTTATATGGCTCTATGTCCTTCCCGGAATTGGATATCATGCCTCCCCGGGGAGGGCCGCCCAACGACCGTCCACTCAGCTGTCCATTGATGATGTGCACGATGGTGTGCTCAAAACCTTTTCGGAAATCATGGATGACGATTTCGCACTTGTCGCCGAGGAACTTTTGCAGTCCCTCCGCGAATCTGATGAAAAAGTCGAAATCGACACTCTTTTCAAGTTCCATATCGCTCCTGTAGTTTGCCTTTCCGACAACGATTCTTGGATTCCCCGCCGCTCCCAACAACCAGTATGAGAGTATCACAAAATGATAGGGACTGTCACCATAGCCCAGAGCGAAAAAAATATTGACAGCCTTCCCCAGACGGCCTATAGTTTCAGTACAAGAGATATCGCAGGGCCGCCCGAGAGGCCGCCCGCGACAGGCTCCGGGCTGAAACCCCTCCATTGGAGCGGTGATAAGCAGCGGGCGAAAACCCGTGGGATTCATACTCTAATCAGTATCCTTCCCGCGGGTTTTTTATGCCCGGGAGCCGACATATCCTTTTGGGGATATGCCGGGTCCTGACATAGATACAAAACGTAAGGGACGGATGCGAAGGGGCCCGCATGCCGGAACCGGACAAACCCAACGCCCACGATCCCGTCGCCCTAAAGCGAGGCGTTTCCCCAAATATCGCCCTCAAGAGAATCCCGGCCGCCAATCTCCTCTCGCTCGCTTTCCTCAATGTGCGGCGGCACGGTCTCCGCGCGGCGGTGAATATCGCGGGAATCGCCATCACCGTGGCGGCCCTGGTTTTTTTCCTTTCGTTTTACCGGGGTACCTACGAGGGCACCATGTTCTCCTCCGTCATCGACTACGCGACCTCGCATGGCCAGTTCATGAGCGCTTCCTTCGACGACGACGACCCCGACGTCTGGCTCAAGGGCGAAAATCTCATCGACGAAAGCATGGCGCGGAGCGATCTGCTGGGCGCCGTACCTTCGCGCGACGCGGACTGGTCGCCGGTCGCTGCGCCGCGCCTGATGAGCCCCGCCTTGGCGGGCGACGGCGCGCGCGTCGCGTCGGTGACGCTCGCGGGCGTCGTTTTTCCCCAGGAAGCCAGACTCCTGGCCATCGATGACCGAATGGTGGCAGGCGCCTTCGGCGATGGCGTTGCCGAAGCCTCCACCGGCCCGCGCGGCGTGGTCATCGGGAAGAAGCTCGCCCAGACCCTATCCCTCGCGGCGGGCGACGAGATCCGCATCCAGGCCACCACGACGGACGGCGCGTCGAACCTGGACTACTGGAAAATCTCGGGCATCTATTCCACCGGGTACCCCTCGCTGGACCGCGCGATGGTGATGATGGACCTCGCCGAAGCCCAGGATTTTCTCAACGCCGGCGGGAAGATCAACAAGATCTACTGCAGGCTTGCGGAAGGAAAAAGCTCGGTCGACCGGAGGCGCGCCCTCGCGTCGCTCGAAACCGAGTCTGAACGAAAGCGTTTCGCCGACCTCGGCCTTCGTTTCCGAAGCTGGGAAAACTACGCCAAAGCCATCGTCGAGGACGCGAAAGCCGACAGTTTCTTCTACGCCATTTTCATCGTCATCCTGCTTTTCCTTTCCCTCTCGACGATGGCGGGCACCATGAGGGTGACCGTCTTCGAGCGCAAGCGCGAGATCGGCATGATGCGGGCGACGGGCTGGCTGCGGAACGAGATAACCGAACTCTTTCTCTTCGAGGCCCTTGTGATCGGCATCGTCGGGAGCCTCGCCGGCTGCTGCGTCGGCGGCATCGCCTCCCTGTGGCTGGAATTCTCCCCCCTCGAATTCAGCGCCGCGCTCGCGAGCTTCGACATCCCTCGGTTTTCGCTCAGCTGCGACCTGCAGCCCGTGGATATCCTCATATCTCTCGCCGTCGGCTTCGTCACCGCGATGCTGGCGGGAATCTCCCCCGCGCTGACCGCGGCGCGCATGCCCATTCTTTCGGCTCTGTCCGAACGCTAATGCCAAGGAGCGATCATGAATACCAATAGAGTACCGTCGAATAGACTGCCGTTAGCGCGCCAACCCCTCATCGTCGGCTTTTTTCTTTTTAGCGCCGTTTTCCTGTCGCGCGCCCCGCTCGCCGCCCAGGAAATGAAAGCGGACGAGATCATCGCCGAGATGGACAGCCGCATGAATTTCACGGAATGCCGGATGGTCATCCGAATCGAGGACCTCAAGGCGGGCGGAAAGACCAGGTCGCTCAAGGCCAGCGTGGATTATGTGAAGGACCTGGGCACTCGAATGGATTTCGAGGAACCGGCGCGCGACCGCGGCAAGTGCGTGCTCATGAGCGGCTCGTCGATGTGGATGTCGTCGCCGGCCGTCTCCAAGCCCGTGCGCCTTTCCGGCAAGGACGCCTTCATGGGCACATCCTTCACCAACGACGACGTGATGAACCTGGACAAGAGCGACGACTACGCTTCGGTCATCGCCGCGAGCGACGAAAGCGGCTGGGACATCGTGATGACGGCGAAAACCTCGGGCCTTCCCTACCAGAAAATCGCGGCCAGGATCGGCAGGGACTTTCTTCCGGTGAGCATGGTCTATTATTCCCGATCAGGGAAGGAATCCAAAAGGGTGAATTTCTCCGCCGTGAAAAACTTCGGCGGAAAGCCGCGCCCTTCGGTCATGGCGATCGTCGATCTGATGAAGCCGGGCGACACGAGTTCGGTCATTTTCGAGCGGATCAGCGAAGAGCCGGTCAATCGCTTCAGGCTGACCCCAGCCTCTTTGGGGAATTGAGGCAACCATGAGCAAGATAGAAATCCGCAATCTGACGAAATCCTACCGGCTCGGCCATACCAGCGTCGAAGCCCTGAGAGGCATAGATCTCAGCATCGACACGCCGGAGATCATCGGTATCGTCGGCCCTTCGGGCTCTGGCAAGACCACCCTGCTCAACATACTAGGCGGCATAGACCTGGCGACTTCCGGGACAGTCTCGATCGACGAGGAAGAAATCGGCGATCTGGACGACAACGCGCGCACGGCCCTCCGCCGCAGAGATATAGGCTTTATCTTCCAGACCTTCAGCCTCATCCCCGTGCTGACCGCCCTGGAAAACGTGGAGCTCCCCCTCATGGCCCAGGGCCTGCCCAAGAAGGAGAGGAGAGAGCGGGCGCTCGCGCTGCTCAAACGGGTGGGCTTAACGCGGGAAGCCTATCAGCGTCCCGACGAACTCTCGGGCGGACAGCGCCAGCGCGTGGCGATAGCCCGGGCTCTCATCATAAAGCCGCGCCTCGTCCTCGCCGACGAGCCGACCGCGAACCTCGACGGCGAAAACGGGCGGAACGTGCTGGAGCTCATGCACGAGATGAACCACGAGATGAAGACCACCTTTCTCCTTTCGACCCACGACCCGCGCGTCCTGCCCTACCTCGACCGGCGGGTCTACCTTGAGGACGGCCGCATAACGCGCATCGAGGTCGTGGAGGACCACATAACATGAATTACAGCATACGACCCCGGCGCTTCGCGAGAACTTGGCATCGCGCGCGAACCCGGCGCTGCGCGAGACCTTGGTATCGCGCGCTCCTTTTCTGCCTCACGTTGGGCGCGCTCGGCGCGACAGTGTTTGCGCAGGACGGCGACGCGTCCTTAAAGCTTTCCGGCTCGCTGCTGAACGAGACCGGCTATATTGGATTCCGGGACGACATCCCCGACGGATCGACGAGGGATTGGTATTCCCAGACTCACGTCGCGGCTCGGCTGTCCCAAGTCGGCGACAAGACTCGTTTTTTCGCGGCTCTATGGACCCGCTTCGACACCGCGACGGGCGGCTGGGATCTTTCGCTGGACGAAGCCTGGGGCGAATGGAGCCCCGCGTCCTTCGCGAGCCTGCGCATCGGTCGCTTTCCCCTGCGGTACGGACCCTGCGTCGCCTTCAATCCCGCGAATTCCCTCGTCGCTAAAAGCCCCTTCGACAGCCGCGCCAACAAGGTCGGTCTCGATGGCCTGGCGTTGGAGATGCAGCCGCTCTTGGCGGCGAAGGACGGGGAGGAGCTCCCGTATTCCCTCGTCGTGGACGCCGCCCTGCTGCTGCCTTCTGACGTGGCGGGCTCATCGGCGGCCGGCCCCTTCGACATCGAGGAGTCGAGCGCCCACGGCAGGATCACCTTCTACGCCCCCGGCTCGGGGGTCCTGGGAGCGACTGAGGTAGGAGTCTCTGGTGACTTCCGCCGCCTTGGCGGGGCCGCGCCGGGAGGGAAGGTACCCATGGCGGGCGGCCTCTGGCTCAGCACGGATCTCGCCGGCTTCGTGATCGGAGCCGAGGGGACGCGCAGGAGCCCCGGATACGACGAGCTGTCGCTTCTCGGAGCCTCCGTCTCTTCGGAGACGGAAAACGGATACGGCTGGGCCCTCAGCGTGAACCGCAGGATGGGCGATTTCTTCGCCCTCGTCGAAGCGAGTTACGCGAATCCTGGATACGGCTGGCGGGGATTCGCGCAGCTTTCGAGAAACGTCGACGACAACGCCGCTTCACTTTCAGCGTTGGTCGATTTTGACACGTTGGCCGCTCGAATAGTGCTTGACTCCGCCTGGAATATCGGCGATTTTCTCGTGCTGCACGCAAAAGCCGCCTGGAACTACCGTCCCGAGAAATGGACTCCTCAGCTCGCGAACGAGTGCCTCGCCGGCCTTTCCCTGGAGTATTTCTTCTAATAGGGAGACGACATGAATTCTGTAAAGCTTATACTGTTCCTTGCCTGGCGCAACGTGCTCCGCTACCGCAAACGAACGATCCAGTCTTTTCTCATTCTCTTCTGCGGGGCATTCTGCGTCATGCTAATCGACGCCTATATGAAGGGCTTCGCGGCTTCCTCCATCGAAAGAGTCGTAAGCCAAAGCGGCCATTTGGATGTCCACGCGGCCGGCTATATCGATTCCGCCGAGGCGATGCCGATGGATCTCGTCATCGACGACGCCGAAGGCGTCATGGAGACCATGCAGTCGGCCGCTGCCGCCGCGGCGTCTCCCGGGACGGAGATCATCCTGTCCCCTTCGGCGCTGACGGGATGCATGCTCTCCAACGGCGAGATCTCAAAGCCCGCCGCCGTCCTCGCCGCCGAAGCCTACGCGCGCGCTTCCTCAAAAAGACAGGAGCCCGCTGCGGCGGTGGCCCGCGCGCCGGCAACAACCCCGGCTCCGGCACCAGCACCAGGCCCGGCCAATCCCATGCTCTCCGACGCCAGATCGGCCATCGTCGCAGGCCACTATTTCCTCGATCCTGCCGAACAAGGAGCCCTCCTCGACGAAAAATTCGCGGGCAGGCTCGGTCTGACGGTCGGCGATTCCCTCATCCTCCTCGGAAACGACGCCTACGGTTCCTTTTCCATGATGGAGACGAAAATTATCGGCGTGGTCCGCGAGGCTTCGCTGCCGGAGGGGACCGGCTGCGTCGTGGACCTGGCCAGCTTCGCCCCCGTTTTTGGCCTGGAAGGAAAGGCCGCCGCCATATCGCTGTGGTTCGTCTCGGGCGACGACGCGAAGCCTTTGGGCAGCAAGGCCGAACCGGCCGCCGTCCAGGCGGTCATGGCGGCGCTGAAAGGGAACGCGAACCTCGAAGCGCGGCCTTTCTCGGCGATTTCCTCGAGCTACGCCGCCATGTTCGAGTTCCTGGATATCTTTCTGGCAGGCATGATGGCGATATTCGTGCTCGTAGCTGGCGTAGGCATGACCAACGCAATACTCCTGTCGGTGCAGGACCGCGTGCGGGATCTCGGGACGCTGCGGGCCATCGCGCTCAGCTCCCGTCAGGCGGGCGCCCTAATCTACGCCGAGACGCTCGTCACCTCGCTGGCCGCCGCTCTCGCCGCCCTGGGGCTGGGCATGCTGACGATCTGGATCCTGCAGGCTTCCGGTCTTGGAATCCGCTTCGAATTTTCGGACATAGGCGCCAATTTTCCGGATTCCATCAGGCCCCAACTGTTCCCGATGCGGCTTTTGGCCATTTCGGCCATGAGCGCCGCCTTTCCGCTTCTGGCCGCCGCCCTTCCGGCGCGCGGCGCCAGGAAGCTAACCATCAGGGAATGTTTCGGTTCCTGAAAGCCCGGTGGACGAGAGGCGAAACATCTGCCGAAACCAGGCAGGTATGGAGAGATTGAATCATGTCAGACTCGCAGATAACAAAACGAGCCCTGGCCGAGGCGATAAAAAGCCTCATGGCGGAAAAGCCGATGGAAAAAATCGGTGTCGGGGAGATCGTCGCTCGGTGCGGCCTCAACCGCAAAAGCTTTTATTATCATTTCCGCGACAAATATCATCTGGTGAACTGGATTTTTTATACGGAGCTGTTCTCGAAAACGCGGGGCCAGGTAATGGAAGATCCTTGGGAAGCACTGTCCATCATGTGCGATTACCTGTATGACAATGCGCCATTCTATCGCAACGCGCTGCGCGTGAACGGGCAGAACTCCTTCTCTGACTGGTTCATGGAAGTTATGCGGCCGATTATAGAAGAATATTTCGACACTCTTTTCGAAGAGAATTCGGATAGGGAATTCTACGCCGCATACTGTGCCGAGACCATCAGGGCGTCGATAACGCGTTGGCTGCTCGAGGATCCAACAATCCCTCCTTCTCGGTTTGTTCTCCTCCTGAAAACGGCCTTTCAACGCATCGCTTCGAAAGTCGCCTCAGAGCGGATCCGTACGGGCCATACGGCATAGATAATTCCGGCGTCCATAGAATCCATAGAGAATGCAACAGTATTACCCACTTGTGGGGATTCGGGACAAAAGGAATGAACTGTCCGTTGTTTGCCGCGCGATCAAGCCTTATCGTTCTAGGAACAAGAAATCGGAGGCACGAAAATGGCGGGAAAGAGGTTAGTGGAGAGCATGCAAGGCATAGGAGTGAAAAAGGTCCTGCGCTTTTTTGATTCAGACCCCGACGTCAACATCCCCAAAATCCTGGACTGGATCGATCGATTCGATGGCCGCGGTCAGATCAGAGGCCAGACGAAGATAGTGCGTGAGGCTCTCGGCGATCATTCCAACAACTGGTATCGCCTCGTGAAGAGCCTCTACGCGGATATCGATCCGGAAGTCCGCAAGACCGCGTTCGAGAATTTTATCCTCAACTCAGCCGTGATCGGTCCGGAACGCACCAAAAAATTGATGAAGCGATACTGCTGCAACATTCCCTGGGCCATACTCATGGACCCCACCTCGGCCTGCAATCTCAACTGCGTTGGATGCTGGGCCGCCGACTATGGAAACAAGCTCAGCATGGATCTAGAAACCCTCGATTCCATCATCGTGCAGGGAAAGGAACTCGGGACTTTCATGTACATTTATTCGGGCGGCGAGCCCCTCACGCGAAAGGACGATATCGTCGCCCTCTGCGAAAGGCACCCTGAATGCATGTTTCTCGCTTTTACCAACGCCACCCTCATCGACGAAGCTTTCGCCGACACGATGCTCCGCGTCAAAAATTTCGTGCCAGCGATCAGCGTCGAGGGATTCGAGGAAGCCACCGATTCGAGGAGAGGAAAAGGAACCTACGGGAAAATTCTCACGGCCATGGGCATCCTCAAAAGGAAGGGACTCCTTTTCGGGATATCCTGCTGCTACACCAGGAATAACACCGAAGAAATCGGAAGCGAGATTTACATCGACGACATGATCGCGAAAGGCGCCAAATTCGCCTGGTTCTTCACATACATGCCCGTAGGAAAAGACGCCGTGCCGGAACTGATGGCCACTCCCGGACAACGCGAGCATATGTATCGACAGATTCGTTCCTGGCGGCGCACAAAGCCGCTTTTCACCATGGATTTTTGGAACGACGGCGAATATGTGAAGGGCTGCATCGCGGGGGGGCGCTCCTACCTGCATATCAACGCGAACGGCGACATCGAGCCATGCGCTTTCATCCATTATTCAGACTCCAACATCCACGATAAGACGTTGCTCGAGGCATATCGCTCGCCGCTTTTCATGGAATACAGGAAAGGGCAACCCTTCAACGCGAATCACTTAAGACCGTGTCCCTTGCTGGATAATAAAGGCGCCTTGACCAAAATGGTCGAAATCTCGGGCGCGCGGTCGACGGATATGCGGCGACCGGAAAATGTCCGCGATCTGAGCGCCAAATGCTCTCGGGCCGCGGACGAGTGGGAAACCGTCGCCGATCGCCTATGGGAGGAGGAACATTGAGACTCCCTGTCGCGGTTGCGCGAAGTAAATAGCTGTGGCAAAAGAGAGGCGGTATCGATAAAGGGCTCGAGCTATGCAAAACGGAGGATTTACATGAGTGAAAAAACTGGAAAATGGTTAGGTTGGATCGGAATCGTTGTCGGCGTTGTGGGATTTTTCTGGCTCTCCATATGGCTGGGAATCGTGTCAATCTGCGCTGGAATCGCGGGATTGTTCTCTCCGCAGAAGAAGTTGAACGGCATTGCTATGGCCGCTGGCGTAGTAGCGCTCATCATCGGGATCGTGTAACGTTGAATTCAAGGTATCGTGAGTGAATCGCTCGAGCCCTTTATCGATACGACGCTCTCAAACGACCTTTTCACACGCGAGATTTCGGCAGCGTGCTTCTTGCTTTCTCGCTTTATAGACTGAGTTCCGACAGCCTCGTCACTCCGCATCCCGCTTCTATCCCGATGGCGATCGCTCCGCGGGCGAGGCTGTGGCAACTCTCAGCCATCCCTGGTTGGCTCGCATAGCAGGTGAGATCGCAGCTTAAGCTCTCAGGCAAAGCTGCCGCCAAGTGCAGGCAATGCGCCGCTCCGAGCTGCGTATCAAAAACGCTGGTGACGACGCAGCGAATCCCGGTCGCCTTCGCGATGGCGGCGACATCCAGGGCCGGCTTCAACCCGCCGAGCTTTATGAGCTTGATGATGAAAACATCGACGCAATGGTTTTCCGCCAAAACAATAGCATCGTGTACACAGCCCAAGCTTTCGTCGGCCGCGATGCGCACGCCCGATGTTTCGCGCAACAATCGCAGCCCTCGCGCGTCGTCGCGGTTCAGGGGTTGTTCGAAGAATTCCAGATCCTCGCTCTCGAGCGATCGCAACACCCGCCGCGCCGTCGCAAGATCATAACCCTGGTTGGCGTCGACTCTGAGGTTCACGGATCCCCCCAAAGCGTCGCGCACCGCTTTAACGCGCCCAACGTCTTCCTCGGGATCCCTGCCCACCTTCAACTTTAGCGTCGTATAGCCTTCGCTGACATAAGCCAGCGCCAAGCGCACCGCTTCGTCTTTGGGGGTGATGCCTATATGCCGGTTCACGCCGACGCGGCCGCGGCACAACCCGCCCAGCAGGACATACTCGGGGACACCCAAGGCGCGCGCCGTCAGATCGTAGAGCGCCATGTCAGCGGCCGCTTTGGCCGCTGTGTTCCCATGAATGGCCGCATCCATCCGCCGATGGGCTTCGGTTATGTCGCCGCTTTCCATTCCGATGAGCGTTGGCAGCAATTCCTCTTCGAGGATGATCCTGATGGAGGAAGCCGTCTCTCCCGTGAAATCGGGAAGCGGGGTCGCCTCTCCCCAACCTTTCGCGCCATCGCGGGCCTTCAGGCAAACCAGGACATGGGAAAAGGTCTCCTCCGCCGGCCCATAGGTCGTGGCGAGCATGGAGGAGGCCGGCCGTCTGATGGTGTAAATCGCAAAGCTTTCAATGATCGACATCGCGTTTCTCCGATTAAACGACGAGAAGAAAGGTGCGCGCGAACCCAAGACAAAGACGGAACGAAGCGCGGCCGGCCGGCGCTCAAGCGAAACAAGATTGGCCTGCGCACCAACGGAGCCGCCGGCCAGCCACGCGGATCATTTATTTATACACCATGACACTCTGGTACTTGTGGGCGCCGATTTCGCTCAACGTCAGTCCCTCGACCTTCTTGTTTACGCCGACGCGCATCGTCTCGTAATAGAGCGTGATCATTGGGCAATCCACCATCAGGATCGGGTATATCTTGTCGAGAACCGCCTTCCGGGCGCCGTCGTCCATCTGTTCCCTGCTTTTAAGAATCAGCGCGTTCACTTCGGGATTGTTGTAGCGGGAATAATTGCTCATCGACGACGGATCGAAATTGCTGAAGAGGTTGTAGTCCGCGTCGCCCACGAGGTTGTTGTAATAGGATACGGCCATATCGAAATCTTGGTTGGACTGGATCCTATTCTGCATGGTAGCCTGCTTCATCACCTCGATCTTCACGTTGATCCCGATGTCCAAAAGCTGACTCTGCAGGACGGTACAGATTTCGATGAACGTCTGATCCTCTTCCACCCATATCGAGCAGTCGAAGCCCTTCTCGAAGCCCGCTTCTTTCAACAGCGTCTTGGCTTTCTTGACATCGTAGGATGGACCGTGGATTTTATCGTTGTATCCGAAGGCGGCCGGCGGAACGGGGAGGTCGCCCGCCCGTCCGAGATTGTTGAGCACTCCCTCGACGATCGCTTCCTTGTCGATCGCGTAAGCTATAGCCTGGCGGACGAGTTTGTTGCCAGTGGGACCTTTCGACTTGGTGTTCAAGTTGATGCTGATGGCCTTCATCGATTCGCCTTTGAGAAGAGCGACGTTCTTTCCCTTTTCGATTCTTTTCACGTCATTGGGTGGAATGTCGTAAGCGACGTCGATCTCCCCGGTCTCAAGCATGATGCTTCGCTGCGTGCTCTCGGGGACCACTTTCATCACCAGATACTTCGTCTTGGCCTTTTCCCCATAATAATCGGAAAAAGCCTCGAGCTTGCAGTAATTATCCGGCTTCCATTCGACGAACTTGTAGGGTCCCGTGCCGACAGGGCTCAAGGCGAACTTCGCGGGATCCGCCTCCACGACCTTCTTGGGCACGATGGCGCAGACTGGGGTGGTAAGCGCGGCCAGGACAGGGGCATAGGGATACTTGGTCTTGAGGATAACGGTGTAGGGATCCACGACGGTGGCCGAGTCGAGGAAAGAGATGTTGTTCGCGACGATCGGTGTTTTCTGCATCCTCTCGAAGCTGAACTTCACATCTTCGGCGGTGAGGCGATCGCCATTATGCCACTTCACGTCCTTGCGCAGCTTGAACTTAATCTCCGTGCTTGAAATCTTCGTCCAGCTCTCGGCGAGGCTTGGCGCGAGATTCATGTTCTTGTCGAACTTCAAGAGCTGCTCGAACATGTTGCAGGTGACCGCAAAAGCGCGTAGTTGTTTGCCGATGTGCGGGTCCAGGGAAGTGAGATCGGATCCCTGGGCGAAGGTAATTGTATCCTTTGTCGCTCCTCCCGTCGCGGCGCCGCATACTGCGATCGGGACCAGCAACAGCAAGCCGGCCAAAAGAAAAAAAGATGCCTTCTTCATCGTACGCCTCCTGGACGTCATGGAATTATGTTCTCCCCTCAATGGGGAATGCGCGCGTTCGTATCCGCGAGAACGCAGGCCACGGTGTGGCCGGGTTCTATCTCGCGCAGGGGTGGCGAGGCCACCCCGCATTCGGGTCGGACATAGATACACCTTTTGGCGAAACGGCATCCCCGCGCGGGATTTATCGGAGAAGTCAGCTCGCCTTGAAGCATGACACGTTTCATCCGGCTTTCAGGATCGGGAACGGGAATGGCGGAGAGCAGAGCCTTCGTATAGGGGTGGCCGGGATTGGAGAATAGTTGCCCCGGCGTCGCCTGCTCAACGAGTTGCCCAAGATACATCACCATGATTTGGTTGGACAGATGCTTCACCACGCTCAGATCGTGGGTGATAAACAGATAGGTGAGGCCCAGCTGTTCCTGCAAATCCTGCATCAGATTGAGCACCTGGGCCCTGATCGAGACATCCAGAGCCGAAACGGGCTCATCGCAGACGATGAATTTGGGATTGAGAGCGAGCGCCCTGGCGATCCCTATGCGCTGACGCCTCCCGCCATCCAGCTCATGCGGATAGGCGTTGGCCAGCCTCCTCGCCAGACCGACGAGATCCATCATCTCAAAGACTTTTTTCTGGATCGCTTCGGTTTGGGAGGGCTTGTACAGTCCTTGTATTAAAAGGGGAGCCGAAATGGACTGACTGATCGTCATCCGGGGATTGAGCGAAGCGTAGGGATCCTGAAAGATTATCTGCATCTGCGTGCGGAGCTCTTTCATCTTGCGCGCGCGATATTCGAGGATGCTCTTCCCTTCGAAAAGGACATCGCCGTCCGTCGGTTCGTGCAGTCGCAGTATGGTGCGGCCAAGGGTGGATTTCCCGCACCCGGATTCGCCCACCACGCCGAGCGTGCTGCCTCGCGCGATGGAGAAAGAAACGTCATCGACCGCGTGAAGCATGCCTTTTTTCGTGCGGAAGTACTTCTTAAGTCGTCTGACCTGAATTATGTCATCTGCCATTTTCGGCCTCGCTGGGGACTTGCCCTTGATGCAAAAAGCAGCGAACCTTGTGTTCGCCGCCCACCCGCGACATCTTCGGATGCTCTTCCCGGCAGATATCCATGGCGTGTTTGCAGCGTTCGGAGAATTTGCAGCCTTTCGGCAGATACATTGGGTCGGGCATGAGTCCTTCGATCGGGATCAATCTCCGTACCGCCTTATTCAGGCTCGGAAGCGATGTGAAAAGACCGATTGTGTAGGGATGTCGCATGTCCTTGAAAATTTCCATGACCGTTCCGTATTCCACGATCTCCCCGGCATAAATTATGGCGACATAGTCGCAATTCTGCGCCACGACGCCCAAATCGTGGGTGATGAGCAACATAGAAGTGTTCAGTCGCTTTCGCAACTCCCTCATGAGCTCCAGCACCTGCGCTTGGATGGTGACGTCGAGCGCCGTGGTCGGCTCGTCGGCGATCAGTATCTTGGGGTTGCAGGTGAGCGCGATCGCGATTATAACTCGCTGTTTCATCCCGCCAGAGAATTGATGGGGATATTCATCGGAACGCTCCGGGGGAATCCCTACAAGTTCGAGCATCTGCTTCGTCTTCTGGATCACTTCCTGTTTGGGCAGTTCCCCGTGAGCCAAGACAGCTTCGGCGATCTGCTCGCCGACCGTCATCACCGGATTCAGGGAAGTCATGGGATCCTGGAAGATCATCGATATCTCTCTGCCGCGGATTTCGCGCATTTCGTCGTCGCCCAGCTGGAGAAGGTTCTTGCCGCGATAGAGGATCTCGCCCTTTTTGACTATCCCCGGAGGCGATGGGATCAGTCTCATTATCCCTTTCGCCAGCGTGGTTTTTCCCGCCCCGGTTTCCCCGACAAGGCCGAGGGTTTCACCCTCGTGCAGGACGAGATCCACGTCGTTCAAGGCGCAAACCACGCCATCCTGGGTTTTGTACGCGACTTCAAGTTCTCTGACATCTAATATGCTTTGCATTTCTTCGCGTCCTGTCATTTTACTTCTTCAGCTTTGGATCAAATGCGTCCCGCAATCCGTCGCCGAAGAGGTTCAAGGCGAGGATGGTGAGCATGATGCCGAGTCCAGGAATGACCGAAATATGCCAGGCATCCCTCATATACATCTTCGCCGACGTCAATATGGCGCCCCATTCCGGCGTGGGAGGCTGAATGCCCAGGCCAAGGTACGAGAGCCCCGCGATGGAGAGTATGGCGTTCGCCGTGCCGAGCGTGGTCTGTACGATGATCGGAGCCATCGCGTTCGGGATGATATATTTGGTGATGATCACGAAATCGTTCGCGCCGACGGCCTTGGACGCTTCTATGAATTCCTTGTCCCGCACCGACATCACCGATGCGCGCACGATCCTGGCAAAGCGAGGGATCTGCGGCACCGCGATCGACAGGAGAAGGTTGAACATGCTCGTGCCCAGGGCGGCCACGACGGCGATGGCGAGGACCATGGAGGGGATCGCGAGAAAGACGTCCATGAACCGCATGATCAGATTGTCGATCCTGCCGCCATAATACCCCGCGATCGCCCCGAAAATACCGCCGGTTAGCGTCGCGATGACGATTGCAACCACCCCCACGAAGAGGGAATATCGCGTGCCCCATATCATCCGGAAAAGGATGCTGCGACCGAATTCATCGCAGCCGAAAATATGCTGCAGGCTTGGCGGAGCCAGTTTGTTGCGGAAATTTTGCTTTATCACATACTTCGCGTATGTCGCGCCGCCATCGATCAGGTCGATCGCGATGGTCGCCAGAGAGACTATTATGAGAACGACGATGAGGGCGAGGCCCGCCATGGCGAGCTTGTTGCGCTTGAAGCGTATCCAAGCCTCTTGCCATGGGGTTCTCCCCCCGCTCACTGATTGCTTTATTCGTCCCATTGGGCAGACTCCTCGCTATCGCTTATACTGGGCTTTGATGCGTGGATCTATGAACGCGTAGAGAATATCCACGAGAAGATTCACGAAAGTGAACAATATGGAGAGCATCACCACCGAACCGAGAACGCAGGGGATGTTCTTGCTTTTTATGGCGTCCACGACGAAACGTCCCACCCCAGGCCAGGAAAAGACGGATTCCGTCATCACCGAGCCGCCCAAGAGAACGCCGAACTGCAGTCCCACCACGGTGACGATGGGAATCATGGCGTTCTTAAGCTCATGGTGGATCGTGATCTTGGATTCCCGGACGCCTTTTGCCCTAGCGGTATCGATATAGTCCTGCCGAATCACTTCCAGCATCGAGGACCGCGTCGTCCTCGCGATAAGGGCCGCGGTGCTGCCGCAGAGCGTCACCGACGGCAGCACTAGGCTCGCCAGCGCGCCGAAAAACCCGGAGCCCATCCCCGCGGAGGGGAACCAACCAAGGTTGAGCGAGAATATGATCACCAGGACCAGGCCGAACCAGAACGCGGGCGAAGCCGCGAGAATGAGGGTGACCACCATGGCGACGTTGTCGAAAACGCTGTATTGCTTTTTCGCCGACAGGATCCCGACCGGTATGCCCACGATCACGGCGATCAGAACGCCGGAAAACGCGAGCAGCAGCGTGTTGGGGAGTTTTTCCAGAATCTGGTCCATCACATCCAGATTGTTCCTGTAGGATTTCCCAAGATCCCCATGCAGCAAGTCGCCTATGAACTTGACATACCGGACGAACAGTGGCTTATCCAAGCCGAGCTCTGCGTGTATCGCCGCGATCGATTCGGGAGTGGCATCCGCGCCGAGAATGATCACCGCGGGATCCTCCGGCGAGAGATCCATGATGAAGAATACCAAAAAGGTCGCTCCCAGCAAGACGGGAATCAACATCAGCAATCGCCGTATGATGTACCTGTACATCTTCCATCACTCCCTTTCATTCGCGGCCGCGAGAGGTCTCGCGCCGGTCTTCCAGCACAGAAGCTGACAATCGATCGCCATGATCAGTTTTTCCAATTGACCGGAGAGCCGATTGCGCTGCCTGACGAGATCCGTCCTGGCAAAGAGAATCACATCGCCATCTCGGCCATTTTTTATCTGCTCAACGGCTTTGCAAAGCCAGGGGAAAGGTTTCACGAATACCGCGCGATCGTGGCCATAGGGGCCGCCATATGAATACATCAGCCGCACCAATTCCCCAGCGATTGACTTCAATATCGGATCCGTCTCCTCGCGCTCGAAGCGAGGTGAGGAGAAAAGCGACGCTAGTCCTTTTTCAAGGCACGTCAATTTATCGAATACCGGCGCAAAAACAAGATTGTCGCCTATATCGCCCTCAAGTTTCCTTAAAACCGTCCGCATCATGGCGACGAATCCAGGGATGTCCACCGGGAGATGGCGGCAATTGAGTATGCGGCTAATCATCTCCGCGTTCATCAGCGCGTCTCGAAGCGTTATGCCCAAATCCATCTTATCGAGGCTGTCCTGGTCTGTATGCCACCAAACGCCGCCGCTCGGGCAGAGGAAATCGCAGTTTTCCGGAAGCGGTTCGTACTTCAGCATTATCGTGATGGGAATCCCGACGCCCCAGAAAGACTGATCAGCCCCTCGGATCATGGGAATGAAGGGCTTCGCCGGAAAACCGGTGTAGCGGGCGATGAGATCCCCCGTAAACGCCGCCCCTTCCATCAACGTCGTGCGCGCCCTCACCTGATCGGCGTTTTTGCAGCCAGCGAGGTCGATGTTGACGTGAGCCACACAATTCTTGGACAGCTCTTCCCAATGATGATCGCAATACCATGTCGACCCGGCGAAGCGTCCATCGGAATGACCGGACCACCAGCAGAACACTATGCTCCTGTCGAGCTTATCCCTAAACTCTTGAAATACTCGCGCGAACTCTATCAGAATAGCGTCGCTTACGGCGTTGTCGGTGATTCCCTCGTACCAGGAATCATAATGCGCCGACACGAGCACGAATTTTTCGCTCTTCCCGCGTATGGTGGCAACCGGCATGGAGCTTCGCTTTATTGAATTATCCATTTCGATAGTCAGGGAAGCTTGTTTTTTCCCCTTTGTCGCGGCCGAAAGCAAGACATCGCCGATCGCGTTGTTGACGGCGACGTAGGGAATATAGGGAAACTCAGCGACATCGGCCAAACCCGGCGTGCCCCAAACCGTACCGATGCTCGCGTGGTGGATCACTTCTTCCTTGGAGCTTTGCGCGAGGATGACGGCCAGGGCATGGGCGTCATGAGCCTGCTTCGCGAAGCTTGCCTCGCCATTATAGGTCAGTATCATTTTCCCATTGACGGCGGCGCGCCATTCGGCTTTTTCCCTCTCGGAAGACCGCGACAGGTCGAATTCCGGGCAATAGCAAAGCTCACCGCGGAGATCCCTCGCTTCTCCGCTGTAAACCGCCGCGATGGCGTGGAGGACTTGTCCATCCATCTCAATGGAGGCGCTTTTAGGCAGGCTCAAGTACGCGTCGTACCAGAGTCTGCGCGTTTCGATTCCGGATTCTTCCATTTTACCGATTATGTAATCGACGGCGGCTTCGGCCGCGGGGGTCCCGGTGTATCTATGAAGCGCGTTGAAATGTTGGACCGACCGAGTAATATGAGTGAGCGATAAGCGCTGTTTGATCCACTGGAAAAGGACGTCTGCGTCTACCGAAGTAGCCATGAAACACTCCAATGTTCGAAGTTTGCCAAATATGGGATGGACTAAGGTAGTAGTATACGCGCATGAACGATCCGGCAAATATCGTCGGCTGCAATGTAGCAATTGTTACAGGAACGCCTTAAAATATTCACTAAAAAGGAATTAGCATGTGGTTTGACTTAATGGCGCAAGTAAAATACAATTAATACGTCTTTTTTCGGCCGATAAAGAGCATCGCTAAACGACATCAAATCTGCGCCATATTCGGAGGTATCCTCTGTGGCTATGAAAAGCACAGTCCTCGTGGATTTTCCAAGCTCCGTCAATCCAGAGGTTAATGAGCTGATAGTCCGCAACGCCAGAAGCATTATACTGCCGGCGAAGAAAGTATTCGTCCAGCCGGGCGATCTGGTCGACTCGATTTATTACATCCACGCGGGCAGAACGCGACACTATATGATCAACAGCGACGGAATCGAGAAGATTTCCTATATATTGAACAATGGATGGTTTTTACGGGAGGGGGTATTCGTAAAGCCCAACGAAAAAGTCATCGCGGAGCGATACTCGATAACCGAAATACCGACAGTGCTCTATAGCATCAGCAACAATTGCTACAACAAGCTGCTTCATTATCCGGAATTCTCGAACGAGCTTCTGCGAAGCAGCACGAGAAAGAATGATTTGTTACGCCGGGAGTTGGAGAGCATAGTTTTTGATACGGCGAAGGATCGACTCCTCAAGCTCCTGGCTTCATCCGCGAAACTGAAAGAAATAATCGACATGTATTGGCACCGGTTGAGGATTTCATACAGCCACCAGGATATCGCCGCCATATTGGGCGTGAACAGGGTCACCGTGAGCCGAATAATTTCTACGTCGATCAAGAACGGCGAGCTGAGGACCGTTAACGCTACCATCCAAATACACACCGACGTGATCGCTCGCATGCTTTTGGATGAAAAGGGCTAGCTTCCACCAGGCCGCCCCTCAGACATCGTATGAACAAAGCAGCGCGGCCACGTGCTTTACCGCTTCCACATAATCCAGAAGCTTGAGATTCTCGTCGGGGGCATGATGGTTCGATCCAGTATTCCCGGGACCGAAGCCTACGACGGGAATCTCCGGCCACGCGTTCCTGATCGCGATCGCGGGCCCTCCCCCAAGCTGCGTGAGTTCGATGACCATGGGTTCCTTGTATACTTTTGCCGCCGCCTCGCACACCCTCTCGCGGAAAGGGATATCGACGGGAGTCCTAACCGGGCGATTGGCGCCGCCGGCCTGCGCTACCTCGATATCGGGAAAGCCATGCTTGTCCAAATGTCTGCGTAAAAGCGAGCCCAATTCCGAAGGATCCTGATCCGCTACCAGATAAAAGCTTATGCGGGCGTAGGCCTTGCAAGGGACTATGCCTCGCACGCCGTTGTGGACTTCCCCGGATTCCAAACCGCAGATAGACAGCGAAGGCTCAAGATAAACGCGTTTTTTTAGCTCTTCGCCTGTCGCGTTCAGCAGATAGCTCTTTATCCCCAATTTCTCTTTCTGGACCCCTTCCTCGTAGGGGAACTGCCTGAGGATTTCAAAATCGCTCTCCGTTGGGGGAATCACTCGATCATAAAATCCATCCACGCGTATTTTCTCATCCACACCCTTCAGACTCGCCAAGGCCCAGACAAGGCGCCACGATGCGCTGGGGATCGTCGCCCCCATACGGCTGTGCGTATCGCTCTTTGCCGTGGTGACGCGGAGGTCAAAAGCGCAGCTGCCTCGGACGCCGAATCGCGCCCAAGGATGACCGCCCTCATCCTTGCGTCCATTTTCCCACACGCAGACATCGGCCTCGGTGAGGGAACGGAATTCTTCCGGATTCTCTTCGGCGAAACGGAACATGGAGGGACTCGATGTTTCTTCGTCGCCTTCTATCAGGAACTTGACTGTCGCCGGCAAGGTTCCGCGAACGGCAAGGATGGCTTGGACAGCGTGGAGCCGCGAGAACAAGCCGCCTTTATTGTCTGAAATGCCTCGAGCGTAAATCTTTCCGTCGACGACTTCCGCCCGAAAGGGATCCCCGGTCTTCCAAAGCTCCTTCCTTCCCTCCTCAACGACATCGTAATGGTTGTAAAATAAAACTCTGTCGTTCGTCGTTCCGCTTCGCTCGGACGTGAGCAGGGCATTGCCTCCCCCCACTTCATGTCGCGAACAGCGCAGCCCAATCATCGTCATTTTTTTCTCAATACACCGACGGGTCGCTTCCAAACCTTCGACATCTCCCGCCACGCTTCGAAAGCGACATACCTTCTTCAAATCATCTATCATTTCATCGGAATGCGCGTCGATATAGTCAAAAATCTCATTCAAGCCTTCGACGCCCATAGTGCCAGCTTTATTCATAGCGATGCTCCTGCTCGAAACAATGCGGCATATGCCGCGACGAGATTTTCCGTAAGAAAACAAAGCGCTCTCGCGAAACCTGGTTTTGTGAGTGTATCAATAGTAGGAGAATTGTATATATCGCGCGCTGCTATGTAACAATTGCTACAAAAGCTCCCCAAGCGTCGCCGTTGAAAATAATTAACCATTGAGGCTCTGACAGTCTCATGCTAGCGCGGAGAAAATTATCTCTCGCCTCAGTTCCAGAACCCATGACGCAATAGTATATTTTCCGCATGACCGAGAAGACAGAATCCGAAGTAAAAGCGGAACGTTCACCGCAGCCAGCCAGGGCAGAAACCAATAGCGACAGAATGTCCAACGGGAAGATGCTGAAGAACGTCTTTCTCGCCGTTGTCGCCGGACTATTTATCAATATTCTCATCGGCTTTTTTGTCAACTTCGACAAACTATTCGGAGCTTTCAAGGAGGTGTCTGCCATAATGGTGATCGCTCCATTCGCCTTCATGCTATTAATCTTCATCATCGATTCGCTGAGGTACATGCTCGTATTCCGGAAGTTCAATATCCATCTGTCATTCCGAGATTCGCTGTACAACAACATCATTGGCTATTTTTTCTGCAACATCACGCCGGGTTCCGTGGGAGGGCTTCCTTTTCAGGCTTTGCACTTCTCGAAGCTGGGACTGGACCCTGTCATCTCCTCCAACGTCACCTTTTCCCGTCTCATTGAGTCCAATCTCGTTCAGTTGCTCATCGTGGCATTGTTCTTCGACAAAGGCATCGCCATGATGTCGGTGAATGGGGATGGCTCATACCTCCTTATCGCCGGCATGATCGCCACAATCGCCCTTACCATCCTGTTCATGCTCGGCTTCCTGAATCCACAGCTTCTTGGCTTGATCGCGCTTAAGCTCGAAAATTCCTGGCTTGGAAAGCTCATCGTCAGAATCACCCGGAAACCACAATGGGCGGAAAGCATTTCAAAATGGAGCCACGACTTGGGATATGGTTTTAAAGTGCTGTGGAAACACAACACAGGTACAATGGCTTTGGATATCCTTCTGTATATGGTAGATCAGATTTTATCGGCCATGGGGCTCTACATTCCTTTGATAATTCTCACAAGATCCGCTGTTCCCTTCCCAGAGTTCCTGCTTTCAAACATTCTCTGCGCCCTCATCTCGCTGTTCATTCCCACGCCCGGGGCTTCGGGCAGCGTCGAAGCCACCCATCTTCTTGTCCTGGGCGCGCTCACGGGAAAACCTGCGGCCACCCTCAGCGCCATTCTCATTTGGCGTTTTGGCGCCTATTATCTTCATCTTATCCTGGGGGGACTGGTCTACTTTTTGATTCCCACCAAAAAGAATATCTACTTCAAACGCGATGACGGTTCCATAGGAAGACAGCGACGGACCAATAGTTAATACGGGCCGTTCCGTTTCTATCGCGCCTCCCTATATCGCACGATCAATTTTCGCAGTTCCTCGGCGCCGAGCATGATGACAGGGAAGGTCGCGAGCAAACCCCAATCGCTCAAGGCCAGCGGAGCAAGGCCGAAGATCGACTGCAGGAAGGGAATATACACAAGGCTTAGAATGAGGCAGATTTCCACGGCGACGCCGAGGATGACCAGTCGGTTCCTGAAAAAACCGACACGGAACACCGATTGGTGGGTGGTTCTACAGCAGAACACGTTCCCGACCTGACAGGCGACGATGCCGGCCAAGGTCATGGTTGTGGCGTGGATATAGATGAAGCCGCTTGAGGCCATAGGGGTTCCCGGGACCCAGCCATGTCTCAGATATGCCCAGAAGAAAGCGGCCAGCGAAAGCGCGATTTCCATTCCGCCCTGCCAGAGATAGGCTCGCAACAATACCCAGGGGTTGACGAGGTGCTCGCGGGGCCCGCGGGGCGGCCTGCTCATGATACCTGGCTCGGGGGCCTCGACACCCAGGCCAAGCGCCGGCACCAGATCGGTTCCGAGGTCGATGGCCAGAATCTGCATGACCGTCAGGGGGAGCGGGATCCCGAGCAGGACGAATACAATGAAGGGAGCGAGTTCTGGCATGTTGCTTGCCAGGACGTAGGTTGAGAAACGGCGGATATTGGCATAGACGGCGCGTCCTTCCTCCACCGCCGCCACGATGCTCGCGAAATTGCCGTCCAGCACGATCATGCTGGAGGCCTCCTTCGCTACATCATTGACATCGCGGCCCATGGCGATGCCTATATCGGCTTTCTTGAGCGCGGCGGCGTCGTTCACGCCATCCCCGGTGACCGCGACGACCTGCTTGAGGTCCTTCAGGCAGGAAACCACGCGCATTTTCTGGGCCGGATCGGTTCGGGCGAAAATGATGGGACCGGGTTTGGCCAATCGTTTCCTCAATGCGGCGTCGTCCAGCCTCTCGAGCTCCTGCCCCGAGATGAGGCAATCTTCCGGCCTGTCGTCGGGACCGATCATGCCGATGCGGCGGCCAATGGCCAAGGCAGTCAACCCATAGTCGCCAGTGACCATGATGATGCGGATGCCGGCGTTCCTGCAGCCCGTGATGGCGGCGGGAACCTCCGGCCGAGGCGGGTCCTCCATGCCGGTCAGGCCAAGGAAGCAGAGACCGCTTTCGGCGTTGTCCTGCGTGAGCGTGACGGCTTCTGAGTTTTGCGCGCCCAATGCTCCTTGCCCTTCTTCGGCACCGATGTCTTTTTGGGCGAACGCGAGGGTGCGGAGTCCTTCCCCCGCCAGGCTATCCACGCCGCGCTTGATCCGCTCGCGGTCGGCCTCGACCAGGGGGCGGACTTGGCCGCCCTCCAGGATCGCGGTGCAGCAGGCCAGGAGTTCGAGCGGCGATCCTTTCACGCACACGAAAGCACGACCGTCCGCGCTGCGGTTGAAGGTGGACATCCGCTTGCGCACCGATTCGAAGGGAAACGCGCTCTGACGCGGATAAGAGGCTTGGATGGCGCTCCACTCCATACCGACGTGATCGGCCAGATCGAGAAGCGCCCCTTCGGTCGGGTCTCCCAGCCCAGGGCGGGCGTTGTTGCAGAGCACCGCGACCCGTATCAAGTCCTCCAGGCCTGGCGAGGCTCGCAGCGTTCCCGCGCTGACTTCGCCCTTGGATGCGTCCTGAAAATTAAAGGCGCCTGATGACGCCGAGGCGCCTGATGAGAGCTTCAGCCCGGGCGCCGTCGTCGCAGAAATCTTGAGATCCCAGCCATCCGCGATGAGGCGAGTAACACTGATATGGTTCGTGGTGAGCGTACCGGTCTTGTCGGTGCAGATCACCGTGGTGCTTCCGAGTGTCTCGACCGAGGGCAGGTTTTTCACGAGGACCTGGCGATGGGCCATGCGCTGAACGCCCATGGCGAGAGCCAGGGACATGGTGGGGAGCAGGCCTTCGGGAATATTGGCGACGGTTATGCCTATGGTGAAGATGAAAGCGCTCAAAACGGAAAGGCCGCCCAACTTCGTCCCCAGGAAAAAGAAAAGGATGCCGATACCGATGGATAGGACGGTCAGGATGTTGACCAACCCCTTGATTTCCTTCTGGAGAGGGCTCGTCTCCGCCTTGACCGACTGGGTCAGGCCGGCGATGTGGCCTATCTCCGTCCCCATGGCGGTGCCGACGACGATGGCCGTGCCGCTGCCGGCCGCCACCGAGGTCCCGGCGAAGACCATGTTGGGCAGCTCCGTCCATAGAAACCAGGTGTCTCCGCTGTTTGGAAGGGGGGCGGCCATCTTGTAAATTGGGCGAGACTCGCCCGTGAGCATCGAGTTGTTGACCTGGAGACCGTCGGCTTCGATCACGCGGGCGTCGACCGGTATCCGGTCGCCCTCTTCCAGAAAGATGACGTCGCCGTAAACAAGATCCGCGGCGGGTATGCGGACTTTGTCACCGTCGCGCAGAACCAGGCTGTCCCTGGGTATGAGGCGCTGCAATGCTTCCACGGCTTTTTCCGCCTTACTCTCCTGCCAGAAAGCGAAGACGGCATTGACGATGATGACGATGAAAATAGCCCAGCCAAGCTGGGGCATATCCACGCCGGGTATAAAGCAGAGCCCTCCCGCGACCCAGAGAAGAATGGCGAATACGGAGATGAAATTGCGCACCAGCTTGACGATGGCCGGTTCGCCCTTCGTCGCCTTAAGGAGGTTGGGACCGGTTATGGCTCGCCGCCTCGCCGCTTCCTCGTTGGAAAGCCCTCCGGGTCCGGCGCCGAGTTCGCTGAACACGGCTTCCTTGCCCAGATTGATGAAGCCGCCCTTCCCGACGGTTTCGATCGAGCTTATCGCTCCGGCGATTTCATCGGGATTTACGCATTCCGTAATGGATGAAAGCAAGTTCGATTGGCCGGCCAGCCATCCCAAGTGAGCGAGAAGCTGGAGATGGGTGTCGCTTTGGCTGGTCGGCGTGAAGAAGACGAAAAGCAGGCGAAGATCCGGGCAGCCCTCTTTGCCGGAAGAAAGCCCGTCGGGGAGGGCGATGGCAAAGAGAAATGGAGCGCTCAGATCGTCCAGCCTCGCGTGGGGCAAGGCTACGGAGTTACCCAGATCGCTCATCTTAAGGGAAGCGCACAACTTTTCGACGATGGCTTCATCCGGAACCCAGTTTGGCTTAACGATGGCGGCTTGACTCGCCTCGCCCTTCCGGGTTCCATGCGCTTTGACGGAAGGGGCAAAGAGCGCTCGGAACATCTGATGAGGTTCAGGCGCGCCGTGAACAATTCGGCAGTTTTCAGGTAAAAGATAATCAGTGACTCGCATCGTGGGACTCCTCCGCTTCTCTGAAAAGCTTTAGCCGAGGTTTCTCCAGGGCTATGAAAAGCGGCAATGGACGCTTTGTTTCATTTATTCTTAATCAAGGCTGATGCTCTTACGCAATACATTGTCCTGCAATGTATTTATAAGTATTAGCCATTATTACTGTCGAGGAGGAGGTTGGAAAACGGTGAGAAGCGGGTACATGCTCTTCGATGCCTCGGCATTAGCGTCAATCATATCCGCATACATCGTATCACTTATAAGTTTTGATATTCAAGCGAGCGGCGAATACGCGCGCGATAAGGGGAGAAGGAAGGATATGCGGGCTTAATCAAGTATCGACGCAAAGCCACTCTCAACAGCGGGCTCTGCTCTTCATAGGTCCGTTCTTCTTCGAGCCGCAGCATTCCTCGCCGCCTCGTCGCGGGAACGGTGTTCCAGCACGGTTCGAACATGGTCTCGCTCACGATTTCGCACGATTTCGGGAGGCGCCGCGGCCTGGCCCGATTTCGACGCCGTTTCGGCCGACGCCCTCGCGCGCCGGGCCGACGAATCGCTCTACAAGGCGAAGGAAGAAGGCCGAAACAGGATCATCGCGCTCTAAAGCGAAATCCTTTAAAAGGTGATTTCCTTCGACTTCGAGAACTTCATGAAAATCAGCAGGGAAATGACGGTGAAGGCCGTGAGCACGGTCGCCAGCGCCGCCGCGTAGCCATAGTTGCCGCGGGTCACGAAGGTGTAGACGGCCAAGGTCAAGGTAACCGTCTTCGAGTTGTACAGTATGATCGCCGTGGAAAGTTCGGTGATGATGGTCACCCAGCTTATGATGGCGCCCGAGATGATGCCGTTCGACATCATCGGCACGGTGATCCTGAAGAAGGTCTTCATCTTCGAGGCGCCGAGGCTGATGGCAGCCTCCTCGATGGTGATCGGGATTTGCTGCAAAATCGCCACCGACGATCGTATCGTGTAGGGCAGACGTCGGATGCACAAAGCAATGACCATGATGGCCACGGTGCCCGTCAGCACGAGGGGCTTCTTGTTGAAGGCCATGACGAGGGCTATGCCCACGACGGAACCCGGGATGATGTAAGGCAGCATCGAGATCGTGTCGATGGCCGACGTGATCACGTTGCTCCGCCTGACGACGAGGTAGGCGATGATGATAGCGATGACGACGACGGCGACCAGGGCGATACCGCCGATGATGAAGGTGTTGGGAATGGAGTCGCCCATCCGCTTCAGGGCCGTCTGGTAGCTGCTGAGGGAATATCCAGGCCTGAAGAGCTTGCCCGAGGTGTTCTGGAAGGACTGGTACACGATGTATACCTGGGGCAGGAAGGCGAGCCCGATGACGATGTAGGTGTAGAGATGGATGAAAACGTTGAACAGCCCCTTGGCTTTCTTCCTCTCGATTGGGTGCAGGGCGTTCATCGTGAAGGCGTAGCGGTTCGACAAGAATTTCTGGATGAGGAAAATTATGGCGGTGATGATGATCGCGATGACGCTTATGGCCGCGGCGAAGCTGTAGTTCGTCCCCGTCTCGCCGAGGAACTGCGTGTAGATTTCGACCGGGAAGACCCTGTAGCCTTCCCCGATCAAGAGCGGCGTGCCGAAATCGGCGAAAGCGCGCATGAACACAAGCAAAGACGCCGCTAGAATCGTCGGCATGCAAAGTGGAATGATGACCTTGAAGAAACGCTTCACGCCCGAACAGCCGAGGCTTTCCGAGGCTTCAAGGAGCGAGTTGTCGATGTTCTTAAGCGCGCCTGACACGTACAGGAAGACCAGGGGAAAGAGCTGGAGGGTGAGCACGAGCAGAATGCCGTTGAAGCCGTAGATATTGGGGATCGTGATGCCGGTGAGCGACTTGATGAAGACCGTCACGACGCCGGCCCGCCCCAGTAACTGTATCCACGCGTAGGCGCCGATGAAGGGCGCCGACATTGAGCAGAGGATGATCAGCACCTGGATGAGCCCTTTCCCCTTGATCTCGTACATGTTGTAGAAATACGACAGGGGAACGCCGATGACCAGGGTCAGCAGGGTCGTGCAAATGGTGACGTTGAAGCTGTGGAGGAGGGTTTCCGAATAGTATTTGACGCTGAAAAACTTCACGAACCACTCGAAACTGAATTTACCGTTTTCCCCGACCACGGAATTCTGCAGGAGCGCGTACATAGGGTACAGTAAAAACAGAACGTAGGCCAGGAATATCGCCACGTACATCGTCGTCCAGACATCGAACCTTTTTTTGAGCGTCATGTCACGCCTCTTCGTTCGTTATCGTGTCGTTGTTGACGCCGTCGAGGATGTTCTCGCTTCCATTCTCGGTGAAGGCATTGATCTTTTCCGGCTTGATCGTCAGGTAGATCTCGCTTTTTTCCGAAATGATCTCGTCGATCTTGGATTCCTGGATAATCTCCACCTGTTGCCCCGATTCGAGGTGGACGAAATAGTGCGTGTTGAGCCCGAGGAAGACGCTGCTGTCGACGACAGCCTTCATTCCATCGTTGGGCTGGGTGGAGATGACGAATTCCTCCGGCCGGATCGAGACGATCACCTTCTGGTTCTTCCGGAATGTCTCATTCACGTTGTTCAGCGCGACCCGGAAATTTCCGGGGAATTTTACCGCCGCGTCCTGGCCTTCCGAGACCAGCTCGGCCTCGAGGAGGTTGGTCCTGCCGATGAAGGTGGACACGAAAAGGTTGGCCGGGCGCTGATAGATGTCTTTCGGCTTGCCGATGTGCTGGATGACGCCGTCCTTCATCACGGCGATGCGGTCGCTTATCGCCATGGCCTCTTCCTGGTCGTGGGTGACGTAGACGGTGGTGATCCCGACCCTGTTCTGGATTTCCTTGATGGCGAAGCGCATCTCGACGCGCAGTTTCGCGTCCAGGTTGCTCAAGGGCTCATCCATGAGAAGGACGTCGGGCTGGATGACGAGGGCGCGGGCCAGGGCGACGCGCTGCTGCTGCCCGCCCGAGAGCATGTTCGGCATTCTGTCCTTGAACTGGTCGATCTTCATCAGCTCCAGGAACTTCCGTGTCTCGGTCTCGATTTTATCGGAGGGATATTTTCGGTTCTTCAACCCGAAAGCCACGTTCTGCTTAACCGACAGATGGGGGAATATGGCGTAGTTCTGGAACACCATGCCGATGTTCCTCTTGGCCGGATCGATATCGTTGATCCTGGTATCGTTGAAGAAGAAATCGCCGCCCTCAATCGTGTTGAAGCCGGCTATCATTCGCAAGAGCGTCGTCTTGCCGCATCCAGAGGGGCCGAGAAGCGTGAAAAACTCGCCTTCCCTTATTTCCAGGGAAAGATTCGAGATTATCGTGGTCTTGCCGTAACGCTTTACGGCGTTCTTGATCTTTATATTGACGCTCATGCCCTCTCCTTAGCCACGCGGTGCGGATGAAATTCAAATCCCTTGCCCGGCGACCGCGCGCCTGGCAAGGGATTCATTCAAGTCATAAATCAGATTGCCGGTATCAGTTGTTCTTAGCCCAGAGATCCGACCACTTTTTCTGGATGGCTTTCTTGTTGGTGGCGGTGTAGGCGATATCCTCGAAGGCCAGCTTGATCTGCGAGAAGGGCTGCAGGTATTTGTTCGTGTTCGCGATCTTCGTGTTCACCGGCCTGTTCGTGAGGCCCGCGACGATTTTCTGGCACTCGTCGGAAATGAGGAAGTCCATGAACAGTTTGGCGTTGTCGAGGTTCTTCGCGCCCGCGACAATGGCGGATGCGGCGGGAAGCCACACGGCTCCTTCCTTAGGATAGACGACCCTGACGTTCTTGGCGCCATCGACCAGAAGAGCGACGGAGGGATCTTCGTAGGTCAGGCCGACGACATACTCACCCTGGTAGACGCCCTTGTAGACGGCTGAGGAACCGGAAGCTATCTTGCCGTTCAGCTGCTTGATCAGGGCTTCGACATAGGTCCAGGCCTGAGCGCTTTCGTAGCCGCCCTTAACGAGGAGGATGTTGCAGAGCTGAGCCCAGGCGCTGGAAGACGAGGTCGGGTCGGCGGTGGCGATTTTCCCCTTGAGAGCGGGGTTGAGCAGGTCTTCGTAGCTCGTGATACCGATGCCCAGGGATTTTTCCAGATCCGTGTTGACGAGGAGGTTGCTTCCGGACAGCAGGTAGTTCGTGAAGTAGCCGGTCGAATTCTGGTAGCCTTCGGGAAGCAGGTTGTTTCCCTTGGCGACATAGGCTTGGAAGAGATCCTTGCTCGTCTGGTATACGCCCATATTGACGCCGCCGAACATGACATCGGCCTGCGGATTGCCTTTTTCGGCCGTCAGCTTGGACAGGACAGGGCCAGTGCCCATGGACTGGAGACTGATCTTGATATCGTACTTGTCGCCGAAATAGTACAGGATACCCTGGACCTCTCCATCGGAGTTCGGGGAGTAGACGACCAGATTGCCCTTGGCGAAGGCCACCGTGGACACCATCAGCAGTGCTAGAGCCACTACCGTGATTTTAGAGACGGTTTTCATAAAACCTCCTTGAAAAAATTGGAAAAGAAGCCGATCGGAACCGCGGACCGAGCATGGCTGCCCGTCGGTATTCCGGCCTCGGCAACACTGAACTTTACCTCGTAAGTATAGGCGTGAGGAAAGAAGCGCGTCAATGTAATTTCGAGCGCGGGCGGAGGTTTGGGGAAAACTCGCTCAGACCGCCAATTTCTTCCGGAGCTTCTCAGTGCTGAAGATCAGCACCCCAATGTAGGCCAACAAAAAGAAAGGCATCAGCGACAGGGAGGAGGCTGAGGCGATAAAGCCAAAGGTCGGGGGCAGTAGGGTCGTGCCTATGTAAGCCATTGCCATCTGGAATCCGATGATCGCCTGGGCATTGGCCACCCCGAATCTGTCCGGAGTCTCATGGATCATGCAGGGGAAAATGGGGGCGCAGCCGAAGCCTGCCAGGAGAAAGCCCGCCAAAGCGAAGGGGAGGGGCAGAGGCGCCACCAGGAGGACGATCCCGGCGAGGACGAACAGGGCGCCCCATCGGATCAGATCTTTGTTCGACACCTTGTAGGTCATGAACCCGGTCAGGAAACGACCCGCGGTGATGGAGGCGTAGAACATCGACACCCAGGTGGCGGCCGCGGCGAGGTCCAGCCCCCTGGTCTTGAACAGGTAGCTGCCACCCCACAGGCCCATTGTGGATTCGATGCCGCAGTAGAAAAAGAAGGTCACCAAAGCCAGTTTGACGCCCTTCACCTTTAAAGGGAAAAACAGAGGCTGGTGGGACTGTACGGCGGCGGCGCTTTTCGGCGCCCCTGCCGCGCCTTTCGGCACCGCGCTCGAGGCGCGGCGCCGGACCTTGTCCCAAAGAGGCACGGCCAGCACCAGGACGACGACGAGAACCGACTGCAGGATGGCGATGGTCAGATAGCCGCCGCGCCAGCTCGCGCCATGACCCAAAAGCCTGGCCAGAAGCAGGGGACCTGAAAGGGCCCCGAGCCCCCAGAAGCTGTGAAGCCAGCTCATATGCCGCGATTCGTAGTGCTCGGCGACATAGGCGTTGAGCCCGGAATCGACAGCCCCGCCGCCCAGGCCCAGCGGGACGGCCGCGATCAGGAGCCACCAGAACGAAGGAGCGGCGGCAAAACCGAAGAGTGCGGCGGCCGTAAGGCCTACGCTCACCGCCGTGACTCTCCCGGTGCCGAAACGCCTCAGCATCCTGGTGCCGAGGATGCTGGACAGGATGGTTCCCCCGGAGATCAGCATGGACGCGAAGCCGGCAAAGCCGAAGGGCACAGCGAATTCGGATTGCATGGCGGGCCAGCTCGCCCCAAGCAGAGCATCGGGCAGACCGAGGCTGATGAACGCGATATAGATGATAGCCAAAAGCAGCGTAGCCATAGTGTTTTTCCTTTGGATTTCAGTCGGAAAGTGGATTTATTGGTTCCAACAGGGTCAACGTCTCTTCGATAAGGCCGGTCTGGAAGTCGAGGGTGAAGTTTTCCGAAACTTCGAGCCGGGGGGCAACATCGACGGGAAGGTCCCGGCCGCAAATATCAGCGATGGCCTTCATATGGTCCCGCCCAAGAAATTCGCCGTGGAGGATCACCTTATCGGGGTTGATCACGCTGGCAAGCGCGACGATGAGCTTGGCGATGGCTAGGCAGATCCTGTCGAACGAACCGTACAGTTCCGGTTGCCCCCAGCCGATTCCCAAGGGGAGGTGGGCCACTTCCCCAGCGAAGTTGTTTCTTCCCTTGAAGAGCTTCCCACCAATCCTGATGCCGGCTCCCGGCGGATATTTTCGGGGCACATAGAGATAGACGACAGTCTCGTGAGCGTCGATGGACTGGCGGCGGCAACACCCCATCACCGCGGAGTTCACATCGTTCTCGAAGAGCACGAGAAGCCCATATTTCAGGCGGAAATGCTCGATGATAGGCGCTCCGATCAGGGGCCGGTAATCCAGGGCCACGATTGTGCCCCCCGATTCGATGCCGGGAAGGCCGAAACCGATGGCTTTGATCGAGGGGTGCTTCGCAAGCATCCGATCGATCAACGGTTCGAAAGCAGCCAGAGATTCGGGAGCCGTTTCTTCCTCCCCGGCATCGACGCACTCGCCGTACAGGTTGGCGACCCGGAGAGAAAGTCTATCCTTTCCCGCGATTTCATGAGCAAAAAGCGCGAGAACCTTAGCGTAGTCGGCGTTGAACTCGACCAGCCGGGAGGGTCGCCCGCCGTTTGAGGGAATCTGATCGCCCTCCCGGGCTTCGCCGGCGAGAATCAGCTGCCCTGCGATCGCGGCGACCGTGACGATGGAGAGGCCTGTGGCCGCCGCGAGCTGCTGCCGGGTCGCGCTTCTTTGCGCTCTCAAAACTCTTCGAACTAGGTTGGTGTTGATTTCTTTCATCACCAGGGGATTGCCGCCAATCGTCATGGATACTCCCAACACATTCTTTCAC
>DATMZF010000065.1:0-88769 GCA_035560555.1 Rectinemataceae bacterium
TATTAAAACTGTAAGATTTACTGGCCATGATGTTGAGGAGGTTGCTATGGTCAACAGGAACGTAATCTCACTGCATATTCCAAATCCGGCCCATTCCATGGGGGACGCGGTTCCCCGATGCATCGACACGAGCGATATCCTCGAGCTGAACCTCGAATCCGACCGAAGGCTCCTTGTGACCGATGGACAGCTATGGGTCACCATCCAGAACGATCCGAACGACTATATTCTCGACGCGCACAGGGCCATGAACATACCCAACAGGAAGCTGGTCCTCGTGGAGGCGGAAAAACCGAGCTGCTTCCAGCTGGACTGAGGAGAGGGATTGACCCTGCCTGCCTACTCAGCTATTTTTGACTCACTCCTATGAAAAAAATCGCGGCATACAAGTTTACCATAATTTCCGCGGCGCTCATCCTCGTGGCGCTCCTCCTGCCATCGTCGAGCTTTTCCTCCATGCCCAGATTTTTCGGAGTAGACAAGATCGCCCATTTCTGCCTCTTCCTGCTCTTCACGCTTTCCTATACGCTCGAGTTCAGGCGCCTTAACGGCAAGCTTCCCGGCTTTTTCCACAGCATCGTATTCGTCTTGATTTTCATCGTGAGTTCCGAACTTCTGCAGCTGCTGACGAGTTCGAGGCATTTCGAATTTCTGGATATGGCCTTCGACGCCGGCGGCGCCGCGGCGGCCTTCCTCGTGACAAGACTTGGAATCGGCGCGGACAGATGATAGCCATAAAAGCAAACGGCGCTTCCGAAGAAGCGCCGCATCTGGAGCACCAGCCTTTCGCCTGAAATTTATGATATTTTTTACATCACTTTCTTACAATTGAAACAAGGGCATAGCCACGTTTCATCCATATCATCGCTTCAGCCTATGGATTTGGCAAGCTCAAATTCCATACGAACCTTGTAGACAATTGTCTATTGCCCTATTTTATGGTCTGGCGGAGAGCGAGGACAGTTCAACAAACACTAGTTTATTTATTTGCCGCTCAATCCTTTCCATGCTATAACTGAATATGAACGGGTCGCGCGCGGAGACTGCCCGGGAAAAACCTATAGCGATCTTTCCTGCGAGGACCATGGATGAGAAAGCCGAGCGTTCAAAGCCTTTCGCCCCCCTCTCTTTTCAGGAAGACTGGCTTGCTCTTTTCAGCCATCAGCAGTGTCTATCTTCTGTTGTACGTGTGCATGAGCATTTTCGCGGAAGCTTTCCCGCTTGGCTTCAGCCACGAGATGCCTCTCCTCATCATCATGGGCACCTGTTTCGCGCTGTTCACGATCAGCGCCCTCCGCGAGCCGCTGTACTGGCTCCAGCCTATTATCCTCCTTGTGATAACCCCCATACTCATGACGGACCTCACCTACTCCATGTACAGCCTGGGCAGCTTTATCGCGGCGGAAATTCTCCTGTACCGGCTGGGATTTTTCGAATATAAAAAACTCGCCAAGTTCTTTGTTTCAATAGCTTACTTTTACATATGTGAAATTCTCACGGGCCTCGCCGCCGGATCAAGCGCCGTGGATATCCTGGCGCCGATAGCGTACATGACGGCTTTCCTCGTATTTCTCATCATCGTGTACGGGAATCAGTGGATCGTCTACCTCAACGCGCCCAAACCGATTCTCTCGCTATCGGCCCAGAAGGTCACGAAGAAGGAAGCCGAATACCTCAAAGCCCTGCTCGATGGCCGATCGATCAAGGAAATAGCGATCGATGGCGGCGTCAAGGAATCCACGGTGAGGAACACTCTCGCCCGCGTCTACCGAAAATTCGACGTTCAGGACAAATCGACTCTCATGGCGAAATGCGAAAACTATTCCATAGTTGATTGAGAGCGCGCCCTTCCTATTGTATCTTTGGCCCGGATTCCTTATTTTAATCTCCAACAGAGGTTTACATGCACAGTTTTACCCTCGGTCCCGGCGAACTGGCCGGACGGAATGCCGATACGATCCTGCCGGCCTCGGCGAAAGCCGCCGACAGTTTTGCCACCTTATTCACCATCATCGCGAGGCTGCGCGCCCAGGACGGCTGTCCCTGGGATCGCGAGCAGTCGCCCTCATCCATCCGGAACAACATCGTCGAAGAGGCTTATGAACTCGTCGAGGCCATCAACGAAAAAGATCTGGCCCATATTCGCGAGGAGTCGGGCGACCTTTTCATGCTCGCCACCATGGTGGCCTACATGTTCGAGCAGGAAAAAAGCTTTTCGGTGGCCGAGGCGCTGGATTCGGTATCGGAAAAGCTCGTCCGAAGGCATCCCCACGTCTTCGGCGAGTCCGAGGCCGGAACGCCCGAGGCCGTGGTCGAGCAGTGGAACAGGATCAAGGAAACGAAGGAAGGGCGCCGCAAGAAGGATTCCATCCTCGACGAGGTGCCCCGCCATCTGCCTCCCCTCGAGCGGGCCTTCAAGATACAGAAAAAAGCCTCCAAGGCGGGCTTCGACTGGACGCGCCTCGACTCGGTCTGGGACAAGGTGGAAGAGGAACTGAAGGAATCCAGGGAAGCCTTCGACGCGAAGGACGCGGAGGAGCTCGAGGCCGAGATCGGCGACCTGCTCTATTCGGTCATCAACCTCTCGCGTTTCAACGGGATAGACCCGGCCATCGCCCTCCAGCGCACGAACGACAAGTTCGCCCTGCGCTTCAGGCATGTCGAGAAGCGCATGAAAGAGGAAGGCCTGCCCATGGACCGCGAGCATATGGAAAAAATGGACTCCTTCTGGGAAGAAGCGAAGGAAGGACGATGATCCGGCGGCCCCCGCGGCGAAGGGAAAGCTCAAGGTCATGAAAGATCTGACGAAAGGCAACGAAACCAAACAGCTCATAGACTTCGCCATCCCCATGCTCCTCGGCAATATATTCCAGCAGTTCTACAACATGGTGGACAGCTTCGTTGTGGGTCGCTTCCTCGGCACCACGGCACTGGCGGCCGTGGGCACGTCGTTTCCCATAATCTTCTTCATGATAGCCCTGATATTGGGCGTGACGATGGGTTCTTCCGTCCTCATCTCGCAATTTTTCGGCGCCAAGGACGAAAGCAATCTCAAGAAGGTCATCTCCACCAGCTACATTTTCCTTTTCGTCGCCGGCCTGGGGCTGACCTTCATCGGCGTCCTCTCGACGGATTTCATCCTTAGGCTTCTCGCCGTGCCCGACGAGATCATGCCCGAGGCCTCGGCCTACCTGAGGATCACCTTCCTCGGCATGCTCGCCACCTTCGGCTACAACGCCGTGGCGGCCATGCTCAGGGGCCTCGGGGACTCGAAGACTCCGCTCTATGTCCTCATCGCCTCGACCCTCATCAACGTCGTCCTCGACCTCGTCTTCGTCGTCGTCTTCAAATGGGGCGTGGCTGGCGCGGCCTGGGCGACCATCATCTCGCAGGCGATCTCCTTCATCGGAGCCCTCGTCATCCTGGACAAGCGAAACCAGTACGCCAGGCTGGATATCGCGAACCTGAAGTGGGACAGGGCTATCTTCGAGCAGATTCTCAGGATCGGCCTGCCCACGGGCATCCAGCAGACCCTAGTTTCCGTCGGCATGATGGTGCTGTCCAGGATCGTCAACGAATTCGGTCCCAACGCGATGGCCGCCTACACGGCGGCTTCCCGCATCGATTCCTTCGCCATGATGCCCGCGATGAACCTCGGGCAGGCGGTGACCACCTTCGCGGGCCAGAACATCGGCGCGGGGAAGACGGAACGGGTGCGCCGCGGGCATCTTTCGGCGATCGCCGTCAACACGGCCATCTCGCTCGCGATGACACTCTGCGTAGTCTTGTTTGGCCGCCCACTGATGGGGATCTTTTCGACCGACCCGGCCGTCATCGCGATAGGGGCCGAGTACCTTCTCATCGTGGGCGTATTCTACGTGGTCTTCGGCATAATGTTCATCAACAATGGCGTGATGAGGGGAGCGGGCGACGTGTTCATCCCGATGATCAGCAGCCTCCTCGCGCTCTGGATCGTCAGGGTGCCCTGCGCCCTCCTCTTCACGAAGGTATTCCATATGGGCACCGACGGCATCTGGTGGTCCATTCCCGCAGGATGGGCGGTGGGCTTCGTTTTTTCTTCCTGGTATTATCTTTCGGGGCGTTGGAAGAACAAGAGCGTCATACAGCGACGGCCTCCGATTTCCGAAGAATGATGACCGCGCGGAGCGGCCCATGAATTCCCTCAACGTCGAATACATATTATACTGGATCTATGGCAGCACCTCTGTCGCCTAACCGGCTTAGATCCGCCAGGCAAAGTTTCAATGTATTCAACTTCCTCAATTCCTTTTCGTTCGTGTTCGTATCGGGCTCGTTCATAACCCTTTTCGCCATACGCATGGGAGCGTCCAACGCCATCGTCGGCGTCCTGAACGCCATCGCCTATTCCACTTTCTTCATGATGCCCATCGGCAAGCGCCTCGTCCATAAGAAACCCCTCGTATGGATTTTCGGCTGGGCCTGGGTTGCGCGCTATACGGCCCTCCTGCCCATACTCTTCGCGCCTCTTTTCGCGGCGAGGGGGCACAGCGGCGCGGCCATAGGCCTCCTCATCGCCGGCGCCGCGGGTTTCTCCTTCTTCAGGGGGGTCGCCCTCATCGGCAACAACCCAGTCGTGGGTTTTCTGGCCTCCGGCGGCGGCGAAAAGCCCCGTTCGGACCGCGGTCAATACATGGTCTCCAACTCCCTCATCAACTCCCTGGCCAGCATGATGGGAGGCCTTCTCGTCTCTCTTTTCCTCGGCGAGCAGGCAAATCCCTGGGCATACGCTGCCGGCGTGGGCGTGGGCATTGCGACAGGGTACGCGGGCTGCATATTGCTTCTGCAGACCCCGGAACCCACCGACTATTCGCCCGAAAAAACAAGTTCGCTCATAGAGACAACGAGAGAAGCGATAAAGGAAGAGCCTTTCAGGCGTTTCATCGTCATCTTCATGGTCCTGGCCTTCGTGTCCGGCATGGGCCGTTCCTTTCTCCCCGTCTACGCGAAGGAGGTCTTCGCCCAGGGCGACGACGCTGTCATGGTATATGCCCTCATCGCGAGCATCGGATCGGTCGTGATGGGCCTCATCAGCAGGCTGGTCGTCGACAGACTCGGCTCGAAGCCCCTCTTCATCATCTTCACCGCCGTGGGTCTCGCCAGTTTCCTTCCGATAGCCATCCTTCCGGGTGGCGGCTCCGTCATCGCTTCCGGCACGGTCGTGGCCCTCTTCCTCGCCTTCATCCACTTCGTCGCCAACTTCGGTTTCGCCGGAGAGGAGAACTCTGGGCAGACCTACTATTTCACCCTCGTCCCCAAGGAAAAGACCCTCGACCTGTCGGTGGTGTACTACTTCTCGTATGGCCTGGGGGGAGCGATCGGCTCCGGATTGGGCGGCCTCATCCTCGATGGATTCATCGCGCTCGGGCTGAGCGTGGCGGGCTCCTATCGGCTGCTCTACGCCCTCCTGTGCGTCATCCTCGTCCTCGCTCTCTATTCAATGCAGAAGCTGAAGCGTTTGGGCTCGCGGAGCGTCAGCCAGTCCCTCGGCGTCATGTTCTCGCCTCGCGACCTCAAGGCCTTCGACCTTCTCGCGAGGCTGGACCGCAGCGCGAATCCCGACCAAGAGATAAAGCTCATCCAGGAGCTGGGGCATTCCACATCCTTGCTTTCGCAGGACGAGCTGATCGATTATCTCCATTCGCCGCGCTTTGAGGTGCGGATGGAAGCCCTTCTCGCCTTCGAAACCATGCCCCATCTTTCGCCCAAGGTGATCCGCTCTCTCATGAAGGAAGCGGAAACGCACACGTTCACGACATCCTATGTCGCCGCCAGGATACTGGGGAAGAGCCAGAGCGCCGACGCCATACCCATTCTGCGCAAGGCGACGGAAGCCGAGGACTACATGCTCCAGGGAACGGCGATGATCGCGCTGGCCAGGATTGGCGACGTCGATTCCATTCCCCTCATCGAATCCATACTGACGAGGACCAGGAACCCGCGAGTGAAAATATCGGCCGTCTTCGCCCTCGAGCTGATGCAGTCCAAGGCTTCCCTGCCCGTGCTCGTGTCGAGTCTGCGGAGGGATGACCCGCCGGCTTTCGTCTCCGATGAGATAATACTGGCCATGGCCAGCATCATGGGAATAATGAAGGAATTCTATCCGCTCTATTCGGCGTTCATAGAGGATGAGGAGCAGGGATTGGCGCTTCTCGAATCCACGGCGAGGGATATCATCGTCGACGAGAGGACCATGGAAGCGTGGAAGAAAGGGCTGGCCGGTCTCTTCGACAGCGCGGAGCCCGATGGAAGAAAGATAGCCTCATTCATCGTGAAGACAGGGAATGATCCCCAGACGGAAGTCATGCTCGGCGAAGCGCTGCTCGAAGCACAACTGGGCTACCGCGGGGGCTGGTTCCTCGCGGCGGCCTACCCGCTCTTTGTGAAACACAGGGGTTCGTGAGGGCTAAGGCTGGCTCCGGCGATCATCGCGCTCGGAGGCCCCCGCCCTCAGAAATCAGATGAGCTCTATGGCCCGCTTTTCGGGATCCGGATTCTGCTTGTAGAAAATCGCGGTGTTGCCGATTATTCGCACGAGTTCGCTCTTCGTCGAGACGGCCAGATCGGCCGAGATCGTCTTCTTCTCATCCTTGAAATCCACGAATTTCACTTTGATCAGTTCGTGCTGCGCGAGGAGCGCGGAAAGCTGCATGATAAAAGCCTCGGTGGGGCCGCCCTTGCCGAGATGGGTTACGACCGCGTCCGTGGACGCCATGCCGGCTAAATAACCTCGCTGTTTAGTGCTCAACATCTGTATTCCTCCGTGTCAGAAAGGCAGGGAAAGAAGCAGGGAGCCGAGAATCTTCACCAGCGCGCCGCCCGCCGCCCTGAACAGGATCAGGACGAGGAAGCCGGTGATGAGGCCCTGCAGGTAATCGACGGCCTTGTTGTGATATATGACCTTATTGATGCGATAGAGAATGGGATTGAGAATGGCGTCGACGACGACCCATATAGGGTGAAGGCTGTTCCATCGGGCCACGACCACGACGATTCTTACGAGGGCGCAGGAGGAGACGAAGGACAGGACGAAGGAAAAGGCCGACCAGCCGGCGCCGAGGATGAGATTGAGGAAGAAGCCGAAGGTGATCTTGCCGGAGAAGGCGATGGTGGTGAACATATTGTTGGCGACGGAGAGGACGGCCAGCGCCGCTATGGGGCTGAAATCAAAGCGCTCCGTCCTGAAAAGCTTTATCCGCGAAAACATCCCGAGGAATGGGTCGACGATGGAACCGAGCAGATCGCCCGCCTTGCCCATGGTGACGCCGGGCGCCCAGGACATGAAAACGCGCAGCGCGCAGAGAAGCATGTACAGGGACGTGATCGCCCCCAAGATTTTCGCGATGATACTGAGCAGCATTCGGCAAGCCTCCGAAAAAAGTGTCGGCCGCGAGAGTTCCACGCCGCAGCGAAAATTCCCGCCTCAAACGGAAATTGCTTCGTTAAAAGATATACGTTATCCGGCTTTTGAGCAACTGTTTCAAACTGCATCCCCCCGTGATAGGATAGGCCAGGAGATGTTGAATGCTGGGGAACCGCTTCTACATTGGCACATGTGGTTATTCCTACGCCGACTGGCGAGAGGTGTTCTATCCCAAAGATCTGCGCCAGACGGAATTCCTGCGCTTCTATTCCCTCGTCTTTCCCTTCGTCGAGCTGGACTTCTCCTGGTATACGATGCCCAGACCTGAGAATCTCGTAGCGATGGCCAAGCAGACAAACCCAGAATTTCTCTTTTCGCTCAAAGCCCACAAAAGCCTGACCCACGAAATCGGCGAGGAATGGAGGAAGGATGCCGAGAAGTTCGCCTCGGCCGCCCAGGCGCTATACGCCCAGGGCAGACTCGCGTCCATTCTCATTCAGCTTCCCTATCGCTTTTCCTATACGGCCGACAACAGGAAATACCTGGGAGAACTCTGTTCCGTCCTCTCCGCTTTTCCCCTGGCCGTCGAGTTCAGGAACGATGTCTGGTATCAGCAGCGAGTGTTTGACGAGCTCGCGAAGAGGAACATAAGCCTCGTCATGATAGACAGGCCCGATCTGCCCGGCCTTCCTCCCGAATCGCGGCTCCTCACCACGAGGACGGCGTACTACCGTCTCCACGGAAGGAACGCGGAACGATGGTGGGACGGCGACGCCACATCGCGCTACGACTACGACTATTCGGCGCAGGAACTCGAGGAGAGGGCCCGCTCCCTGATCGCCATTTCGCGGAAAACGGAACAGGTCTTCGTCGCCTTCAACAATCACGCGAGAGGCAACGCGGTGAAAAACGCCCGCGCCATAATCGCGCTTATCAAAGAGCTTTTCATCCAGGCATGAGCTGCGGGGTATTCAGGCATTTGTCGAAGCTTTCGCGCGAAGCGAGGTCGCCCCTTCGGAAGATCAGGCAGCCTTCCATGCCGAGAACCATGAGGACAACGCGGTCCAGAGCCTCGGAGTTCAGCGAAAGCAGGTTCCAGAGACAGTCCCTGACTCTTTCCTCGGCAGCCGTTCTGACAATGAGTTCCAGATAGCCTCCTTCGTGGAGGACGGCGGAGATCCACCCCGTTTTCTTGACGAACTCGGCGGTGTTCGTCGCTCCGGAGGCGATCGTCGGGTGGGAGGATATCCAGGCCGTGTGGAAACCCGGAATCTTGATGACCCTGCCGTCGGGCAGGATCCACGAGGCCCCATGGGCCAGGTCGTAGAGTTTTGCGGGAGCCATCAGTGTGCCTCTCTTGCTGAAGTGTCGCGCGGCGCCGGAGCGTCGGCGTCGGATATCGCCGGAGCGTCGGGCCAGAGCCCGAGGAAATCTGAAAAATACGGCGGCAGGGAAGCGCGGATTGGAGGATATCCTGGGATCTCCAGCCTGCACGCCCAGAGGAGAAGATGCCTCACTCCCATCGTTTTTTTCAGGAGCCGATTCAGGGCGAAATCGCCGTACTTGTCGTCGCCGAGGATGGGATGGGCGTGCATGGCCATATGTCGCCGTATCTGATGGGTGCGCCCGCTCCCCAGTTCCAGCTCGAGAAGGGAATAGGCGGGCGCGGCATCCTGTACCGAAACGAAACGGGCGAGGCAGGTGTAGCGGGTCAGGGCGCCCAGGTACTTCCCTCCGATGGAAAGATCATCGGAATAGCTTCCCGCGTCGCGGCGTGGAGATCCAGCGCAGATAGCCCGATAGTACTTCCCAATGCCCCGTTCGCCGAGAAGGGAAGACCAGCGCGAAGCCGCGGAGGCGTTCTTGGCCAGCATCATGCAGCCGGCCGTCTCCTTGTCCAGGCGGTGGATGGGAAAGGGGCTGAAACGCAGCTCGCTTTCCACGACGGATATCACCGAACTTCCGACGCGTTCGCCCGGCTGCGCGGGCAGTCCGGCAGGCTTGTCGACGATGAGGATTTCGTCGTTCTCGAAAAGGATTGGAATCATCAACGACAAGCGTACCGGAGATACCGGGCAATTTGCAAGCGTATAACCTATAATTGATTGGGTATTCGAGATGGCTCGGGACAAGAGAATGGAACGGAACATATGAATAGCATCTTTTGAATAGTATTTAGCTTATATTACCTTATCTTGACGTATTGCGCATTTGATGCGGTTTTGCTACATTCAAAACAAGAGGCTTACCATGAAAACACGTCGTTCAATCCTGCTGCTCGTGTTGTTGTTCGCCGCCGGGGCTTTCGCCTGGGCGGGAGAGGCGAAAGAGGCGGACCTCACGTCGCAGATGACCATCCTCGTGCTCCAACTCGCTGTCGTTCTGTTCGCCGTGCGGGGAGGCGGGGCCCTCGCCCAGAAGCTCAAGCTTCCCTCGGTCGTGGGGGAACTCCTAGCCGGTGTCCTCATCGGCCCCTACGCGCTCGGAGCCCTTCCCCTGCCCGGCTTTATCGATGGGCTCTTCCCGCTTTCTTCGGGATTCGCCATCAGTCCCGTGCTCTACGCGTTTTCCACCGTGGCATCCATCATACTGCTCTTCTCGTCCGGCCTTGAAACGGATATAGACATGCTCCTGCACTACTCGCTCGCGGGCGGCATCGTCGGCCTGGGCGGCGTCATCGCCTCCTTCGGCTTCGGCGCGGGCGTGGGCGCCCTCCTCATGCATCAGTCCTTCTTCTCGCCGGCCGCCATGTTCCTCGGCATCATGAGCACGGCCACCTCGGTGGGCATAACGGCGAGGATACTATCCGACCGGAAAAAGATGGATTCGCCAGAAGGCGTGACGATTCTCGCGGCGGCCGTCTTCGATGACGTCCTCGGCATCGTATGCCTGGCCGTCGTGATGGGCATCGTCGCGGCGATGACGGGCCACGCGGAGGGCGGACTTTCCACGATGAGCATCGTGGGCATCGCGCTCAAGGCCTTCGGGATATGGCTGGGGTTCACCGCCCTCGGCCTCATCTTCGGAAAGAAAATCTCCGGTCTCCTCAAAAGACTGGGCGGCCAGGCTTCCTATTCGGTGCTCGCCCTGGGCATGGCCCTCCTCCTCGCCGGCTTCTTCGAGACCCAGGGACTCGCGATGATCATCGGCGCCTACATCGTCGGCATCAGCCTCTCGAAGACGGACATCGCCTATCTCATCCAGGACAAGACGAAGCCGCTCTACGACTTCTTCGTCCCCATATTCTTCGCCATCATGGGCATGCTCGTCGATGTCAGGCAGATACTCAACCCCGCCGTCCTCGTCTTCGGACTCGCCTACACGCTGGCCGCCGTCCTCGCGAAGGTCCTCGGCTGCGGCCTTCCCGCCCTTTTCCTGGGCTTCAACCCGAGAGGCTCGCTGCGCATCGGCATCGGCATGGTGCCCCGCGGCGAAGTGGCCCTCATCGTCGCCGGCATCGGCCTTTCGGGCGGCATCCTCGATCCCTCGATGTTCGGCGTGGCCATCCTCATGATCATGGTCACGAGCATCGTGGCGCCTCCCCTGTTCAGCGCGACCATTTCCAGCGGAGGGGCCGGAACGCGCAAGCCGGCCAAGGGTTCCAAGACCGAATCCATCAGCATCCAGCTTCCCGGCAACGAAATCACCGAGCTGGTGTCCTCCACCTTCCTCAGGGACCTGCAGCGCGAGGGCTTCTTCGTCCAGCTCATGAGCATCAGGGACGAGATCAGCCACATTCGCAAAGGCGATGTCTCCATATCCCTCGTGACGAACAAGAACGAGATAACCCTCGAAACGGCGCCCGAGGACATGTCCTTCGCCAAGGCCGCCCTCTACGAAACCCTCGTGAAGCTGGACGCGAATTTCGACAAGCTCAAGGAAATCTACGACCCGGAAAAATTCCGCACCGACATCCATGTCGAATCCGGGCGCAAGGACACGACCTTCAGACGCCTTCTCAACCCCCGCTGCGTGACGGCCTCGCTCAAGGGGATTACCAAACGAGAAGTGATCGAGGAATTGATCGGGATGTTGGACAAGGCCGGCTATATCAAGGACAGGAACATGATCCTGGCGGATATCATGGAGCGCGAGGGCAGGATGAGCACCGGCATGGAACACGGCATAGCCCTGCCCCATGCGAGAACCTACGGCACCACGACGCAGACGCTGGCCATCGGCATCCACAAGGAAGGCATAGACTTCGGCACGATAGACGGCACGCCGGGAAGGATCATCGCCCTGATCGCCAGCCCCGCCGACGACGAGGCGCCGCACATGCAGATTCTGGCCAGCTTAGGCGCCGTGCTGGGCGACGACGACACGAGGCGCCGCCTCATCGCCGCCGAGACCGACCAGGAAGTCTACAGTATTCTGACCAGCGGCTGAGATTCTATTTCGAGGTCGCCAAATAGACTCCCGCTATCGCGGCAAGACCTCCCGCCAGCTGGAGTGGGGCGAGCCGCTCGCCCAGTATGAAAAACGAGGCGACGACGGACACGACGGGGACGAGGTTGATGAAAACGCTCGAGCGGCTCGTCCCCAGCTCGTCCAGCACGATGACATAAAGCCAGTAGCCGACCGCCGAGGCGAGGACGCCGAGAAAAAGCACATTCATCACCAGAGGGAATGAGAATCGAATGTCGTTTTGTCCTTCGGCGAGCGCGAAGGGTATGCAGCCTATCATTCCGAAGAATATCTGCCAAAACGTGATGGTGAGAAGCGAATACTTACCCGCTATCGGTTTGGTGATGAAGGTGTAAGCCACCCAGGAAATAGCCGCCCCGACCATGAACAGGTATCCGGCGGGCGAAGACTTCGCCGCCTCCGAGCGTATGACGATGAGGGCGACGCCCACGAACGACAACGCTATTCCGGCGGCCACCATAAAACTGATCTTTCTGCGGAAGAACAGCATGTCGATGAGCAGGGTAAGGATGGGAATCGTCCCCACGATGATGGATGATTCGGAGGCCGAGAGCCTCATGATCCCATTGTTCTCGAAAAAGAAATAGAGGGAGACGCCCACGAAGCCGCTGGCGGCTATCAGCGGCGCATCCTTCCAGCCTATGGACAGCGTGGTTTTCGTCATCCACGCTATCGGCGGCAGCAAGAGCGTGGCTACGACGAAGCGCATGAGCGCCAAGGTCATCGGCCGGAGTTCGTCGACGATCACCTTCGTCGAGAGAAAGGTCAAACCCCAGATTATGGCCACGGCCACGCCGGCCAGGGGGGCAAGAGAGCTTTTTTTCTTCATTGCGCTACTGTATATCCCCGCGGTCGCCCTCTGTCCAGGCCTCGGTCGCTCATTCCAGCCTGTCCGCGCAGGGGTTTTCATGCTATAATCCTCCCATGGACGAAGTACGACTGGACGGCTGTTCCCTCACCCTCGAGCAACTCGTGGCGATCTCCCGTGGCGGCGCGAAAGTGCGCCTCGACGAAGACGCGATCGTTCGGATGCGGGCATCGCGGGCTGTCGTGGAACGCTGCGTAGAAGAGCAGCTCGTGCGCTACGGCATCACCACGGGATTCGGCAAATTCTGCAATGTGGTCATTTCCAAAGAAGACAATACGATTCTCCAGAAAAATCTGATCATGAGCCATGCCTGCGGGCAGGGTTCTCCCCTGCCCATACAGACGGTGCGAGCCATGATGACGCTCAGGGCCAACGCCCTGGCCGTCGGCAATTCCGGCATCAGGCCCAAGGTGGTGCGGCATCTCATCGACATGATCAACGCCGACATCGTTCCCGTGGTGCCCGAAAAAGGCTCGCTCGGCGCCTCGGGCGACCTCGCTCCCCTCGCCCACATGGCGCTCGTCCTCATCGGTATGGGCGAAGCCTTCTACAAGGGCGAACGCATGCCCGGCATCAAGGCGCTGGCGCTCGGCGGCCTCCACCCGGTGAGCCTCGAAGCCAAGGAAGGCCTCGCCCTCATCAATGGAACGCAGGCTATGACGGCCGTAGGCGCGCTCGCCGTCTACGACGCGGTCAATCTGTATAAAACCGCTTCCATCGCGTCGGCGCTCAGTTTTCAGGCACTCAGGGGCATCGTCGACGCCTTTGACCCGCGCATTCACGAACTGAGGCGCCAGAACGGGCAGATACGCTGCGCCGCGGACATGAGGCGCCTCGTCGAGGATTCGGCCCTGACCACGAGACAGGGTGAACAGCGCGTCCAGGACGCCTATGTTCTTCGCTGCATACCTCAGGTCCACGGCGCGAGTCTCGAAGCCATCGGCTATGTCCAGACCATCGTCGAAAACGAACTCAACGCCGTCACGGACAATCCGCTCATATTTCCCAATCCGGCCGAGGGCTCCGAAACCCCCGGCGCCGTCGCGGGAAAGGGGTCGGGCGCCAATTCTGGCGACCCCGGCGACATCATCTCCGGCGGAAACTTCCACGGCCAGCCCATCGCCCTCGCCATGGATTTCCTCGCCATCGCCTGCGCCGAACTGGCCAACATAGGCGAGAGGCGGATCGAACGCCTCGTCAACCCCGCCCTCTCCGAGGGATTGCCCGCCTTCCTCACGACTTCGGGAGGCATCAACTCGGGGTTCATGATAGTCCAGTACGCGGCGGCCGCCCTCGTATCGGAAAACAAGGTGCTCGCCCATCCCGCTAGCGTCGATTCCATCCCCTCCAGCGCCAACCAGGAAGACCATGTCTCGATGGGAACCATAGCTGCCCGCAAGGCCGGCTCCATCGTGGAAAACGCCCAACGCGTCATCGCCATGGAGCTATCGTCGGCCTGCCAGGCCCTCGACCTGCGCGCCATACAGATGGGCATCCCTACCATCGAGCCGCGGCTCTCCCCCAGGACGGCCGGCGCATACGCCGTGGTCCGTTCCGCTGTCGCGCGCCTCGACGGCGACAGGGTGATGTACCCCGATCTCGACGCCGTCTACAGGCTCGTCGCCGACGGCGTCATCGCCGATTGCTGGGAGTAGAGATTCTTGGCGCCTCATGGGTCTTTTCCCGCGGCGCTCCGCGCGAAACGCCGACGCGGGATTCGCCAAGCCTATTCAGTTTTGAAAAACCTCCCCAGTAGCACTATATTTTGATTTACGCTATTCTTTTTGCACTCTCACTCTCCGGAGGACCACATTGTCGGTAAAACGAGATTTCGGACTGCGCCTCAACAGGCTTTCGCCGCAGGAACGAGGAAAACTAATTTCCTATATAAATATCAAGCTTTCGAGCCTGGGACTTCCCGTTTACACCAAGGAAGGCACGGGCTTCGTGGAACTCGCCTCTGACATGCTCGAGAGCTTCAGGCAGAAGGACAGGCTGCTCGCGGGCTACCTTCCCCCCGTGGACAGGCGAATACAGGACTTTCTCGATTCCTATCTGGGTGACCTGGGATTGGCCAGAATACCGACCCTGCCCTCGACGACGCTCGTCCTGGACCGCTACGGCATGGCGAGGGAGATATCCCTCCCGCCTGGCGGCCACAAGCACGTATCGCCCACGCTGACCTCCTACCGCGTCCGCAACGGCGTGCTCCACAATCCAGCCAGCGACAAGCGCACGACAGAAGGCGTTTTCCACATCGCCGAGGGCGGTCTGCCCATCCCTCCCGACAAGAAAGCCGTCCCCAAGATCGTCTTCGCCCGACTTCTCGAAGCCGCCTTCAACCCGCCGGCCGAGATGCTGGAGATTCCCTTCACCGCCGACGAAGGCGAAAAAGCAAGGACTATGCTATCGCTGCTGATGCGCCCCGTCGTCCGGCCTGAAGTCCACGGTTACTGCGAAGAACGCTCGATGGAAGTCCGCTTTTTCGCCCCCGGCTCCCTGGCCGCCAGCCTGGACTTCGTGGAGAGCATCTTCGGCAATTCCGGCGATCCCCTGATCCCCGACAACGACGCCGCCCTCGACCCCCTTAGGTGGAGCGGCACCACGGGTTTAATCATACTCGCCACTCATCTCGCCACCGTCCTGAAAAAGGATCTCGGCCTGCCCCATTGGGACAAGGCCACCGAACGCCAGCGGCGCGACGGCATGTGCTGGACCGAGCCGACGGAACGGTACAACGACGGCAAGCCTTTCAAGCTCTGCGCCCGCGATGCCCGCGGCGTCATCGTGTCCATCATCGCCGACAATTATTTCGGCTACTCGAAAAAGGAAATCAAGGCCCAGATATCCTACTCGGCCAACCTCCTCGGGCTCGCCGAAGAGGAACACTCGGGCGGAGCCCTGGTATTCCCCTCCTACAACCACGGCACCCGTTTCGTTCCCGACACGAACCTGAATTCCCGCGGCCACAACATCCAGAACGTATTCGAGCTGATGAAGGGCAGGATTGAGGAAAAATCAGAGGGCTACGCCGTCGATCTCACCTATCCCAACATCATCTACGTGCCCGAAAACGCCTACATATCCCTCGAGGACCAGAAAGCCCACTGGTCTTGGGAAGGCAAGGAACAGGAGCTGAGGATCCTCCCCGGCGAAGTGTACGTGCATCCCACGGGCTATCGCATCCATATGGAGCGCCATCCAGGCTCGGGGGCCTGGAGGCTGATAGGAACGACGGCGGAAGGTCTGCTCTGCCACAAACCCTGCACGGTGTCGGGCGGGGGAAAATCGGAGATAGCCAAGTCGATCACCGACGCCATAACCTATTCACCCATCACCATCGCCGATTTTCACGAGGATATGAAGGCGGTGAAAGCCATCATCGAAAAGGACTATGGCAATCGATTCAAGGATGAGGACGAGAACCACGGCAAGGATTCCCGCCATATGTTCTCGCCGCAGCGTTCTCTCGGATCGGTGATCAAGCTTCTTTCGCCGTCGCCCCTCTACAAGGATGAATACAACGCCTGGCTGAAGTCCCTCCCCGAACGGATCAAGAGCCTCGTGTTCCTCGTCAAGCGCTTCTACACCCCCGATTGGGGCAATGACTGGATGTCGCATTTTTCCGTGGACGTCGTCAACGGCACCACCGGCAACATTCTGAAGTTCGAGGACAGACCGGTGCTCGGTTCCTACCTGCGCGTGGGCAGGGATCCCAATGGCCTGCGAAGGACCTTCAAGCTGCGGCAGGACTATATGCCCGCGGAAAAGCTGCAGTGGGAGGATGATATAACCGCTTCCGTCGTCGTCCCCACGAAGGCGTTGAGGAATCTGCCCGCCTGGGCAGAACGCTATTTGAGCCTCAAGTTCTGCAGGAACGTTGAGGCCAGGTTCTTCCAGAGGCCAGACGACGCCGTCATCCGCGGCTACGACAAACAAGCCGAGAAGGACATGTCCCGCCAGGATAATTTCATAAGCAACTTTGAGCCGCTGATGAGGACGCAGGCGTCCAAGTTCATAGAAAAAACCGTGCAGTTTTCCGAATATACCGACACCATGCGCTACTTCATCGAGGCGGCCGCCGCCGATCCCCATTTCGAGTACTTCGTGGCATCGGACAACCCGAGGCTCGTGAACGGCTCCCCGTCCAAGAATCCCCGCTATCTCCAGCTCGACCCGAACTATACGAATCCCCAGGCGCGCTATCTCGCCGACCTAGGGCCGAGGCTCTACCGCAGGGTGAACGTTGAAAAGCCCCTTCTCCACCCGGTGGGAGCCGTGCTTCCCGGCCGAAGGAACAATCCCGCCGACCCCAAGGCCGGAATTCGGCCTCTCGCCGTCTACGGCCCCATACACTACCAGGATCTGCCCGAGCTTTTCATGGACTTCGTCTGCTCGCTCACCGGAAAGAGCCCCTCCACGACGGGAGCGGGAAGCGAGGGAGCGCTCACGAAAGGTCCCTTCAACCCTCTCGTGCCGACGACCGACCTCAACAACGCCCTACTCGCGTTCATTCTGACGGGATACGCCGGCTTCACGACGGCCGCCGGCTACATCGGCCGACGATATAAAGTGGATCACGACATCTCCCTCCTCATACCCGAACTTTGGGCGCGCCTCTCACCGGAGGAGCGCGACCCCGAATTCCTGAAGGAACACGGCTACCTCGAACGCGTGGAGGATTTCCATTACGAGGGAAGAATGATCCCCGCTTCACGCCTGGGCTGGAGAATTACGCCTCTCTTCGCGGCGACCTATCTGGGGAGGCTTTTCGATACGCCGGCATCGGTCTTCCCCGAGGACATGCTCCGCCCCGAACTCCAATCCCTCCCCGAATTCGTCGATGGCGTCGAGAATATCGCCGAAGCCATGGAAAAATCGGCCAAAGCCTATCTGGAAGACGGCTCCATCGAAGCCGCCATCCCGCCGCTCAAGGCCGTGCTCTCCGTGATGGCCACGGGTTCCTTCAACGGAAAGAGCATCCATGACCCGGAAGTGCGACGGCTCTTCGATAGGGACTATGCCCTCGCGTCCGACTGGTACAAGGAAAGGCTCGTCAATTATCAGGGCCAGGAAATAGCCTATATCGAAAAGTCCATCGTCTACATACGAAACTATCTCGCGGAGAAGGCCGAGCCTAAAAGCATGTCCGCCCGGCGGGCCCAGGGGGAGCTGACGCGGGCCAAGGAACGGCTCGAACAGCTGATGACGAAGGATTACCTGGATGTGGTGAGCGGGTCCATAGGCAAGGATAGCCTGTACCTTTGAGGCGATGACATAGGCCAAGGGGCGGGAGGCTTCCATCTATGAACGGCAATCTTTTCGTCACGAACATCGGCGAACTCGCGACTCCCTTGGGCCGGAAAGCCAGACGCGGCTCGGAGATGGACGCGCTCCATGTGGTGAGGCGCGCGGCCATCGTCGCTGAAAAGGGTAAGATCGTCTTCGCCGGTTCGGCCAACAGCGTCGAATGCAGAAGCGCTCTCGCCCGGGCGCGCTCGGTGAACGCTTCCTCGCTCGACGCGAAAGGGCGCGCCTGCGTTCCCGGCTTCGTCGACAGCCATACGCACTTCATCTTCGGCGGATTCCGCGCCGATGAATTCTTCTGGCGAGCCGAGGGCCTGCCCTACATGGAGATCCATCGCAGAGGGGGCGGAATACGCCGGACCATGGACGCGACGCGCGGCGCTTCCACCGAGGAGCTTCTCGCCCTCGGGAAGGCGCGCCTGGCGACCATGCTCTCCCTTGGCGTGACGACGGTCGAAGGGAAATCGGGCTACGGACTCGATTTAGACACAGAACTGCGTCAGCTCGAAGTGATGAAAGAGCTCGCCGCGCACAGCCCCTTGAGCATCGTGAGGACCTTCCTCGGGCCCCACTCCATCCCTCCCGAATTCGCCGGAAGCCCTTCCGAGTACATAGATTTCGTCATCGAAAAAGTGCTGCCCGAGGTGGCGGCGCAAAAGCTCGCCGATTTCGCCGATGTTTTCTGCGAGGAAGGCGTCTTCGGAATAGAAGATTCGAGGCGATATCTGCTGGCGGCGCGCGCGTTGGGGCTGGGCCTGAAGCTTCACGCCGACGAAATTGCGCGCCTTGGAGGCGCCGGCCTCGCCGCCGAACTCGCCGCTGTCAGCGCCGATCATCTCCTCAAGGCATCGAGGGAGGATCTCGCGAAGATGCGCGAGGCCGGCACCATAGCCACTTGCCTGCCGCTCACGGCCTTCACCCTGCGTGAACCTTACGCGGACGCGCGCGCCATGATAGACGAGGGCCTCGCCGTCGCGCTGGCCTCGGATCTCAACCCCGGCTCATGTTACAGCCAGTCCATTCCCCTCATCTTCGCCCTCTCCGTGCTCTACATGAGACTGAGTTTCGAGGAAACGCTCACCGCCCTTACGCTCAACGGCGCCGCCGCCCTCGGGCTCGCCGAAAGCCTGGGCTCCATCGAGCCCGGCAAACAAGCGGATTTCCTCATTCTGGACGCCCCGGAAGCCTCACATCTCGCCTACAACGTGGGGATGAACCTGGTGGCGCAGACGATCAAGAGTGGGGAGGTTCTGTGACTTGAATTGATTCGGGCCAAGCTATTCTTGTTTTCTTTTTCGCCACCCATAGGAAAGAGCCGTTCCCGTTCTTGGAGAAGGTTCCCCTCATGGCGGCCTTGCCTTCGATGTCGATATCGAGCGTCCCGGAAAATTCCTGTTGAGAGCCGTCAGCCCATAGCCGCACAAAACGTATGTTCGTTCCCGATAGCTGACCGGCGACCAAATCTTCCGTATATACCAGTCCTGAGAAAAGCGAGCCTTCTTGGCGCATGATGCTCATCACTCCCAGATGACCCGCGATCACCATATCCCACTCGCCAGTCAGGTCCGCGTAATAGACGGGATTGGAAGTGACGGCGAGTTCCCCTTCCGACGGGGCTTGAGCGCCGAGAGCCGCCAGGCTGAACGCCATAAAAATTATGCGCAGGGCAGGATTTTTCGTTCCGCGAAAAGTATTCGGCCTTCCACGCCCAAAGCGTGGCCACGTCATCTTCTCCATACCAGAGGATATTAAGCGACCACCTTCCTGGTTGCAGAAAATACTATTCGGCTTTCTTCCGAGAGAAAACATACAGGAATACGGCGATTATCACCCCCGCGAAGGCGACGATGAGGGCGGGGGAAGGCCTTTCGCCGAACACCGCCAGCCCGAGAAAGAGCTGGGAGGTCGGCGATACATACTGAATGAATCCCATCTTTTGAAGCGTTATCGAATTGGCGGCGGCGGCGAAACAGAGCAGTGGTACGGCGGTGATGATACCCGAAAAAGTTAGCAAAAAGGTAACGTAAACCCCCGCGTTCCAGTATGAACCCGCCCCAGCCGCCTGCCTCGCAAAAAGGAAAGCGAGGGCCACCGGAACCGCCACGAGCGTCTCCACGGTGAGGCCCAAGAGGGGTTCGAGGGCCAGGCGCTTCTTGAGGGCGCCGTAAAACGCGAAGCTCAGGCCGAGCAGGATGCTCACCCATGGCACCGATCCATAGGCTATCGCCGCTCCCACGATGCTCGCGGTCGCGACGATCACCGCGGCCCTCGTCCATCGGTCCGTCTCCTCCTTGAAGAAGAGCGCGCCCAGTATTACGGACAGAAGGGGATTTATATAGTAGCCAAGGGCGGATTCCATGACCCTGCCGGTATTGACTGCCCAGATGTACAGCCCCCAGTTCGCGGTGACCATGAGCGAAGAGAGTATGGCCAGGAGGAACCTCTTTCTGTTCCTGAAAAGCCCCAGTATTTCCTGAAGGCGGCCTTTCGCGACCATCAGCAGCAGACAGAACCCGGCCGCCCAGATGATCCTGTGCATAAGAATCTGCAACGGCTCCACGGAGGACAGCTGCTTCCAGAAAAGAGGGAAAAGCCCCCACATGCCATACGCCGCGAAAGCGGCCAGAGTACCCGCGCGCGAAGCCTTGGCCTTTTTTTCATCCATTTGCATGGTTGCCATAATAATGCCTCAAAGCCACCTCAGTCGAGCCTGGGAAGCGGCGCCCCATGAATGGGACATTGTTCGAAGTCGCGATTGGCAATACCCGTAAGTCACCGTCATACAAGGCGATAGTGGGGGAATTGGGTGAAAACAGGGTGAAATTTTGACAGATGAAACAAACGATCTAAAAAATAAAGCGCGATTATATCATTGAACTAATATTATGTCAAATTTTTTGGATAAATATTGACTTCCTGAATCAGGTGGGTTTCTATCAATAAGTACAGGAAAGGCAGGGAATCGCATCGCGATTCAAAGTTTCAAGGAGGCAGCATGAAACGTTTTGCTCTCGCACTCGTACTCGTCGTAATGGCGACCTCGCTCGCTCTAGCCCAAGACATCAAAATCGGCGGAATCGGCCCAGTGACCGGCGAAGCCGCTACGTTCGGCGTTTCCACGAAGAACGGCATGGTGATGGCCATCGAAGAGTGGAACGCCAAGGGTGGCATTTTCGGCGGAAGGAAAGCCAAGCTCATTTTCGAAGATGACAAAGGCGACCCGGCCGAGGGAGCCACGGTATACACCAAGCTCATCCAGCAGGACAGCGTCGTCGCCATCGTTGGCACGGTTATGTCCAAAGTCACCCTCGCGGGAGCCCCGATCTGCCAGGCAGCCGGCATCCCGATGATCAGCCCCACCTCCACGAACGAGAAAGTGACTCTGGTCGGCGACTATATCTTCCGCGCCTGCTTCATCGACCCCTTCCAGGGAACGGTCGGCGCAAGCTTCGCTTTCAAGGACCTTAAGGCCAAGAAAGCGGCCGCCATCTTCGATATCGGCAACGATTACACGAAGGGTCTCGCGGAGAACTTCAAGGCTACCTTCGAGAAACTGGCCGGAAAAGGCTCTGTCGTCGCCTATGAGGGACATCCCTCCGGCGCGACCGATTTCAAAGCCCAACTGACGAAGATCATCGCGGCGAAGCCGGCCGTCCTCTATGTCCCCGACTACTACAACGATGTCGGCCTCATCGCCAAACAGGCCAGGGAACTCGGATTCAAGGGCCCGATGGTCGGCGGCGATGGATGGGATTCACCCGAGCTCGTCAAGATCGGCGGAACGTCAGTGGAGAACGGTTTCTTTACCAACCACTATTCTCCCGCCGACAAGCGCCCGATCGTCCAGGACTTTGTCAAGAAGTACGCGGCCAAATACGGCGCCGAGCCCGACGCTCTCGCCGCTCTGGCCTACGATGCCATGTACATCATGCTCGACGCCATCAAGCGCGCCGGCTCCACGACCGGCACGGCGATCCGCGACGCTCTCGTCAAGACTTCGCTCGACACCGTCTCCGGCAAGGTCACCTTCGACGCCAACCGGAACCCGATCAAGTCCGCCGTCATCATCGAGATAAAAGGCGGCAAGCAGGTTTACAAGACCACCGTCAATCCTTGACGAAATTGGATGCCGACCCGAGATTTTTTCCCGGGTCGGCGGTTTTTTTTCGCTAGGCCGCCTGTTCCGCCCTGGACAGTGCGGCCTCGCCCATATTTAATGGGTGTGTCTTCCAAGGGCAAATTTAGAAAAAGCGCCGGCGGATTCGTGTGAATCCACCGCGCGGAAAGGGACAACCAGAATGGGATCGATCTTCAACGCCCAGCAAATCGTGAACGGCCTTCAGATAGGCTCGATCTATGCCCTCATAGCCCTAGGCTATACGATGGTCTATGGCATCGTGAGGCTCATAAACTTCGCGCATGGCGATTTTTACATGATCGGCGCCTACGCCTCGTACGGCGCTTTTTACCTGTTCAACGCGTATTTTGGCGGTAAAACGGGAATTCTCGCCTTCGTCGTGCTCTTCGCGTCCATGCTTGCCGGCGGGTTCATCGCGATGCTCGCCAACCGTCTCGCGTACAGGCCGCTGCGATATAAACCCAAGCTTTCATCGCTCATCACCGCCATCGGCGTTTCAATGTTTCTGGAGTATTTCTTTTCCGCCCTCCCCATAATCGGTCCCTCCTATCGATCCTTCCCCGAGATAATTCCCAGGGTGGAGATAAACCTCGGCATCGCGACGATATCCAACTATGTCATCATCGATATAGCCGTCGCGGGGATTCTCATGGTGGGTCTCACCATCCTCGTCCGCTACACCGTCCTCGGCAAGGCCATGCGCGCCGTCTCCCAGGACAAGGACGCGGCAAGGCTCATGGGAATCGATATCGAGAAGGTCATCGGCTACACCTTCCTCATTGGAGGAGCCTTCGCCGGCGTGGCGGGACTGCTGGCCGGGATGACCTATCCCAGGATTTTCCCCTACATGGGGATCCAGCCCGGCCTCAAAGCCTTCATCGCCGCGGTTCTTGGCGGCATCGGAAGCATTCCGGGAGCCGTGCTCGGCGCTTACATCATGGGTCTCGCCGAAACCTTCGCCTCGGCCTACAACTCCCTCATCGGCGAGGGAATCGCTTTCGCGATTCTCATCCTCGTTCTGCTCATAAGACCCACGGGTCTTCTCGGCGAAAAAACCGCCGACAAGATTTAGGAGCGCGCGATGCAAAAGTTCCAGACACCAAAACTTCCTAAATTGCTGATTGTGGCGGCCCTCACATACGCCGCGATAGAGATACTCTATAAAGCGGGTGTGATAAACGGTTACATTCTCCATATCATCAATCAATCCCTCATCTACGTCATCCTCGCGGTCAGCCTCAACCTGATCAACGGCATCACCGGCCAATTCTCTCTCGGGCACATGGGATTCGCCGGCGTGGGCGCCTACGTCTCGGGAACCCTGACGACCCTCATTTTCAAGCTCAGTCCCTCGGCCCCGGGCGGGATGCTCGTCTTCATCGCGAGCATAATCGCGGGAGGCATAGCCGCCGCCATCATCGGTTTTCTTATCGGATTCCCCTCGCTCAGGCTCAAGGGCGACTACCTGGCCATCGTCACGCTCGGCTTCGGCGAGATCATCAGGACGGTTTTCAACAATATCGACTATGTCGGCGGTCCGCGCGGCCTTCTTGGCATACCGAAGTTTTCCAACTTCACCGTGATTTTCATCGCGGCTTTCCTGACTATCGTCATCATACGCAACCTCATCCAGTCCTCGCATGGGAGGGCCATGCTCTCCATCCGCGAAAATGAGCTGGCGGCCGAACTCGTCGGCATCGATACGACAAAGTACAAGGTCCTGGCCTTCAGCACCGGCGCCTTTTTCGCGGGAATCGCCGGCGGTCTCTTCGCCCATCTTCTCCAGCTCGCTCACCCCACGCAGTTCGGCTTCATCAAATCGGTGGAAGTGCTGATCATGATCTATGCCGGCGGCGTAGGCTCCATCACCGGCTCGACGGTCGCCGCCTTCGCCCTCACCTTCCTCTCCGAAGGCCTCAGGCTCGGCATCCGCGCCGTGGCCGACGCCACTGGCCTGCCGATCGGCGGCGAGTGGAGAATGGTCATCTACTCGCTTCTTCTCATATTCATCATGCTCTTCAGGACCGAAGGGCTCATGGGAACAAAGGAATCCCGCTTGATTAAAATCAGGGAGGCCGACTGATGTCCGCCCAGCTCACCATCCAAGGAATGACACACTACTTCGGCGGGCTCCGCGCCGTGTCCAATTTCAGTTTTGAAGTCCCCCAGGGGGCCATCTACGGCTTGATCGGCCCCAACGGCTCGGGGAAAACCACTACCTTCAACCTTATAACCGGCATATACAAGCCCACCGAAGGCAAGATTCTCTTCGAGGGCGCGGATATTACCGGGGAAAAACCCTATAAAATCGTTCGCGCCGGCATAGCGAGAACCTTCCAGAACCTGAGGATATTCTCCAATCTCACCGCCATGGACAATATCAGGGTCGCGAGGCACTACACGACGAAATCGGGCCTGGCGAGCTCCATCCTCCGCCTCCCTTCCTTCATGAAGGAGGAAAAGGCGGTGAAGCGGGAATCGGCCGCCCTCCTCGATCTCATGCACCTTTCGAACAGGTCGAACGAGGAGGCAAAAAATCTTCCCTACGGCGAACTTCGCAGGCTCGAGATCGCGCGGGCGCTCGCCACGAAACCCAAGCTCATCCTCCTCGACGAGCCGGCAGCCGGCATGAACCCCAAGGAAGTCGAGGAGCTTATGAAGCTCATCGTCCGTATACGCGACGAATTCAAGGTCACGATTTTTCTCATCGAACATCATATGAAGGTCGTCATGGGGATTTGCGAGCAGATCAAGGTGATCGATTTCGGCGAGACCATCGCGGAAGGCCTCCCCGAACTCGTCGCCAAGGATCCGAAGGTCCTGGAAGCTTATCTCGGAAAGAGGGGTGCGTGATGCTTGTGGTAAAAAACCTCAAAGTGAACTACGGCAAAATTGAGGCCATAAAGGATGTATCCTTCGAAGTTCCGGATGGCAAGATCGTCACGCTCATCGGCGCCAACGGGGCCGGCAAGACGACCACGCTCCGCGCCCTCTCCGGCCTGGAAAAATGTTCGGGAGGAAGCATCCTCTTCGATGGCAGGGAAATCGCCAACGTGGACGCCCACCGGCTCGTCCCGATGGGGATCAGCCACGTCCCCGAAGGCCGCAAGATATTTCCCACGCTGACGGTTCGCGAAAACCTCGAACTCGCCGGCTGGACCATCAAGGACAAAAAAATCGTAAAGCAGCGCATGGAGGAAGTCTTCGAAATTTTCCCGCGCGTAAAGGAAAGGGCTAACCAGCTGGGGGGCACCCTTTCCGGGGGAGAGCAGCAGATGCTGGCCGTCGGAAGGGCTCTCGTCACGGGGGGAAAGCTTCTCCTCCTGGACGAACCATCCATGGGGCTTGCCCCCGTCCTCGTCGATGAAATATTCGAGCAGATCGTGGCGATAAACAGACGCGGCACGACCATACTCCTCGTCGAGCAGAATGCCGCCGAGGCCCTCGACATCGCCGATTTCGCCTATGTCCTGGAAGTCGGCTACACGACGATAAGCGGTTCGGCCAAGGAAATCGCCGCCGATCCGCGCGTCAGGGAAGCGTACTTAGGGGTATAGCGGCAAAACCAGACAGGATCGGCTGGATTGATATGATCGACTTGAAAAAAATGGCTAAAGAGAGAGAAGAATATCTTTGTTCTCCTCCTTCTTTAGCTTTTTTTATGCTTTCGTTTCTTCTTTCCGGCTAAAGCAGACAAGGATTTTTTCACGGAAAACATCCCTATGCCCCTGCCGGTTTTTATCCCTAAGGACAATATTTTTCTTGCGGAACCAACCGATCGGTGCTAGATTCTTTTGAACGATAAATACATTCTTATCGATTCAAAAAGCATTATTAGGGGGAAGAGACTCATGAAGCGTTCAAGAATTTTAGCCCTGGCGCTTATGGTGCAGCTGCTGATCCTTTCGGCATGCACGAACGCGCCATTAGGGAAAGGTACCGCGGGTATATATACTCCAGGGACCTATACGGCGTCCGGGAAAGGCTACGGCGGTATGGTGGATGTGACGGTCACCGTGGACACTAAGAAAATTACCTCGGTCAAGGTCCAGGGAGACAAGGAAACCAAGGGAATTGGCTCGAGGGCAATCGACGAACTCCCTTCAAAGATCGTGGCCGCCAATGGCAAGGTTGACGCCGTGGCGGGGGCTTCCTTCACTTCAGCGGCGATCTTCGAAGGCCTGAGCGGCGCCTTGAACAAGGCTAAAGGCAACGTCGTCATCGCGGCGCCGATCTCTTTCAAGCCCGGTACATACTTCGGCAAAGCGAAAGGCTACAACGGAGACGTGGTCCTGAAAGTAACCTTCACCGAGAATTCGATCGCCGACATCGCCGTTGACAAATCCAAGGAAACCGAGCACGTCGGCGACTCCGCCTATCCCATTATCCTCAAGGATATCAAAGACTTCACCTCCACGGGCGTGGATATCGTTTCGGGAGCCACCTTCACGAGCCGAGCCTCCCTGCTCGCCGTGGAGGACGCGGCGAAACAGGCCGGCTGTGACCTGGCGGCTCTTCGCAAAGGCGCGAAACCTTTCATTCTTACCCCGGGACCGAAGATCGTCGAAAGTTACGACGTCGTGATCGTGGGCGCGGGAGGAGCTGGCATGGCCGCCGCCGCCCAGTCCGCGCAGGAAGGGGTCACTGTCCTCGTCATCGAGAAAGCCGCGGAGATGGGGGGCAACACCCTCGTGTCGGGCGGCGCGTATCAGGCTGTACAACCATCGATGGTCTGGGATCCGAAGAACCCCGAGGCCACCACAGGCATCTACGAGCCCACAAACACCGTCGTTCCGAAATTCAAGAGCGATGTGGGACGCCTCGCCACGCTCAAGACTATCTTGGACTGGAGCGAAAAGCCTTTCGACGGCACGATAAAAGACAAAGCCGCGATAAAGGATGTCGACAGCTACAACCTGCCAGCCCGCGGTGTCCATCCCGATTACCTCCCCACTCTCCTTACGCTGAAGGGGCAGATTAAGGAATACATCGCCTACGCCGACAAGCACTTCGCGATGGGACAGAAAGAAACCGATCTCACCGTGTTTTCAACCCCCGAACTCTTCGTCTTCCAGACCTACTACGGCGGGCTTCGCCTGGACAAGGCCAAGGAAAAGTGGATCACGAACGATTTCGCCCTGGTGGACCAGATCTGCCGCCAGGCCTACGACATCAGGCCATGGCTCGAGAAGCAGGGAGCCATCATAGACAATGCCCAGAGAACATTGATCGGCTGCCTCTGGCAGCGAATCAACCCCGTGCAGGGCGGCGTCGTGGACGGCGTCAAGTATTCCGGAAAGTGGGGCGCTTATTTCAAGGTTCCCGAGAATACCCTGCTTAAGGCGAACCCGAAGAACAAAATCATGTACCGGACAACCGCGACATCCTTGTTGACCAAGCAGGGTCGCGTTACCGGGGTCAAGGCCAAGCGGTTTGACGGAACGGAAGTCGAGATTACGGCGACCAAGGGCGTCATCCTCGCTACGGGCGGCTATGGCGCCAATATAAAGATGGTCATGGACACTAATGAGTATTGGGACTCGAAGTTCCTTACCGCGAATATCAAGACCACCAACCGCAACCTCGCCCAGGGCGAAGGAATCACCATGGGCAAGGCCGCCGGCGCGGCTGTCACCGGCATGGGTTGGACTCAGCTCATGCCTCTCGGCTGGATCGATAATGGAAACCTCGCGGGCGGTACCGGCGAAAACGTCATTTATATCAGTCCCGCTGGCACTCCGAACACGGGCAAACGCTATGTGGATGAGGCGGCCGAGCGCGATGTGCTTAGCCAGGGCGCCTTCGATTTCGGCACCGATGGCGGACAGTATATCGAACTGAGCAATCCAGGAACCCTCGCTAGCTCGGCGGGAGTCCCTGGCGCGGCAACCAGCGGCGCCAACATCCCTGGAAGAGTCTTCATAGGGACTTTGGACGAAGCCGCCGCGATGCTTAAGATAGATGCCGCGGTCCTAAAGAAAACAATCTCAGACTACGACGCCTTTATTATCGGTGCCACCGACAAGAAGCCGGTACCTAACAAAACCGCCTATCGCGGCACAATCGGCAGCTGCTCAAAGGACGCTAAAGGCAACTACCTTGTCGACACTTACAAGATCGATCAGGTTATGGTTCGCTGGATGGCGCCATCTACCCATCACACGATGGGCGGGCTCGTCGTGGATACAAGCCGTCATGTTCTGAACGCGAAAAACAAAGTCATCCCAGGCCTCTACGCCGCTGGAGAGGTTACCGGCGGTTTCTTTGCCGGGAATCGACTAGGCGGCAACGCGGTCATGGAAATCCTCGTATCGGGCAGGATTGCGGGTACTTCCGCGTCGAAGGGAAAATAAATTAGCCTGTGAATTCGCTTCATCAGGCAATGCGTAAAGAAAGGCTGTCCGAGTCACTCTGCGGACAGCCTTTCTTTTTATCCGCCACGCCGCGGAACCATGTAAATCCATTCTACTTTTCTATTCTCGCTATAATAAAAGGCCCCGTGGAATTCCACGGGGCCTTTCGACATGCATGTTCGGCTTATTTTTTGTTGGCGAGAGTGGCTTTGCAGGTTTTGCAGATCTTGGTCTTCTTGCCCTCGATCTCCTGCTCGTAGAGAACCTTCACGGATTCCCTCTTGCAGATGGGGCACGTGCCGCGGCCATGTGCCGCGATTTCCATAAGGCCCTTCCCTCTGTGCGCTTTGGACATAGTATCCTCCTGGCCCTTACTCGGCTTTCTTGGCGGCCGTGGCCTTGGCTTTCTTTTCGGCCTTGCGCTTGTCGCGTTCCGCCTTCTTTTCGTCCATCTTCCTGTCGACCAGTTCGAGGATCACCATATCGGCTCCATCGTTGGCACGCGCGCCAATCCTGAGGATCCTGGTGTAGCCACCGGCCCTATCCTTGAAGCGGGGACCTATGTCGGTGAAGAGCTTGGCGAGAATCGCCTCGTCGGTGATTTTTCTGCCGATGATCCTGCGATTGTGGACCGAATCTTCCTTCGCCCTGGTGATCATCTTTTCGGCGAGACGGCGGGTCTCGATAGCCTTGGCACGGGTAGTCTCGATTCGCTCGTGCTTGAAGAGGACCGTCGCCATGTTCCTGAGAAGGGCTTTTCGGTGGGCCGATACCCTGTTCAGTTTGTTAAACCCGATTTTATGCTTCATCAGTCTCTTCCTTCTTCATGCTGAGTTTTAGATAGTTCCGCAAGGGGGTGTAGTCCGTCATTCCCAGGCTTAGATTCCATTCGCCGAGTTTCGCCTTGATCTCCAGGAGGGATTTCTTGCCGAAATTCCGGGTCTTGGTGATCTCTTCTTCCGTCTTTCTCGTCAGATCGCCTATCGTCTTGATGTTGGCGTTCTTGAGGCAGTTGGAGGACCTTACGGAAAGCTCCAGTTCCTCGACGGGGGTATTGAGAATCTGCCTCACCCTTTCTTCTATCTCATCGTTCTGCTCGTCGCCCGAAGCCTCATCCTCATCGAAATTGATGAAGATCGAAAAATGGTCCTTGGCGATTTTCGCCGCCTCGCCGAGAGCGTCTTCGGGGCGGGTCGTTCCATCGGTCCAAATCTCCAGATTCAGTTTGTCATAGTCCGAGCGCTGACCGACCCTGGTGGGTTCGATCGAATACTTGACTTTCGTGACCGGGGTAAAAATCGCGTCCATCGGTATGGTGCCCACGATTTCGATGTACCGCTCGTTGACTTCGGCGGGCACGTAGCCCCTTCCCAAGTCAACCTGGATTTCGATGTCGAGGTGCACATCTTTATCCAGGGTCGCGATCTTGATCTCGGGATTCAATACTTCAATCGGCTTGTCGGCCGAGAAGAAAGATCCGCGGATCTCATCGATTCCCTGAACCTCATAGAGGAAAGTGCCCTGTTCCTGGTCGTTGGGCAGACGCACTCTCAGCTGCTTGAGGCTATTCAGGAATTCTATAGTATCTTCCACGACGCCAGGGATCGTCTCGAATTCGCTGGTGATGATGTGCTGCGCGCCCTCGTCATCGTAGCGAACGATTCTGACCGCGGTTATCGCATACCCCTGGATAGATGAAAGCAAAATGCGGCGCAGGGTGTTTCCAACCGTTGTTCCATATCCAGGCTCGAAAGGATAGGCGATGAACTTTCCGTACGACGGCCCTGATTCGCTTTGCTCGTAGGTAATGCCCTTCGGCCTCTTGAAACCCTTGAGAAGGTTCTTCCGCGCCATTTCGGCTCCTTATTTCGAGTAAAGCTCGACGACGAGCTGCTCGCGAATATCTGCCATATCGGTGATATCCTGGCGATGTGGGTAAGCGACAAGACGGCCGGTCATGTCGTCTGGGTTGATCTCGATCCAGGGCATGGTGCCTGACTTGCCGACTTCCTGCAGAGCGTTCTTGATCAGCTCCAGCTTCTTCGCCTGCTCAACTACCGAAATCTTGTCCCCAGCTTTCACGGAGAAGGACGAGATGTTTACGCGCTTGCCATTCACGGCTATATGGCCATGTCCGACGAGCTGGCGCGCCTGCGCTCGGGAAGTCGCGAGGTGCATTCTGTACACCACATTGTCGAGTCTGCGCTCGAGAAGGATGAAGAGGTTCTCGCCCGTTTTCCCCGGCATGGAGAGGGCTTTTTCGAAGGAATTGCGGAACTGCGCTTCCATGAGACCATAGGCTCTTTTGAGCGTCTGCTTCTCGCGAAGCTGAACGGCGTATTCCGACTTCTTGCCCATTCTGGCTTTCGGGGCCTTCCCTGGCGGAAGGCGCTTGCGGTTCACGGGGCATTTGTCGCTTTTGCAGCGGTCGCCCTTGAGGAAAAGTTTTTTCTGCTCGGTGCGGCAAAGCCTGCACACGGGTCCTATATAACGTGCCATTTTTTCCAACCCCCTGTCAGATACGGCGAGCCTTTCTGGGCCTGCAACCATTATGGGGAATGGGTGTTACGTCGCTTATGGTTTTCACCTTAAGTCCAAGCGCACCCAACTGACGAATCGCGGATTCGCGTCCGATCCCAGGTCCCTTCACGAAGACATGAACCTCGCGAAGGCCAGAGTTCATGGCTTTCTGCACCACGGTTTCCGCAACAGTCTGAGCGGCAAAGGGGGTGGATTTTTTCGCCCCTCTGAACTGATGCGTGCCCGAACTGGACCAAGCGATGGTGTTTCCGTTCAAATCCGTGATCGTAATGATAGTGTTGTTGAAAGTCGCCTGGATATAGACGTTGCCTTCGTAAACACTCTTCTTCTCTTTTCTCTTCTTCGTAGTAACTGCCACTTTGGCGCCCCTTTAGTTATGCAGCCTTCTTCTTGTTGGCGACAGTCTTGCGCTTGCCCTTCCTGGTGCGCGCATTCGTCCTGGTCCTCTGTCCATTGACAGGAAGTCCTTTCCTGTGCCTTAGGCCACGGTAGCATCCGATGTCCATGAGCCTCTTGATGTTGAGGGCGATTTCGGTTCGAAGACGTCCTTCGACCTTGAAATCATTCTCAATCACCTTGCGAAGCTCGTTGATCTCTTCATTCGAAAGCTCATTGATCTTTTTATTGGGATCAATACCTGTGGTTTCGCAAATTTTCTTAGCGCTTGTCCTGCCCAACCCATAAATATACGTTAGGGCAATTTCGACATGCTTGTTGGGGAGGTCAATTCCCGCTATACGTGCCATGAGATTCCTCCTGCCCTTCAGCCTTGCTTCTGTTTGTGCTTCGGGTTTTCGCAAACGATCCTGACAACGCCATTCCTGCGAATGACCTTGCACTTGTCGCATATTTTCTTAACGCTCGTCCTGACCTTCATAGGTTCCCCTTATGCGTGAACACGCAATTAAATACCATATTCCAAAAAATTTCTACAGGTTCCTGGCCTTGATGTGGCCTTTTCGGACCAAGCCATCGTGGTGATGCATCTTGAGCATGCCTTCCACCTGGGACATGGTGTCGAGATCGACGCCGACCAGGATCAGAAGCGATGTGCCTCCGAGAAGATACGCCAGCTCGCTCGGGAACTTGAACAGCTGCTGTACCAAGCTCGGTATCAACGCGATCAGGGCGAGATACAGCGATCCGGGAAGGATGATCCTATTCAGGATCCTGTTGAGGTACTCTTCCATCTTTTCGCTTCGGATGCCGGGAATGGAGCCGCCATTCTCGCGGATATTCTTGGAGATTTCCTGGGGATTCAGCGAAACCTGCGTGTAGAAGTATGCGAAGAAGATGATCAGCACAACGTAGAGGAGGTTGTACCAGAACCCGTTTGGCCTGAGCCAGTAGGAGAAGTCCCTGAGCCACTTGGCCTGCACACCGAAACTCTGCGCGATCTGCAGGGGGAATGTAAGGAGGCTCGACGCGAAAATTACTGGGATGACGCCAGACGGATTGATCTTGAATGGGATATAGGTGTTCTGCGCACCGTACATCTTTCGTCCGACAACGCGCTTGGCATAGTTGACCGGAATCTTTCTCTGTCCCTGCTGCTCGAGAACAACGAGGGAAACAATGCTCACGAACATGGCGATGACGACGATCGCGTAAACGGCGTTTATCTCACCGGCCTGAATTTTCTTTACAAGCTCGAAACTGGCGTTAGGAAGCCTCGCCACGATGCCCGCGAAAATCAGGATCGAGATGCCGTTGCCGATACCTCGCTTGGTGATCTGCTCGCCGATCCACACGAGGAACATCGTTCCCGTCGTCACCGTGAGGATTGAAATGAGAATGTACATCGTCCTGTTGGACATTACGATGGCGTCGGGTATTCTGTCCGCCCACACCGTGCTGGAGTAGCCCTGGATCGCGCACACCAGGAGGGTGCCAATCTTAGTCCAGCGAGCGATCTTTTTGCGGCCGCCATCTTCCTCGGCGATATTCTTCATTTTCGGGAAGACGATGAGAAGGAGCTGAATGATAATCTGCGTACTGATGTAGGGCATCACTCCCATCATGAACAGGGAGAAGTTCTTGAAAGCGCCGCCCGAGAAAAAGTCCAGATAATCGGTAATTCCGCTCGTTCCTCCGGTCTGGCTGGCGAAATAGGACTGAAGCGCGCTCGCGTTGATGCCCGGAATGGGCAGGTAAGCGCCGAGCCTAAACACAAACAGCCAGAAAAGTGTAAATAGTATTCTATCCTTGAGTTCTTTTATCCGGAAAATGTCTGTAAGCGGGTTTCCTGCCATGCATTCCTGCCTTTACCGGAGCCTTCAGGCTTCCGTAGCCGATCCCATCGCCGTGGGGGTTTCGACTTTTCCGCTGGCCGCTTCGATTTTTGCCTTAGCACCGGCCGAGATGGCATCGACGCTTACGTTCAGCGCGATGGATATGCTTCCATTGCCGAGCACTTTGATGAGCTGCTCGGGTTTCCTGATAAGGCCTTTCAGCAGAAGGGAAACGGCGTCCACCGTCTCTCCCGCCTTGAATTTCATGACCAGATCCTCGATGTTGACGATCTGCCATTCCTTTCTGAAAGGATAGTTCGAGAATCCGCGGTGAGGCAGCCGCCTATAGAGAGGCATCTGGCCGCCCTCGAAACCGGGATAGGTCTTGCCGCCGGAGCGCGACTGCTGGCCTTTGTTGCCTCGCCCAGCCGTCGTTCCTCTGCCGGAACCCGTACCGCGTCCAACGATTCTCTTCTTTTTGTTGGCACCTTCCGGCGCGTGGAGCAGATAATCGGACATCACTCTACCTCCTTCGCCGAAACGAGATGGTGTACTGTGTTGACCATGCCGAGTATGGCAGGTGTCGCTTCCTTGATGGTCGAAGACCCTATCTTCCGCAGACCGAGGGACCTGACGGTTGCCCTCATGACCGGCTTCTGATGGATGGTGCTTCGAACAAGGGTTATTTGTATCTTTGCCATGATTAGCCCCACATATCCTTCAGCGATTTGCCGCGGTTTTTAGCCACGGTCTTCGCATCCAGCAGCTTTCCCGCTCCGTCGAACACGGCGCGGACGATGTTCATCGAATTCCTCGAACCAATGCACTTGGAAATGACATCGGTGTAGCCCGCGGCTTCCATGATGGCGCGCACGGGACCGCCAGCGATGACGCCCGAACCGGAAACGGCCGGTTTGATGAGCACTTCGGTCGCCTTGTATTTCCCGACGATTTCGTGGGGAAGCGTGCCGTTCTTGACCGGCACATGGACGATGGCTCTCTTGGCCTTATCGACGGACTTGCGAATCGCCTCGGTCACGTCGTTGGCCTTTCCGAAACCGAAGCCCACATTGCCCTGGTGATCACCAACCACGGTGAGCGCCGAGAAAGAGAAGCGCCTGCCGCCCTTGACGACCTTGGCCGTCCTGTTCAGCTGTACCAGCTTCTCGGTAAAATTATCGCGTGGCTGCGAGTCATCTCTTCTATTTCTGTCCACGGAAGCCCCCTAGAATGTAATCCCGGCTTTGCGGGCGCCATCGGCGATCGCCTTGATTATCCCGTGATACTTGTAACCATTCCTGTCGAACACGACAGTCTTGATTCCTTTCTCAAGGAGCCTTTTGCCGATCTCCTCACCCAACTTGCCGGCGCCTTCGATGTTCCTCGCGAATTCCTTGAGGGACTTCTCGACGGTTGACGCGCTCGCAAGCGTATGCCCAACGCTGTCGTCGATAATCTGCACGTACATGTGGACATTCGACTTGAAAACGGTCATCCGCGGCCTTTCCGTTGTTCCGGAAATAGACTTCCGGACCGACACCTTACGCTTCGCGCGCTTTCTCAATTTGTCATCAAGTTCTTTTACGCTCATATATTCTCGCGCCTCACTTCACACCGGTCTTTCCGACCTTCCTGCGAATCTTCTCGTCCTCGTACCTAATTCCCTTGCCTTTGTAAGGCTCGGGTCTCCTGAGGGACCGCACCTCGCTGGCAAACTTGCCAAGGAGGGCGTGATCGGCGCCCGCGATGAGTACCTTCTGGCCATTCGCCTCGATTGTCACGGTGAGTCCCTGGGGAATCATAACCATGAAATCGTTCGAATAGCCGAGGCTCATGACGAGGAAATTGCCCTGCACTTCGGCACGGTAGCCGACGCCGTTTACGATCAGGGCTCTCTTGAAGCCCTGGGATACGCCAGTCACCATGTTGTTCAGGAGGCTGCGATAAAGACCATGGAAGGCTCCGCCTTGCTTGGTATCATTCAGCTTCTTGACAAGGATGGCGCCATCCTCAACGACGATTTCGACTTCAGGAAGATACTCCTGAGAAAGTTTTCCCTTCGGCCCCTCTACCGTCACATTGGTGGGAGTAATGTTTACTTTGACTCCCTGCGGTATTTGGACCGGCCGTATTCCGATTCTCGACATAGCTGTTCCCCTCGAATTACCAGACTGTGCAGATGAGTTCACCGCCCATCTGCTTCTCGACGGCTTTCCTTCCGGTGATAATTCCGCCGGAAGTGGAAATTATCAGGGTGCCGTAACCGTTGAAAACTCGTGGAAGTTCCTTGTATCCGGAATAGACGCGCCTGCCTGGCTTGGACACTTTGTTCATGCCGTGCAGAACGGGGTCATTCCCTTCGTCATACTTGAGGAATATCCTGATAATGTTGTAGCCGTCAGCTTGAATCTTCTTGAAATTCTTTATATAGCCCTCAGTCTTGAGTATCTTGACGATTTCAAGCTTGAGTTTGGAGGCCATAATATCGACCTTCTCATGACGGGCCGCACTTGCGTTGCGGATCTTTGTCAGCATGTCCGCGATGGGATCAGAAACGCTCATCGCTACCTCCTACCAGCTCGACTTCGTCACGCCCGGGATTTTGCCTTCGGAAGCGAGCTTCCTGAAGCAAATTCGGCACATGTCGAATTTTCTCATATAACCCCTAGCTCTTCCACAGATATTGCAGCGTCGAACCAAACGGGTCATGTACTTCGGCTTTTTTTCAGCCTTAAGAATCATCGCCTTACGAGCCATGTACGCCTTCCTTACTTTCTGAAGGGCATGCCCAACATGCCGAGAAGGCTCTTCGCCTCCCTGTCGGTCTTCGCGGTCGTGACGATCGCGATATTGAGTCCCATCACCTTTTCGATCTTGTCAAAATCGATCTCCGGGAAAATAATCTGCTCATTCAGTCCGAGAGAATAGTTTCCATGTCCATCGAATGCGTTGGCGTTCACGCCCCTGAAGTCCTTTACGCGCGGGAGAGCGACATTCATGAGCCGGTCGAGGAATTCCCACATGTAATTGCCCCTCAGTGTGACGCGGCAGCCAATTTCCTGTCCTTGCCTGATCTTGAAGGTGGCGATGGACTTCCTCGCCTTTGTCTTCACCGCATGCTGGCCAGTGATGATGCCCAGATCGGCCACGGCCGCGTCGAGAAGCTTTTTGTTCTCTTTCGCCTCGCCTACACCCATCGAGACTATCACCTTGACGAGCCTGGGAACCTGCATGAAAGATTCATACCCCATCTCCTTGAAGAGTTCGGGAGCGATCTTTTCCTTGTAGATTTTCTTGAGCCGAGGCGGAGTAGCGACTTCAGCCACTTTTGGCTCGCCCTTGGCCTTGGGTTCCGCTTTAGCTTTGGCATCGGCCTTCGCTTTAGCTTTTGCCAGACCTTCGGCCTTCGCTTTCGCCACGCCTTCTGCCTTGACTTTGTCGTCTGCCATCAGAGGGCCTCCCCGCACTTCCGGCACACCCTTTTCTTGGTGTCGCCTTCGATCTTGTATCCAATTCTCACGGGACCGCATTTCTTGCATACGATCATGACATTGGAAATGTCGAGCGCCGCTTCAATTTCCGCAATGCCGCCGCGATCCTGCTGGTTCTTCTTCTTCATGGCTTTTTTGATCATGTTGAGGCCAGCCACGATGACTCTACCCTTTTCGCGGTCGATCTTGAGGATCTTGCCCTGCTTTCCCTTGTCCTTGCCGGTTATGACCTGGACAAGGTCCTCTTTCCGGAGCTTGTACTTAACGTCGGCCATATCCTCTCCTTACAGGACCTCGGGGGCCAGAGAAACGATTTTCATATAATCTTTTTCCCTGAGCTCTCGGGCAACCGGTCCGAAGATGCGTTTGCCTTTCGGATTTTTGTTCGCATCGATGACCACGCAAGCGTTGTCGTCAAAACGAATATATGTACCATCCGGGCGCCTGTATTCTTTGTGCGTCCGTACAATTACCGCCTTCTCGATCGTGCCCTTCTTTATGGAAGAATTGGGAAGGGCAGATTTTACGGCCACCACGATGATGTCGCCGACTGAGGCGTACCTGCGACGCGTTCCACCCAGCACTTTAATGCACTGGACCGTCTTCGCGCCGGAGTTGTCAGCGACCGTGAGCATGCTTTCTACTTGAATCATATATGTCTCCCGTTCGCCTATTTCGCCCGCTGAACGACTTCGATCAATCTCCAGTGTTTGTCGCGGGAGAGGGGCCTGCACTCCTCAACCCTGACTAAGTCACCGATATGAGCGTCGTTCTTTTCGTCGTGCGCCTTCACCTTCTTGGACCTGGTCACGTACTTCTTGTACAGCGGGTGAAGCTTCCGCATCATGACTTCGACGACGATGGTTTTATCCATCTTGTCGGACTTCACGACACCCTGAAACACCAGCTTTCCTTTTTTCTCATTCTGAACGTCGGTATCCACGATATTCTCCTCGGGCCCTTACGCCTGTTCGCCGACAGCGGGTGTGCGCTTCGCCTGGTTGATGAGGGTCTCCACGCGCGCGATCTGGCGGCGGAGATTCCTCTTTGCGAGTGGGTTTTCGACATGTCCCACAACCATCTGGAAGCGAAGGTCGAAATACTTTTTCCTGAGGTCTTCGCGCTTGACGAGAAGCTCCTCGAACTTCAGCTCTTTGAACGAATTTTTCATCGTCTTACTCCGTTTCCGCGCGCATGGCAAATCTGGTCTTCACCGGAAGCTTCGATCCGGCGAGCCTCATCGCTTCTTCGGCGATTTTTGGTTCTACGCCGGAAAGTTCGAAGAGAACGGTTCCGGGACGAACGACCGCGACCCAGTATTCCGGTCCCGGCTTTCCTTTTCCCATACGGGTTTCCAAGGGGTGCTTGGAAAATGGCTTGTCCGGGAAAATTCTTACCCAGAGCTTGCCGCCCCTCTTGATATAGCGGTTGAGCGCGACGCGCGCGGCCTCAATCTGCCTGTTGGTGAGCCAATGAGGCTCGAGGCACATCAGGCCATACTCGCCAAACGCTATAGTGTTGCCGCGTTGAGCGTTGCCTTTTTCCTTGCCTCGCTGCTGCTTTCTGTATTTTACTCTCTTGGGTAAAAGCATACCTTAGCTCCTTGCCCGATCGTCAGTTCTGGGAGCATCGCTGCGGGGCGCTGCGGGGCGCCTCGGGCGGCGGTCTCCGCCTTCCTTCCTCTCGCCTCTCGGTTCGGCGGAAGCGCCGGCTGGCTCTCTTCGGGCTTTGCGCGCGAGCATCCCGGCATCTTCGTTCTTGTCGGCTGAGTACACCATACCCTGATAGATCCACACTTTTACGCCAATCTTGCCGAAGGTCGTCAACGACTCGGCAAAACCGTAGTCGATGTCGGCGCGGAGGGTGTGCAGAGGAATCCTGCCTTCCTTGAGCTCCTCGGTCCTGGACATATCGGCGCCACCCAAGCGGCCGGAAACGCGGATCTTGCATCCCTGCGCTCCGCCCTTGATCGCGTTGGAAATGGACATCTTGAGCGCCTTGCGGAATGAGCCGCGGCCCTCGAGCTGGCGGGCGATATTCTGCGCGACGATCTGGGCGTTGGTATCGGTCTTCTTGATTTCCTTGATCTTGATCTGCACCTTTTTGGATGCGATCTTCTGGATCTCGAGTCCGATCTTCTCGATATTCGCGCCCTTCACGCCGATGAGCACGCCGGGTCTAGCGGTGTGGATGATGACGGTGATGCGCTGCGGATGTCGGATGATCTCGATTTCGGCAACGTCGGCGCCCTTCACTTCGGGCAGCTCAAGAATGCGCTTGCGGATATGCAGATCCTCATGGAGGGTCTTGGCGTAATCGCGCGGCTCAACATACCACCTGGAACTCCAGTCTTTGTTGATTCCGATGCGCAGTCCGATTGGATTTACTTTATTGCCCACCTTACGCCTCCGACTTCTTGCCGATTTCTTCGACTACGCAGGTAATATGGCACATCCTCTTGATGAGCATGTCCGCCCTGCCGCGAGCGCGGAACCAAACCCTCCGCATCTTCGGACCTTCGTCGATCCTAAGCTCCTTGACGTAAAGCATATCCTCGCCGAGCTTGCGGTTTTTATTGAGCGCGTTGGACGCAGCGGACACCATAACTTTCTTGATGAGTTTGGCGCCCTTCTGCGGCATATTGTCGAGAATAGCCATGGCATCGGTGTAAGGCTTCTCCCTTACGAGATCCGCCACGGGACGAATCTTGAAGGGTGATCCCATGAGCCACTTCGCCGTCGCTCGGTAACCGGTCTTTTCAATCATGGTCACGCCCCTATTTCTTCTCGGCTTTTTTGTCGCTTCCCGCGTGACCGCGGAAGATCCTGGTGGGAGCGAACTCGCCGAGCTTGTGACCGACCAGGTTCTCGGTCACATAGACCGGAACCCACGTCTTGCCGTTATAAACCGAAATTGTCTGTCCGACCATTTCAGGAATGATCGTGGAAGTCCTGGAGTAGGTCTTCACCATTTTTTTGTCTCCGGACTTGCTGACATCCAAAATTTTCTTGTACAGGCTCTTCTCGATGAAGGGCCCCTTCTTTACGGACCTTGACACGAGTGTGCTCCTCTTACTTGCGGCGCTTCGTGATGAAGCGGCCAGACGGCTTGTGCGTATCGCGCGTCTTGTAACCTTTCGCCGGCTGTCCCCATGGAGACACGGGCTGCTTGAATCCCTTACCACGACCCTCGCCACCGCCATGCGGGTGATCCACTGGGTTCATCACCGTACCACGGACCGTGGGCCTGATGCCTCTCCACCTGTTGCGTCCGGCCTTACCCACACGTTCGTTCATGTGCTCTTCGTTTCCGACGGTTCCGATGGTGGCCATGCATTTCTTGAACACCATGCGAAGCTCGCCCGATGGCAACCTCAGAACGATGTAGTCGCCTTCAAGGCCAGCCAGAAGAGCGTTGGCCCCGGCGGAGCGGGCAAGCTGTCCGCCCTTTCCAAGCGTGAGCTCAACGTTGTGCACCGTAAAGCCGAGCGGGATATTCTCCAGCGGCAGGGCGTTGCCAACCTCAAGAGGAGCCTGGGGACCGGACATGACCTTCTGTCCGACCTTGAGTCCTTTCGGGCTGATCATGTAGCGCTTCTCGCCGTCCGCGTAGACGACGAGGGCGATGTTGGAGCTTCTGTTGGGGTCGTACTCGATGCCTGCCACGGAGCCAGGAATGCCGAACTTGTCGCGCTTGAAATCGATGACTCTGTACTTCTGCTTGTGACCGCCACCCTGATGTCGAACGGAGATGCGCCCGTTGGAGGCGCGTCCACCATTGCTCGACTTACCCTTGGTAAGGGATTTTTCGGGATTGCTCCGATTCGAGGTTATCTCATCATTCACCACCTGTACTCGGTGGCGCAGGCCCGGCGTGATGGGCCTGAATGTTCTAATACCCATATATTCCCCTTACTTCCTTACGCGCCTTCGAAAACACGGATCGTCTCGCCCTTCTGGAGCCTGACGATCGCTTTTTTCCATTCGGCGGTGTTCCCCGGCCGACCCCTCAAGCGCTTCGGCTTGGAAGCTACATTGATGATATTGCAGCTGACGGGATTGACCTTGAAAATCCTCCGCACCGCCTCCATCACCATGAGCTTGTCGGCCCGCTTGTCTACCTTGAAAACATACTGGCCAGTCTCACGCATGAGGTTGCTCTTCTCAGAGAGCACCGGCTCGATCAAAATCGACTCATATACCATTTTCGGTGCTCCTTATCAGTTCGCGTAGAACTCGTTGAGCTGCTTCGCGGCCGACTCCAGGACAACGACCTTCCTTCCGTAGAAGAGATCGTGGGCTCTGAGCCTGTTGTACGAGAGGTAGCTCAGCCACGGAATGTTCCGCGCCGCTCTCTTGAGCATGGGGTCGTCATCCTTGAGAACGATGATGGTCCTCTGGGGAGCCTTGGCATCCACGAAGGGCGCGAGCGCCTTGATGAGATCCTTGGTCTGTCCGGAAGCGACGGTGAAATCCTCGACGATCGCGAGGGTTCCGTCCTGCGCTTTCATGCTGAGAATCGTCTTGAGGGCAAGGCGTTTCGCCTTGCGGGGCATCATGTAGGAGAAGTCGCGCGGCTTGGGGCCGAACGATATGCCGCCGCCCACGTACACGTTGGATTTCGTGTCGCCGTGGCGGGCGCGTCCGGTGCCTTTCTGGCTGTAAGGCCTTCTGTTGGTGCCGTGAACTTCGCTCCTGTCCTTTGTGCTCGCCGTACCGAGCCTCGCGTTCGCGAGCTCGTTGTTGATGGCGTAATAGATGACATCTTCATTGATGGGAAGCCCGAAGACGGCTTCGGAAAGCTCAAGAGTCCTGAGCTCCTTCCCCTCGGTGGAAACAACTTTACTTTCCATTGGGTCCTCCGCCTTCAGTTCTTCTTGATCGCTTTACGAACAAGAACATCGCAATTGCGCGGACCCGGAAGGGCACCGCGTACCAAAACCACACCTTTCTCGAGGTCTACCCGCACGATCCTGAGATTCAGAACCGTCACGCGCTCGCGACCCATTCTTCCCGGGAGCTTGATATTCTTGAAGCTCTTGTGGGGGTAGGTGCTCTGGCCGGTGGAACCCGGCTCCCTGTGAAACTTGGATCCGTGGGTGCTGCGACCGCCGGCGAAATTCCAGCGCTTCATGACGCCCTGAAATCCCTTACCTTTGGAAGTCGCCGTTACGTCGACATAGCGGATACCTTCGAGAAGCGCGGCGTCCAGCTTGTCGCCGACCTGCACGTCTTTCTCGAAATCACGCATCTCGCGAAGAATCCTGGTGGGGGCGATGCCTTCGGCGAACTGGCCGGCGTAAGGCTTGCTCACCCTGGTTTTCTTCTTTGCGTAGACTCCGACGACAACCGCGTCGTAGCCATCCTTGTCGGTGGTTTTCTTTCCAACGACCACGTTGGGCACGACCTGCACGACCGTTACGGGAATAAGTTTCCCCGTCTCGTCGAACACCTGGGTCATCCCAAGCTTTTTACCGATTATTCCGATCATTCGGCTCTCCTGCGTTGAACGCGGCCAGCACTAAGCCGGGCGTTTCAGCATTTCAGCGGGCGAATGCGCTCACTGCTTGATCTCGACATCGACACCCGCGGGAAGCTCAAGCTTCATCAAGGCATCCATTACTTCGGGAGTGGGTTCCAGGATATCGATAAGGCGCTTGTGCGTCCTCATTTCAAACTGTTCCCTGCTCTTCTTGTGCACGTGCGGCGATCTCAGCACCGTAAACTTATTGATGCGGGTCGGAAGCGGAATCGGCCCGGAAACTTTCGCTCCGGCACCCTGGACCGTCTTCACGATACCGCTGGCGCTGTCGTCGACAAGGCGCACGTCGAAGCCTCTCAGCCTTACACGGATTCTGTCTTTCATGTGTCCTCCAAAGATCCCTTGCACATACGATTTCGAGCCGTACCCTGGCGGGCGCGCTCAATTCCATGTGCGGCGAGGCACAAGAGCCTCGCAAACCGCGGAGCGTAAGCCCACGCAGCTAAAACATGCCAACCCTAAAACATCGGGCGAGCAGGTCATTATCGCAGAAAAAAAAAGGGCTGTCCAGTACCTCGCGAGGTGTGGACAGCCCTTTTAAAAGCTAATCAGACGGTTACTTCGACTACCTGACCGGAAGCGACCGTGTGTCCGCCTTCACGAATAGCGAACTTGAGCCCCTTCTCCATGGCGATCGGGTAGATCAACTCGACGTTGATCGGCGTGTTGTCGCCGGGCATGACCATTTCCTTGCCTTCGGGCAGGGTCACGGTGCCGGTGATATCGGTCGTCCTGAAGTAGAACTGGGGTCTGTAGCCGGAGAAGAACGGGCTATGGCGTCCGCCCTCGGCCTGGTTGAGCACGTAAACCTGACCGGTGAACTTGGTGTGCGGATTGATAGTGCCCGGCTTGGCGAGAACCTGTCCGCGCTCGACTTCTTTCTTGTCCACGCCGCGAAGCAGGGTTCCGACGTTGTCGCCAGCTCGCCCTTCGTCGAGAAGCTTGTTGAACATTTCAATGCCGGTTACGACGGTGGACTTATTCGGCTTGATGCCGACGATGTCGACGTTGTCGTTGAGCTTGACGATACCGCGCTCGATACGGCCGGTCACGACGGTGCCGCGGCCGGAAATGGAGAAGACGTCCTCGATGGGCATCAGGAAGGGCTTGTCGGTGAGGCGCACCGGATCGGGGAAGAAGGTGTCCATGGCGTCGAGCAGTTCCTGGATGCAGACAGTGACTTCGGGATTATCGGGCTCGGTCATCGCCTTGAAAGCGGAACCTTTGACGATCGGGGTAACGTCGCCGGGGAAACCGTAGAAATTGAGAAGATCGCGGATTTCTTCCTCGACGAGTTCAATGAGTTCGGGATCGTCGACGAGGTCAACCTTGTTGAGGAACACGAGGACGGAAGGAACGCCTACCTGGCGGGCGAGCAGGACGTGCTCACGGGTCTGGGGCATTACGGAGTCCGGCGCGGAAACGACCAGGATGGCGCCATCCATCTGCGCGGCGCCGGTGATCATGTTCTTGATGTAGTCGGCATGTCCGGGGCAGTCGATGTGCGCATAGTGGCGCTTCGCCGACTGATACTCGAGGTGTCGAGTATTGATCGTGATACCACGTGCCTTTTCTTCCGGAGCGTTGTCAATATCGTCGTACTTCATCACCTTGTCACCAAATTTGTGACCGCAGTACATGGTGATGGCTGCGCTCAGGGTTGTCTTGCCGTGGTCGATGTGTCCGATCGTACCGACGTTCATATGCGGCTTGGTACGTTCGAATTTCTCTTTAGCCATATCTTCTTCCTCCTAGGCTTCGTCACCGGCTCTTCACGCAAAAACGCGGGATGCCGCATGAAGATAGTCCGCCGGCATCAAAGCCGCCGGATCCTAATGCCATGAATATTCTTTGTTAAGGCTTTCGGATTATAAAAGAACTATCAACGGTGATCAAGAGGCTATGGTTGAGATTGGCGTTTTTTTCCCTATTTTTTATTGGCTAAAAGGGTTGCCTCAGGGTTTGATGGGGATTGCCTCAGCGTTTCATAGTTCCCGAAGCGGGCCTGGAACTGCGCCCTACCCCTGCTCATGGACCTCAAGTCTCCCGCAAAACCGAAAAGCATGCGCATCGGAGCCCTGGCAACGATCGTTTTCCGCCCCGCTCCGTCTTCCACCGATTCTATCCGCCCTCCCCTGGCGGAGATGGCGTTGAGGACGGGACCGAAATGTTCCTCGGGGCACTCTATGTCGATCCGCATCACCGGCTCCAGAATTTCCGAGCCCGCCTCGAGCATGGCGCGTCGCGTCGCGAGGGCGCTCGCCGCTTCCACCGCGATTTCGCCGTTGCGGCCTGTGCCGCCGGGCGGGGGGACAAGGGCGAGAATCGTGACGAGGATGGCCTCCATCGGCCAACCCTGAAGAGGCCCCACACCCATCGCCGACTCGGCGCCCCGGCGCGTCGCCGCCAGGAGTTGCGGCTGGATTCTCAGTCCCGCGGCGATGGTCACTTCGTTGACGGGCGCTTCGCGGCGGGTCTCAACCTTGAGCTCGACGGAGACCCTGATTCTCTCCCCTCCGAAGTCGTGGTCGAAATCCTCCTTCACGGTGGCGCCGCGGATGAGTCTTTCCCTGCAGTTCACGCGGGGGTTGCCTGTCCTGATGCGAAGGCCGAATTCCCGACGCAGCCTTTCGGCCACGATATCAAGGTGCAATTCCCCTTGGCCGGAGACCTCGAAGCGCCCCGTCTCCTTTTCCTCGCGGATCCCAAGCGAGAGATCCTCGACCGCGAGCGAATCCAGGGCCTGCCTTAAGGCGGCCGCGTCCTGGGCGCTGTTGGGTTCCATTATCTGGCTGACGACGGGATCAGGGACTTCAAGGGACTCGAACAGGACGGGGAAGGCGCGTTCGCAGAGGCTGGCGCCCGGTTCCAGACCAGCCGTCTTCAAGGCCACGACTTCCCCCGCTCCGGCTTCCCTCAGCTCGGTGAGCGTCTCGGCGTGGATGCCGAAAATCTTTTTGATTATCACGTCCCGGGAGGAGCGGGCATCGAACGTCTTCCGTCCCGCGCTGAGCGAGCCAGACCATATTCGCGTCCAGGCGTAATTATCGCCGGCGCTGTCGCGCAGCGTTTTGAAGACAAAGGCGGAGAGATGGGATTTTCCCTCGGGGAGTATCGTCAGCGGCATGCGCGTGCAGGGATCGATGCCTGGGGGCACGGACGCCTCGGCCGGCGAGGGAAGCATGGCTATCACGCTGTCGAGCAGAATGCTCACCGAGCAGTCCACAAAGGCCGATCCGCAGAGGACGGGGACGAGGCCGCAGGCCTTTACGGCATTGGCGGCGGCGCGGGCGAGGAGCTCGGACGGGACTTCCTGGTTGGAGGCGTAGAGGGCGAGGATTTCCTCGTCCCGCTCCGCGACTTTCTCGAGGAGGAGGGCCCGCGCCGCGAGCGCCGCGGCCTTCGACGATGGGGAAAGGGCAGCTGGGGACAGGAGCGTGAGGGGCTCTGAACAGTCGGCGCCGCCAGAGATTCCTTCCTCCGCGAGATAGTGGGGCTCCATGGTGACGAGGTCGACTATGCCGAGCCATTTCCTATCCTCGAAGAGCGGGTACTGTATGGCTACGGCGTCGGGCTCGAGAATGGCGCGCAGGTCCTGGATGACGCCAGGGAAATCGGCGCCCGCCCTGTCCATTTTGTTGATGAAATAGATGCGGGGAAGCTTTCTGGAGGCGACGGCCTTGGCGATGACCTCGGTGCGCGCCTGAACGCCCGATACGGCACAAAGAGCGATGACGGCCCCATCGAGAATCCTGAGCGCCCTGTCGACCTCACCGCCAAAATCCACGTGTCCGGGCGTGTCGATGAGATGAACTCCGACGCCCGCCCATTCGAAACGCACTGCGGCCGATTTCACCGTTATGCCATGCAGTCTCTCCACGCTGAGATAGTCGGTGGCGGTGGTGCCTTCGTCGACGGTACCGGTTTCCCTCCTCAAGCCAGCGAGGAATAACATCTTTTCGGTGATGGAGGTCTTTCCCGCATCGACATGGGCGAGGACGCCTATGTTTCTTATGCTCTCCATGCCCTTGGCCGAAGGAAGCGTCGCATTCATGATGGTTTCAGTATAGGACGAATTTATCCAAGAAAAAAGCCGCCCGCAAGGATGGCTTCGTACGTTGATGGGCGGAGCGAGGAATGCCGGCGATAGCGCGCAGATCCCATAGCCACGCTCGCAGTCGCGCGCGAGAGCGAACAAAGCGTTCGCGCGGAAAATAAAAAAGCCCCGCATAGCGGGGCTTTTCTTTTTCAGTGAAAGACTACCAGCGATAGTGGGCGAACGCCAGTCGCAACGCGCGCTTTCGCGCGCGAGAGCGAACAAAGCGTTCGCGCGGAAAATAAAAAAGCCCCGCATAGCGGGGCTTTTCTTTCTCAGTGAAAGACTACCAGCGATAGTGGGCGAACGCTTTGTTCGCTTCAGCCATCTTGTGCATGTCTTCCTTCTTCTTGATGGCGGTGCCCGTACCGTTGAAAGCGTCGAGAAGCTCGTCGGCGAGCTTCTCGGGCATGGCCTTGCCGCTGCGGGCGCGGCTGGCGTTGATGAGCCAGCGCATGGCCAGAGCCTCGCGCCTGGAATCCCTGATCTCGATGGGTACCTGATAGGTCGCGCCACCGACGCGTCGGGACTTGACCTCGACGGCGGGTTTCGCGTTCTCGAGCGCTTTGGTGAAAACGTCGAGCGCCGGAACGCCGGCCTTCTGCTGCATGACATCGAGCGCATCGTACATAATTCTGGTACAGGTGGATTTCTTCCCCTGTATCATCATCCTGCAGATGAACTTGGTGATGGCTACCGAATTGTACTTCGTATCGGGCGCGTGGCCACGATCGATTGTCTTCTTTTTTCTGCCCATTTTTTTCGCCTCTTCCCTTACGCCTTGGGCCTTTTAGCGCCGTATTTGGAGCGCGCCTTCTTGCGGTCTTCGACGCCTAGCGTATCCTTGGCTCCGCGGATGATGTGGTAGCGCACACCAGGAAGGTCCTTTACACGGCCTCCCCTGACGAGCACGACAGAGTGTTCCTGAAGATTGTGGCCTACACCCGGAATATAAGCGGTCACTTCGATACCGTTCGTTAAGCGCACGCGCGCGACTTTTCGCAAAGCCGAGTTTGGCTTCTTGGGCGTAACGGTCATGACGCGGGTGCAGACGCCGCGACGCTGTGGGCACTCATTCAGTGCCGGGGCTTTGGTCCGCCATGTGTTTGTCTTTCTGCCATTGCGGATAAGCTGGTTGATCGTCGGCATATATGCTCTAGACTCCCTTATGAGGTCGCTGCGCGTCAGCATCGCGCGGACCAGTTTCATTGTTCACGGGTTCGGATAGCCAGGAATTGCGGTGGCGCTTCCCAGGCGATCCAAGATACCCCTACAGATCAATCGTTGTCAATACCGGCATCCGGATGTATTCCGGACGCCGGACCCTAAAACCCATACGTCCCGAGGGGGACAAACTTACTCTTCGGTAACCGCCTCGAAGCCAGGATCGTTTTCGAACACCGTTTCCTCCTCGAAGGCGGCGGAGGAATCCGCCCTGTCCTCGAGCGCGGGAATCGGCGCCATTTCCTTCTCCAACTTGCGTTTTTCGAGGATTTCGTCGACGAATCCGTCGAGGTCCTCGTGCTCGCTGTCCGAAAGCTTGATGTTCTTGTAGATCCTCATGCCGGTGCCGGCGGGAATCAGGTGGCCGATGATGACGTTTTCCTTCAGGCCGCGCAGGGCATCGACCGAGCCGGCGATGGCCGCGTCGGTGAGGACCTTCGTCGTTTCCTGGAAGGAAGCCGCCGAGAAGAAGGAGTCGATCTTGAGGGAAGCCCTCGTGATGCCAAGAAGCATCGGGCGGGCGACGGCGGGCTGGCCGCCTTCCTTGATGACCCTGTCGTTCTCTTCGTGGAACCTGTACTTGTCCACCTGTTGCCCATAGATAAAGCGCGTGTCGCCCGGGCTGACGATTTCGACTTTTTTCATCATCTGGCGGATTATGACGCCGATGTGCTTGTCGTTGATCGTGACACCCTGGAGCCGGTACACCTGCTGGACTTCGTCCATGAGGTATGCCTGACAGGCCTGCTCGCCCGAGATGTTGAGTATGTCGTGGGGATTCCTGTTGCCGTCGCAAAGAAGCTCGCCAGCCTCGACCATATCGTTGTCGCGCACGAGGAGCCGCCTGCCCATGGGCACGAGGTGTTTGTATTCCTTGCCGAACCTGTCGGTGACGATGATCACGCGCTTGTTCTTGATGTTGCCGCGGATGGAGACTTTGCCGGAAACCATGGCTAAGATGGAGGGATTCTTGGGTTTGCGCGCCTCGAAGAGTTCGCCAACCCTGGGCAGACCGCCCGTGATGTCCATGGCCTTCGCGCTCTCCTTCAGGATCTTCGCGATGGTGCGTCCAGCCTTGATGACCTCGCCGTCCTCTATGTTGAGGTAGGCGCCGCCGGGGAGGAGGTAGGCGAAGATCTCGTTGCCCGCCTCATCGGTGATGATGATGCGCGGCTGCTTGGAATCGCGTTCAGCCGCGAACTCGGTGATTTTCTTGTCGACGTTGCCGGTTTCCTCGTTGATCTCTTCCTTGAGGGTGGAACCGGGGATGATGTCCTCGAAACGGGCATAGCCGTCGTACTCGGAGATGATGGGGTCGGCGAAGGGGTCGAAGGTGGCCAGCGTCTCGTTCGCGATGGCCATCTGGCCTTCCTTGACCGTGAGCTCCGATCCGTTCCTGACCTCCAGCTTCTGTTCCTGAGCGATCAGCAGCAGTTTATTCTTCAGCACCTTGGCGTAGGAAATATCGCTCGAGAGGACTTCTGTTCCATCCGCCTTCTTTATGATGGCCGAGGTTTTCAGCACCCTGGCGCCATCCTCGACCAGGACCTTGTCGCCCGTCGCGATATCGAATGCGGAGAAAATCTTGCAGACATAGAGGTAGCCCTTCCTGGTGAACAGGAAATGGCCTTCCTTCGTGGTGACGTAGGTGCCCTGTATCTTGGTGATGAGGACAGGGTATTTGAGATAGATGCGGTTTTCCTCGGAAGCCTTCGTCGCCGCGCCGCCGATATGGAAGGTACGCATCGTCAGCTGGGTACCTGGCTGGCCGATGGACTGGGCGGCTATGATGCCGACGGCCTCGCCGATGTCCACGGTGCGGCCCGTCGCCAGGTTGCGTCCATAGCACTTGCGGCAGACGCCGTAGCGCGCTTCGCAGGTGAGAACGGTTCGAACCGTCACTTCCTCGATGCCAGCCGCCTCGATGGCGCCCGCTATTTCCTCGGTGATCTCCTCGTTCGAATCGACGATGATTTCGCCGGTGATGGGGTGGCGGATCGGGTCGAGCGTGAAGCGGCCGATGATGCGCTCGCGCAGCGGCTCTATGACTTCCTCGCCGTCCTTGATAGCCGTATGGATGGCGCCGTTGATGGTGCCGCAGTCATCGACGTTGACAACCATGTCCTGTGCGATATCGACGAGCCTTCTGGTCAGGTAGCCGGCGTCCGCCGTCTTGAGTGCCGTATCGGCGAGACCCTTTCGGGCGCCGTTGGTCGAGATGAAGAATTCGATGACCGACAGGCCTTCGCGGAAATTGGCCTTGATCGGGAGTTCGATGATGTCGCCCGACGGTTTGGCCATCAAGCCTCGCATGCCCGCCAGCTGGCGGATCTGGTTGCGGCTTCCTCGAGCGCCGGAATAGGCCATCATGTAGATGTTGTTGAAGCCGTCCCTGTCTTTCTCCAGGGTCTTCATCATCACGCCGGTGAGTTCCTCGTTCGTCTTGGACCAAACCTCGACGACGCGGTTGTAGCGCTCATCCTGGGTGATATGGCCGGCCAGGTACTGGTTCTGGATCGAATCGACCTGCTTGTTGGCGTCGGCGATCATCTTGGGTTTTTCGGCGGGGACGATGATGTCGTCCATGCCGATGGTGGCGCCGAAGAAGGTGGCGTAGCGGAAGCCCATGGCCTTGATCGCGTCGAGCATCAGGACCGTCGTGTATGGTCCGTTGAACTTGTAGACGTGCTCGATGAGATTGCGGATGTCTTTATCGGTGAGCGAATAGTTGACGTAGGGCACTTCGGGAGGCAGGGCCTCGTTGAGGAGCATGCGCCCCGCGGTGGTCTTTATCGTGCGGTTCGCCGGCAGATCCTGAGCCTTCCCTACCTTGCTCCAGACGATGTCCTTGATGGCGGGCACGATCACTTCGGCCTGATAGTCGCAGGCGTCGGCTTCGCACGCCAGGATGAGTTCGTTGGAGGAGGAGTAGCGCTTGCCTTCTCCCTTCACTCCATGTTTAGGTCTGGAGAGGAAGTTGATGCCGAGAACCATGTCCTGCGAGGGATAGACGATGGTCTTGCCGTTCGCGGGGTCGAGGAGGTTGCGGCTCGAGAGCATGAGGGTCCAGCACTCCGCCTGCGCGGCGTTGGTGAGCGGGACGTGGACGGCCATCTGGTCGCCGTCGAAGTCGGCGTTGAAGGCCTTGCAGACGAGGGGGTGCAGCTTTATGGCCTTGCCCTCCACGAGGACGGGCTCGAAGGCTTGGATGCCGAGACGGTGCAGGGTCGGCGCGCGGTTCAGGAGGACCGGATGCTCCTTCACGACCTCGTCCAGGACGGCGAAGACTTCGGGAGTCTCCGACTCGACGAGCATCTTGGCTTTCTTGATGTTGTAGACGACGTCCTTCTCCACAAGCTTCTTCATGATGAAGGGTTTGAAGAGTTCGAGGGCCATCTTGGTGGGGAGTCCGCACTGCCACATCTTTAGCTCGGGACCGACGACGATGACCGAACGGCCGGAGTAGTCGACGCGCTTGCCCAGAAGGTTCTGGCGGAAACGGCCCTGCTTGCCCTTGAGCATGTCGGAGAGGGATTTGAGCGGCCTGTTGGAGGCGCCCTTCACCACTCTCTTCTTTTTGGTGTTGTCGAAGAGGGCGTCCACCGCTTCCTGAAGCATTCGCTTTTCGTTGCGGATGATGATCTCGGGAGCGTTGAGGTTCTGCAGTCTCTTCAGGCGGTTGTTTCTATTGATGACGCGGCGGTAGAGATCGTTGAGGTCGCTTGTGGCGAAGCGGCCGCCGTCCAGCTGCACCATCGGGCGCAGTTCGGGGGGGATGACGGGAACGACGGAGAGTATCATCCACTCGGGTTTGTTGCCGGAATTCCTGAAGGATTCGACGATTTCGATGCGTTTGAGCAAGCGCTTGTCGGCCTTGGGGCCCTTGGCGATCATCTTCTCGCGCAGCTCGCCAGCGAGCGCGTCGAGATCGAGGGTTTCGAGGAGGGACCTGATGGCCTCCGCTCCCATGCCCGCCGTGAAGGCGCCGCCGAAGCGGTCCTGGGCGGCGTTGTAGTCTTCTTCGGTGAGGAGCTGCATCTTCTTGAGTTCGGTCTCGCCCGGATCTATGACGATGAATTTTTCATAGTAGAGAATGGAGCGAAGCGCCGCCACTGGCAGGTCGAGAAGGAGGCCCATCCGGCTCGGCACCGAGCGATAGAACCAGATGTGGGATACGGGGCATGCCAGTTCGATGTGGCCCATGCGTTCGCGCCGCACCCTGAAGTGCGTGACTTCGACGCCGCAGCGGTCGCAGATGACGCCCTTGTAGCGAATGGACTTGAACTTGCCGCAATAGCACTCCCACTCTTTCGTGGTGCCGAAAATCCGCTCGCAGAAGAGGCCGTCCCTCTCGGGGCGGAGCGTGCGGTAGTTGATTGTTTCAGGCTTCTTGACTTCACCGTAGGACCAGGCCCTGATCATCTCGGGACTGGCCAGACGGATCGCAATACTGTCAAAATCCTGGATATCTCTCATGCTACCCCCTGGGGTTTCGCCAAGCTCCCCAAAAGGGAGCTTGGCGGCGCGATTCCCTTCAGGGAATCGCGTAATAACTGTTTCACGGCGCGGTTTCCTGACGAAAACCGCGTATCACAGTTCCGTGCCGCTATATCGCCCCGGAACCGCGCTATGCTATGAACGAACGTCGGCAAAGCTCCGCCGACCGTCAAAATGTTCCTGTGTTCTTGTTGATAATGTCTTCATCGCGTTCCGTGAGCGCGATCTGCTTGCCCTTGGCGTCGAACACCCGGATATCGAGCGCGAGTCCGCGCAATTCCTGTACCATCACGTTGAAAGCTTCGGGGATGCCGGCCGCGGTATGCGGTTCTCCCTTCACGATCGCCTCGTAGACCTTGGCCCTGCCCGTCATGTCGTCCGACTTGATGGTCAGGAGCTCCTGCAGGGTGTTGGCCGCGCCGTAGGCCTCGAGGGCCCAGACTTCCATTTCGCCGAGGCGCTGGCCGCCGAACTGGGCCTTTCCGCCCAAGGGCTGCTGGGTGACGAGCGAATAGGGCCCCGTCGAGCGCGCGTGCATCTTGTCGTCGACAAGGTGGTGCAATTTCATGAAGTAAACGACGCCGACCGTGACGAGGTTCTTGAAGGGTTCGCCGGTCCTGCCGTCGCGCACGGTGGTCTTGCAGCTTCCGGGAAGCTTGGCTTCCTCGAGCTTGGCCTCGATCTGCTCCTGGGAGGGCGACTGGAAAACGTGGCAGGAGAACCACTCGTTCAGCGTGCTAGCCGCCCAGCCGAGTTCGGTCTCCATGATCTGGCCGATGTTCATTCGCGAGGGGACGCCCAGGGGGTTGAGGCAGATGTCGAGCGGGGTGCCGTCGTCCAGGTAAGGCATTTCCTCGATCGGCAGAACGCGGGCGACGACGCCCTTGTTGCCGTGGCGGCCCGCCATCTTGTCGCCTTCCTTGAGCTTGCGCTTGGCGGCGATCAGAACCTTCACGACTTCCTCGACGCCGGGGGAGAGATCGTCGTTCGTCGAGCGCTTCAGGCGCTGCACGTCGATGATCGTTCCCTCGATGCCGTGGGGGACGCGCAGGGATGAATCGCGCACATCCTTGGCCTTTTCGCCGAATATGGAGTTGAGAAGCTTGAACTCAGGCGTCGTGTCGGTATCGCTCTTGGGCGTCACCTTGCCTACGAGAATGTCTCCGGCCTTGACCTTGGCGCCGACGCGGATGATGCCTTCGCCATCGAGGTTGTCGAGAATTTTCTCGCTCGTGTTGGGAATATCGCGCGTGATGCGTTCCGGTCCCAGCTTGGTCTCGCGGACTTCGGTCTGGAATTCCTTGATATGGATGGAGGTGAACATGTCCTCCTTGACCACGCGTTCGGAGATGAGGATGGCGTCCTCGTAGTTGTAGCCGTTCCAGGGCACGAAGCCGGCCAGTATGTTCCGTCCGAGGGCCAGCTCGCCGTTGTAGGTGGCGGGACCGTCGGCCACTACCTGGCCTTTCATGATCTTCTCGCCCAGCTTGACGATGGGTCTCTGGTTGTAGCAGGTATCCTGGTTGGTTCGCTGATATTTGACGAGGAGATAGGTGTCCCTGTCGGTGACATCGGCGCCGTCCGGCGCGATGACGACCTTGGAAGCGTCCACGAATTCGACGACGCCGGCTCTCTTGGCCTTGAGCAGGACGCCCGAATCGTAGGCGGTCTTCCACTCCATGCCCGTGCCGACTCTCGGCGGCTCGGGAAAGACGAGGGGGACTGCCTGACGCTGCATGTTCGAGCCCATGAGGGCGCGGTTGGCGTCGTCGTGCTCCAGGAAGGGAATCAGCGATGCCGAAACCGATATGATCTGTTTCGGGGAAACGTCCATGTACTGGAGTTCCTGAGCCGGGCGCATGGTGTAGTCGCCCTGGTGCCTGCAGGAGATGGAATCGTCGAGGAAGTCGCCCGCCGCGTTGATGCGGGCCGAGGCCTGGGCGATATAGTACCTGTCCTCGTCTATGGCCGAAAGGTATTCGATCTCGTGGGTGACGAGGCCGTTCTTCACCTTGCGGTAGGGTGTCTCGAGGAAGCCGTAGTCGTTCACCGTCGTGTAGGTGGCGAGCGACACGATGAGGCCGATGTTCGGGCCTTCAGGCGTCTCGATCGGGCACATGCGGCCGTAATGGGTATAGTGGACGTCGCGGACCTCGAATCCGGCGCGGTCGCGGGAGAGGCCTCCCGGGCCGAGGGCGTTGAGCCTGCGCTTGTGGGTCAGCTCGGCGAGCGGGTTGACCTGGTCCATGAACTGGGAGAGCTGGGAGGAACCGAAGAATTCCTTGATGGCGGCGACGATCGGCTTGATCGACACGAGATCCTGGGGCCTGACGGTCTCGGTCTCCTTGAGGGCCATGCGTTCCTTGGCGATGCGCTCCATGCGGGCGAAGGCGCTCTTCATCACGTTGGCGAGAAGCTCGCCCACGGAGCGAACGCGCCTGTTGCCGAGGTGGTCGATATCGTCGACGTAGGCTTCGCCGTAGTACACGTCCATGAGATGCTTCATGGTGGCCACGATGTCGGTCTTCGTCAGCGTGAATTCGGAAAAGGGCGCGGCGTAGTTGAATTTCTTGTTGAGCTTGTAGCGGCCGACCTTGCCGAGATCATACTTGCGGGGCGAGAAAAACATGGAGGTGAGGTCTTTCTCGGCGCCCTCTACGGTTATGGGTTCGCCCGGCTGCAGCGTCGAATAGACGGCGGCGAGAGCATCGGCCTTCAGGGGCTCGTCCTGCTCGACCGTTTCCTTCTCGAGCTTGACGTCTTCCCTGTTGAAGCAGTGGAGAATCATCTCGTTGTGCATGGAATCGGGATGATCGAAATCGATGATCTCGATGCTGTCGATGCCGAGGTTGGCCAGTTCGTCGATTTCGTGAAGATGGAGCTTTTCGCCAGCGCGGAAAAGCTTCTTCTTGTCGCCGTCCACTTCTATATAGATGGCTTTGGCGAGCACCTTGCCCACGACCTGTTCCCTGGAGTCGGCGCTGTCGCCCAGCTCTATGTTCGTGGTCTTGTAGAAAGCCTCGATGATCTCTTCGCGGTTCTGGAAGCCGATGGCGCGCAAAAAGAGCGTGCCGAGAAATTTCTTCTTGCGGTCGATCTTGGTGAAGATCAGTTCTTTTTTCTGGTCGATCTCGAATTCGAGCCAGCTGCCCCGGTAGGGGATGAGCCTCGCCGAAAACACGCCCTTCTCATGGCTGAAAACGACGCCCGGAGAGCGGTGGATCTGCGAGACGACGACGCGCTCCGCGCCGTTGATGATGAAGGTTCCCCTGTCGGTCATGAGGGGAATGTCGCCGAGATAGATTTCCTTCTGACGGATTTCTCCGGTCCTCTGGAAAACGAGGTTCACGGTGGCCTTGAGAGGGATCGAATAGGTGAGACCTTTCTGCTTGCACTCGAGCTCGCTGTATTTCATGGCGCTCTCGTCCAGGCTGTAATGCTCAAACTCGATCACCATGTCGCCATTCTGGCTCTCTATGGGGAAGGTTCCCCTGAAGACTTCCTGGAGGCCCAGTTCATCCGGAGCGAGACCCTGAATCAGCTTGTCTCTTTGAAGGAAGCGTTCAAAGGAAGAAAGCTGAATGTCGATTAGGTCGGGGAGCTCCATCGCCTCCTGGAAATCCTTGCCAATATAGCGGCGCTGGATCTTGTTTTCGGTATATGCCATCCGTTACCCCTCCTGAAGCGCACAGTCAAGCGCGCGGGTCGGTTCGGTCTGCGCTAGAACGTCGCCGCGCCCTTCAAGCGCGCGGCGCCATGCAACAAAACGCAGCGATACATAAGAAACTTGCGGTCATCCCGAGACGTTCGTCGAGCGTCTCCGGAAAACCACGCTTCCTTCCCAGAAGCGACGACGAGCGCCGCGTCTGAAAAGGAAGCGTATTTAAAAGAACTTTGGGCCGCTCGAAGGCTTCGCCGGGGAACACCGAAGGCGCTTTCCCGGCTAACCGCGTACAGCCGCGATGCCTTATTTGACTTCGACCGCTCCGCCGGCTTCGACGATAGCCGCCTTGACCTTTTCGGCTTCTTCCTTGGAGACGTTCTCCTTGAGAGCCTTGTCTCCGGCTTCGACGAGGTCTTTCGCCTCTTTGAGGCCGAGACCGGTGATGGCGCGGACGGCCTTGATGATGGAAATTTTCTTGTCCGCGGGAACGTTGCCCTTGAGGACGACGGTGAACTCGGTCTTTTCCTCGACGGGGGCGGCGGCCGCGGCGGCGGGGCCGGCTGCTGCGGCGACGGGGGCCGCGGCGGTGACGCCGAACTTCTCTTCCATGGCCTTGACGAGATCGGCGATCTCGAGAACCGTCATGGAGGCTACTGCGTCGATAATCTGCTCTTTGGTAAGCGCTGCCATATTATCTTCTCCTGGTAAAAACGCTGGATCACCCATACGGGCGATCATATTCCAGACCGACAGGAACGGCAGCAATCCGAAGCCTGACGGTCAAATTCACTTGATCGCGGGTTTCGCGTCCCGCGCGAAACCCGAAAATCAAAATCCGCTCGGGCGGATTTTGATTAAGCCTCCGAGGCTTTTTTCTCTTCTATGGCCTTGAGCACGCGCACCAGCTTGGTGGGAATCGCGTTGAGGACATAGACGAGGTTCTGGGCGGGACCGTTCATCGCCGACAGCAACATCGCGATGAGCTGGCCGCGGCCGGGGAGTTTCGAGAAAGCCTCTACCTGGGCGAGATCCATGAAGCCCTTGTCCACCACGGCGCCCTTGATCTTGAGATTGGGGACTTCCTTGGCGAAACCAAGGAGCACCTTGGCGACTTCGTTGGAATCGGACTTCACGAAGGTGACGGCCGTGGGTCCGGAGAGTACCGGCTCCACATCGTTGGTATATCCCAGCTCCTCGAAGGCGATTCGCGCGAAATTGTTCTTGACGACGTGCAACTCGGCTCCCTTCTCGCGCAGCTGATGGCGAAGGGTGGTGATCTGCTCGACCGTGAGTCCGCGGTATTCGGCGAATACGAAGTCGCTGGAGCCGTTGATCATGCTTTTCAGCGCGTCGATGGCTTCGGCTTTGGAGGACTGTATTTTGTTAGCTCTCATCGCCATAGGGTTACCTCTTCTCGTTCTTGGCAATTACGACGCGTACGCTCGGCCCCATGGTGGAAGCCAAATATACGGAGCCCATGAAGTCGCCTTTCGCGTCGGCGGGGCGTTTCCTGTTGATCTCGTCGATGAGGACGGCAACGTTCTCGGCGATCTGGGCGGCTTCCATGGAAACCTTTCCGATGGCGAGATGGACGATATTGGTCTTGTCGGACCTGAATTCGGTGCGTCCCTTCCTGAGTTCGGCGAGGGCGGCCTTGAGATCGTTGGTGACGGTGCCGGTCTTCGGGTTGGGCATGAGGCCTTTGCGGCCCAGGACCATACCGAGCTTGCCGACATCCTTCATCATATCGGGGGTGGCGACGGCGACATCGAAGTCGAGCCAGCCGCCCTTGATCTTCTCGATGAGTTCGGCTTCGCCGGCATAGGCGGCCCCGAACTCCAAGGCTTCCTTGACGCGTTCGGGCTTGCAGAACACGAGGACTTTCTTCTCCCCGCGGAACTGGTTGGGAAGAACCACCGTGTCGCGCACCGACTGGCTCTTCTTGAGGTTGAGCCTGACGTGGATCTCCACGGTCTCGTCGAATTTGGCGAACTTCGCTTCCTTCACGAGAGCGCAGGCGGAGGCCAGATCATATTCCTGGGCGGGATCCACTTTCTTAGCGGCTTCGAGATATTTTTTTCCGTGCTTCATTTCTTCAGCTCCGTCTCTACGCCCATGGAACGGGCGGTTCCGGCAATGATACGCATGGCTGCGTTCACATCATTGGCGTTAAGGTCCGGCATTTTCTGCTTCGCGATCCCCTCGAGTTTCTCGAGAGTGAGCTTGGCAACCTTGTCTTTCTGAGGAATGGCGGAACCCTTTTCGATGCCGCATGCTTTCTTGATGAGCACGCTCGCCGGCGGAGTCTTCAGGATGAATGTGAAAGACTTGTCCTGATAGACAGTGATGATCGCCGGAATCACGAGACCGGGCTCCATGCTCTTGGTGCGCTCGTTGAACTGCTGGCAGAACATGGGCGCCGAAACGCCATGAGGGCCGAGAGCAGGACCAACGGGCGGGGCCGGAGTCGCCTTGCCGGCGGGGCACTGCAACTTGACGATCGCAGTAATCTTCTTTTTGGCCATAGCCGTTCTCCTTTTGTGGTGTACCCGGCCGCAAAAGCCGCCGGGGTAGCGCTTCGTCATATCGGTTAGGCCCGAATACAACCCGCGACCGGTTACCGCCGATCGCGCCGCGAATGGCTATTGCTATTCGCGAAGCTCCCATCTACTGGAGTAAATACCCCTTATCTGAGAAGCCTCGTGAAAATCCTAAAGAATTTTCACGCTGCCGCTTTTCAAAAGATCAGAGGATCGGGAACCGCGCGAGCGGCAACCGTCCGCCCGAAACACCTGCACGCCCAACCTAGGGGCGTTCGGGTTATCAGGTCTTTTCCACCTGGGTCATGTCGACTTCCACCGGGGTGGATCTGCCGAATATGCCCACCATCACCTTGAGGCGATTCTTCTCGACATTCACTTCTTCGATCGTGCCCGAGAAGGATTCGAAAGGTCCTTCTATGATCTTCACCTGCTCTCCCTGAGAGTAGGTCTGTTTCATTCGTATCTGCCTGTCGCCCTTGAGTTCGCCGGAACGCTGAAGAATGCGCCTTACTTCCTCGTTGGGTATCGGCTGCGGCTTGTTGCTCACATTGGACCCGACAAAACCGGTCACGCCGGTGATCTTCCGTATCCCGGAGCAGGTGGCCTTCCAGCCATTGTCGGGTAGATCCATTTCCACAAGAATATAGCCGGGCAAGATCTTCCTCGTCACCGTCTTTTTCTTGCCATCCTTGACATCGGTCACCTCTTCGGTGGGAACCTTGATGTCGGACACGATCTCGCGGGACAGATCACCCACATCGATCATCATGCGGATAGTTTTCTCTATCTTGTTTTCATACCCAGAGTAAACATGAAGAATATACCAGGATTTTGCCATCCTCACTCCGCCTTAACGGAAGACAATTTCAATGCCCAGCACGAGGAGAAAGTCGATCAAACCAAGCAGGAGCGCCATCGCCACCGTCGAAATCACGACCACTTTCGTCGAGGAGATGACATCTTCCTTACTCGGCCAAACGACTTTGGCCAGCTCCGCGTAACTATCTTTGAAGAACTGAACGATCTTCTTCATGACGTCTCCTTGATACACGTACGAAAAAACGCTGGCGACAGGCCAGGAAGGACTCGAACCCTCAACATCCGGTTTTGGAGACCGGCGCTCTACCATTAGAGCTACTGGCCTAGGGCGAATCACGCGGCCGAAGGCCGCGCGATACCATTATCCCAAAAAGACAAAACCCCTGGGGGCCAGCCTTATTTGACCTTGGTCTCTTTGTGGAGCGTGTGCTTCTTGTCCCACTTGCAGTACTTCATCAATTCGAGCTTTTCCTGCATGGTCTTGCGGTTTTTCGTCGTGGTATAGTTTCGGCGCTTGCACTCGGTGCACTGCAGGGCGATTATCTCTACCGTCTGTTTCTTTCCGGCCATTGTATTGTCCTTTCGCGGCGCGACTCTTGTCCCCCGCGCCTGAATGCTAAAAATGTGTAAGAGCCCCCGAACGGAATCGAACCGTTGACCTTATCCTTACCATGGATATGCTCTGCCGTCTGAGCTACAGGGGCGTGGGTTAGAGCATCGGGAATTTAGCATTTATCCAGGGTGATGTCAATACCATGGACCGCTATTTCCCCAAGCTTGGCATCAAGACTGCTTCCGGGAACGCCTGCCCCCGATGGCCGAAGCGAGGGACGCGGCGACGGGGTCCTTCACAAAGAGGAGAATCGCGACGCCGATCGCCCCATATATGGTGGCGAGAATGACGAAGGGAAGGCCCGCCGAGATGAGGGTCGATCCCGACGCCGCGAATGTTTTGGCGAGCGGACCCTTGAGAAGAAGAACCGGGACGGACGCGACGAAGGAATACGCGAGAAGCTTCAGCGCATAGGTGGCGCAGCCGCCGAGAGCCTGCGCCAGCCCCCGTGTTTTGCCCCGCAGGAGCACGATGACGAGAATGGCCGTGTTGACGGCGCTGGAAAACGAGAGCGCGAAGGCTATGCCCGGCCCTTTGAAGGGAAAGGCCAGAATGGCGACGAGGGCGATGTTGACGGCGAAGCTGGCTATTCCCGCCAGGGCGGGAGTCTTGGAGTCCGATCTCGCGTAGAAAGCCGGCGCTATGACGCGGTTGGCGGCTATGAAAGCGAGTCCCGTCTGGTGCCAGAAGAAAGCGGAGGCGGTGAGGCGCACCGATTCATCGGTGAAGCCGCCGCGCTTGAAAAGCAGGGTGACGATCTGTTCTCCCGTGATCATGGAAAATACCGCGACGGGGATAGTGGCGATCAACAGCGTCTGGAGCGTCTTCCCCAGACGCGAGGAATAGAGGGCCCAATCGCCTCGCTTTACGGAGTCGGTGAGGCCGGGAAGAAGGACGGTGCCGGCCGATACGGCGAAGACCCCCAGGATGAGTTCCTGGAGCCGTATCGAATACTGGAGGCTGGAAGCGATGCCCGTCCCCGCCCGGGAGGCGAAAGCCGTGCTCACGAGATCGTTGAGCTGATAAGCGGCCATGCCGATGATGGTCGGGCCTATGAGCCTGAACACCTTCCGCATGCCCGGATCCTTGAAGGCCGCGCGCGGCGATATGAAGCCGAACCGAATCCCGGTTTTGAGCACCGCGGGGAGCTGCCACAGGGCTTGGGCCATGCCGCCCGCCACGACGCCGATGGCCATGGCGCGCGCGGGGTTGGGCATCCAGCGCGAAATGGCCCAGGGAACGACGATGAAACAGACATTGAAGAGGATGGGCGCGAAGCCCGAAGGAGCGAATACGCCGAAGGAATTGAGAATGCCCTGAAAGAGCGCCGCTATCGAGACGAGGGCGAGGAAGGGAAACATAATCCTCGTCAGCGCGATGGTTTCGGCCGGGTCGGATCCGAAAGCCTTCACTATCCAAGGCGTCACGGCTATGCCCAGCGCGACGACGCTCCCCACGAGGATGACGAGGACGGTGAGACTCGAAGACAGGAACTGTTTCGTCGCCTTTTCGTCCTTATCGTGGAGATAGTCCTTGAAGGTAGGTATAAAGGCGACCGCGATGGAGTTTTCGGCGAAGAGGCGCCGCATGAAGTTGGGGATCATGAAGGAAACGGAGAACGCGTCGGAGAGGATGCCCGTGCCGAGGAAAACCGCCTTCGTCATCTCGCGCACGAGACCAAGGACCCTTGAGATCATGGTGAGAACGGAGAGCATGCCCGCGTCGCGGACCATCTGCTTTTCCTCGCCGGCCTCGCTGGCCATCTTTTTTTCGTCGATATCGGACATTGTGTTCCTTCGAAACCAGCGCCCGGAAGGCGAGTTCGGCCAGCCAGGCGCTCTTCGGGGCAGGCGATTGCCGGCCTCACGCTGATCAGGATCCGCGGCCGCCGGCGCGGAAAGCGGCCAGAAGCGAGACAACCTTATCAGTATGTTCTTTATTTATCCAGTGGTGGGTGACAAAACGGCAGAAGCCGCCTTCGGGCGGATTTATTCTCACGCCCTCGCCTTCCATGTACGAGGTCAGCGCCATGCCGTCCACCCAGGCTGGTGTTCTGAAGAAAACCATGTTGATGTCGAGGGCATTCTCCTCGACGCTAAAACCGGGCAGGCCGGCCAGCTTCGCGGCCAGGTAGCGCGCGTTTTCGTGGTCCTCCCCGAGGCGGAGCGTCATCTCGCGGAGAGCGATGAGCCCGGCCGCGGCGAGAATCCCCGCCTGCCTCATGCCGCCGCCCATTATTTTCCGCTTGCGTCGCGCCCTGTCTATGAAGATTTTCGGACCGGCGAGCATCGATCCCACCGGCGCGCAGAGCCCCTTGGACAGGCAGAACATCACCGAATCGGCGCAGGCGGCGATGTCGGCAGCTGGCACGCCCAGCGAGGCGGCCGCGTTGAAAAGCCTCGCCCCGTCGAGGTGGATAGGCAGCCCCTTCTCCAGAGCCAGAGAGGAAATCTCCCTCATATACAAAAGGGGAACGACTCTCCCCGAGGAATGGGCGTTCTCGAGGCAGATAAGCGAAGTGGGTGGATAGTGGATATCGTCGCCGCGGATACGGGCCTCTATCTCGGACAAAGGAAGAATACCCTTCGGAGCGTCGACTGGGCGCGTCTGGACTCCGGCTATGACTGAGGCGGCGCCCGCCTCGTGCTGGATTATATGGCACTGCTCGCCAAGAATCACTTCGCTGCCTCTGGGGCACCAGGTGAAAAGCGCGAGTTGGTTGCCGAAGGTCCCCGACGGGACAAAAAGGGCAGCTTCCTTGCCGACGAGATTCGCGGCGAGCGTTTCGAGCTCGTTTATCGTCGGATCGTCGCCGTAGACATCGTCGCCCACGGGGGCTTGCGCCATGGCTGTCCTCATGGCCTGAGTCGGCCAGGTGACCGTATCGCTTCGGAGGTCTATGAACTGCATGCTGTACATCCTTTTCCATAGAATAGCAGGCTTACCATAGTGTTATCAAGCTTGCGCGATTATGGTATATCAATGACAATGAATATCAAGCTTATCGCCCTCGATCTCGACGACACCCTCCTCAAATCGGATCTGAGCATTTCGGAAACAAACAGGCTCGCCGTCCAGGAAGCCGAGAAGGAAGGCATAGAACTCGTGCTCGCCTCCGGCCGCAGCTATTTCGCCATGAGGAAATACATAGATTTCCTTGGCCTGGGCAGGCCGGGCAACTTCCTGATCTGTTCGAACGGCGCCGAGATTCTCGAAGCCGAATCGGGAAAAACGAAGGATATGCTCATGCTCCCTGAATCCTTCTGCCACGAGACGGCGGCGAATATCGAAGCCCATGGCTTCCCGTGGCAGGTGTACATGGACGGGAAGATCTACTGCAGCGAACTGAACCCTTGGGCCTTCCTGGACGAGCGCCTGTCCGGCCAGCCCGCCACGCTGGCGCCGTCCAAGGACATACTCTTTCGCGACGGCCAGCTCAAGTTCCTCGTTCCGGGCGAACCGGAGCGAATCGCCGAACTCTATGGGGAATTTGTCGAATACTATGCGGGAAAAGCCGAGATCGTGACCTCGAAACCGTATTTCCTGGAAATCCTGCCGCTTGGCGCCGACAAAGGGCACGCGCTGAAGCGTCTCGCGGGCAAACTCGGCATTGGCATGGAATCCGTGATGGCCATCGGCGATGCCATGAACGATTATGGCATGATCGCCGCCGCCGGCTGGGGCTGCGCTCCCGCCAACGCCATCGACGAGATAAAGGCGATAGCCCGCGTGGTATCCGCGAAAACGAACGAGGAAGACGCCGTTTCCGACCTCATTTTATCGGTCGCGCTCGGGAAAGACCGTCGAGGAAAAGCATGAGATAGCGCTGGACGCCGCCGAAGTACTCATCCTGTATGGCCACGGCTGTTGTTCCAATGAAGCGGAAATGCCAGCTTTCCCAGACATAGCCGGTGACCGCCTCCATGCCTTCCGGAAAGGAGAGGGAAAAGCCAAAGCGCCCCGCGTTCGCGGCCACCCATTTGCCCGCGACGGTCTGCGCGAAGGCATCGGTGATGGATCCAAAATCGGCGGCGGTGCCGAGCTGGTGCTGGCTCGCCCCGGGGACGGCGGACACCCTCGACGCTTCCTTTTCCCCCATCTCGGCGACATAGCGCGCGAAGAGATCTTTCTGGTACCCGTAGCTTCGATAAGCGGATGAGACGACGAGGGTGACTCCCTCGGCCTTGGCCGCCTTGTCCATGGCCAGGAGGGCGTCGAACGCCGGCTTCCTGAGCCTATGGCCCTGGCGGGACAGGGATAAGCCCGAGCCGTCCAGAACGACCAGGTCCTTGGGTTCGAAATCGCTGGCGAGGCCTTTTTGTTTGTCCGCGCGGCGAAGAAGATCGGGATCGGCGGCCATTTCCACCTTGATCGCGTCGACGAGGCTGAAAAAACGCTCGGGGGCGGCTTCGATGCGTTTGCCAAAAGCGGCCGCGGCCACCGCGTCCATTCCCGAAGCGGCGACGATGGCTTTCATTTCCTTCATTTTGACCGTCCCGGCGGATTCACAGCCCGCGGCGGAGAGAAAGACGAGCGAACAGACGAGGACGAGAAGGATCGGTTTCATTGGGGGCAGTATAGCAGATGCCTCCCCGGATGAGGAATGACCTTGGCGCTTCCGGAGCGAAGCTGTTAGGATAAGCGCTAGAAACAATGAACGAGGAGCGGCGATGACGGACGGGCAGTTCGGCGAGTTCGACAGGATACGCGGCGAATTCAGGGCATACGTGGCCTCGCTTTCGGACGAGGCGCCGTGGCTGGGAGCCCTTCAGGAAAGACTCCGTCTTTCGATGGGCTACGACGATTACCGCATCGAAACACCCGTAGTCTACAACGAAGCGCTCGACGACATCGGCCCGGGCGACCAGCCTCGCTTCATCGTCGTCGCCGACAATCCGGGCAAGAACGAGCAGAAAACCTCCAACAGACGATATCTCGTGGGACAATCGGGAAAGCTCGCCCAGGGATGGTTTCTCAGGGAACTGGGCATCGATTTCAGGGCTTCCTCGCTCATCATCAACAAGACGCCCATCCATACGCCCAAAACCGCCGAGATCGGCCTGATGCGCAGGCTCGCGAGCGAAGAGTCAGCGCGGCGGGCCTCCGACCTGGACCGCCTGTTAGGCGAGAGCCAGCGGGCCATGGCCCGCTTCGCTTTCAGGCTGCACGGCTGTCTGGGCGGCATCCTCTGGGTTTCCGGATACGGCGAATTGAGGCCGAAGGGGCTTTTCGCGGCTTGGGCGGAAGAAGCGACGCGCCTCTACGCCGGCGGCAGTCCCGCTCTTCGGGAAAGCGTGTGGGTTTTCAGGCACTTTTCCATGAACCAGTGCGCCATCGAATACAAACAATTCGAGGGAAAAGCGACCGATCCGATGGAAAAGCTCTCCGCCATCGGGACGGCCAACAGGAAACGGATTCTGGGCTGGTGAGGGGAGCTTGAGTCGATGAGGCGGGGCTTGCTCCTTGGAAGGCTGGCGGCGGGCGATGGAAAGCCGTCTACGGCCTTAGGAGCCTCACCACCAGTTCAGCACGTCTTCGGCGAAGCCGAGGAAGCGGTCCACCTTGAGGACCTTGCCATCATCCAGAATCGCTTTGCCCGTAAAATATCCGAACACCTGATGCTGCACGGATTTTATCAGAAGGACATCGGTCGAGCTGTTCCTGTCCACCACAGGCTCGAAATCCATCTCGAAACGACCATCCGAGCTTACGAACTTCCAGGGGGCGAGATAATTCGACGTATCGATGCGGAAGCTCACTTCGTCCAGCTTGTGCGCCTTTCCGCCATAGAAAAGCATGTTTTCCGACGCCGGGCTCCGGTCCGAAAAGCCGTAGCCGATATTCCAGCCGAAAGGAACGCCATCCAGGAGCCCCGAAGCCGAACCCCAGTACCAGCGGTTCTTGTAGGTCCAGACGCCCCTGCCCCAATCGAGCCCGGCGAAAGCCACATCGGGCGTGAACGAGCAGGTTCGCGGACCGAGCTTCACGCTGCCGCTCGCCGGCATGCAGTTGATCTTCCTGTTGTAATAGAAGGCGCGCCTGTTTTCCTTCCAGGAAGTGGCGATATTCATGCTGTCGGCGCCGGACGGCTGGTCCAGAACCAGTTCGGCCTCGAGCCCTCTAGCGCCGTCGGGCGCGACGAACCCAGGACAGAAGGCGGAAATGCGTCGCTTCCCCTTCTCCATCGAACAGGAGATGGAGAGTTTGCCGCTTTCGTGCCTGACGATCCCACGATCTGAATCTTCCGGAAATCCCGTCTTCCCGAGAGGCATGAAGGTCATATCCTGGAATTGGGCCACCTTCCCCGAGGCGAAATCGAGCCAGGCGACGGAGAAAAGACCGAGATAACCGAGATCGGACATCGTGAAGGCTATGCCGTATTTCCTGTCGTGGGAAATGACATAATAATAATCCCATTCCTTGATGCGCAGTGGCGAAGCCACTATTTTCGACCGGCCATAGCGCCAGAAAGGTTGTCTTGCCCAACCCTCCGCAATAAGCCGCCCATCGTCCCCGAGAAGCTCGACGGGTTCGGTGATTTCCTTCTGTGCCATGGTTCCCTCCTCCGGCAACCGCCGCGACCAATACACTAGAATGCGCCCGATTTCCGCGCGGCGCAACCGACAACATGGCCGCGAGGCGTAAAATCAGCGGGACGCCGACAGGATCCAGTCGCCCATGGCCGCGAGGGCTTCGGGCGCGAAGGTCTCAGGGATGGAGGCGTATTCATCGGGGCTACCCGTCGACGCGTGCTGGAAGAGATGGTTGAGGCCTTCCAGTTCGAGGAGAGTGTACCGCTCGTTTCCGGCCGCCTTCAGGGCGAGGCCGATGGCCTCGAGATTCTGGGCGGCAGGGACCTGCAGGTCCTTCGAACCGTTCATGGCCAGGGCCGGGATCTTAAGAATGGAAAGAGATTCGGCCGGATCGAGGCCGAGAAAGGTTCTGGTCCAGGGGCTAAGAAGCTGATCGGCCGCGGATTCGGCTTGTTTCGACGCCTCGCCCGCGCGGGATGGGGGCAGGGATTCCTTCAGCTTTTCCTCCAGGATCGAGACGATCTCGGCCTTCAGCGCCGCTTTTCCCCCGGGTCGGAGCGCGATATCGTAGAGTTGTTCGTTGAGCGCGTTCGCCTCCGCAAGGCTCTTCTCATCCATGCCCATCGCCCTGCCGATCGCCGCGCTCTGCATGAGGAGAAGCTTGTCTCCCCTAACCCCGGGTCCCGCGAGCATCACGATGAACGAGACTAAGGGATCGCTCGATCCCACGAGCGCGGCGATGAGGGCGCCTTCGCTGTGGCCGACTATGCCGACGCGGCGCGCGTCTATCTCGGGCCGCGCCGAGAGAAAGGCCAGACCTGCCCTGGCGTCGGCGGCGAAATCAAAACTGGTCGCGGTGGCGAAGTCTCCTTTCGAGGCGCCCACGCCCCTGTCGTCGTAGCGCAGCGAGGCGACGCCGCGCCGCGCTAGGTAGTCGGCGATGACGAGGAAAGGTTTATGGCCAAGCAGCTCTTCATCGCGGTTCTGCGGGCCGGAGCCGGTGACGAGGACGACGGCGGGAAAGGGACCTTCGCCCTCGGGCAGGCTCAAAGTTCCGGAGAGACTTATTTTTGCCGACGCGTTCGCGAAATCCACGTCGACGGTCGTATAGGGATAGGGTTTCGCTGGTTCCTGAGAGCCGCCTGAGCCAGACGCGGGCGCGCTCGGGGCGCTGGGCGAGGGACTTCGTGGCGAACCGGAGGCCAGCCTTTGATTTTGAAGCGCCAGGGGAAATTTCTGACCCGACTGTTTCCAATATCCTTCCAGCTTGGTCCCATCGTCGGAGAGCGTTCCCTCGAAGAACGCGGAGATGGATTTTACATCGAAGCGGGCCAGAGGACCGGTGAGGCTGACCTTCGAGACGGGGATGCCCTTCGCCCCCTGATCGGGACTGTCCATGGCGCCGGAGAGCGAGCCATCCTTGTTCAGTATGGTGAACACGATGCGAAGCGAAGCCGCGCCGAGCTTGAGGCTTCCGGACCATGTCCCCACGAGCGCCGATGAAGTCTTGGGAAGCTCCTGGGAGAATACGGGAGCAAGGGCGATCGCGGTGACGAGGACTATTATGATTAATGAATTTTTCATGCCGCTATTCTATCATCGAAACAAACACGGTACGATACGGCGCGGCTAAAAACTCGCCGCGAGATTCGGGATGCGGAAGGCCTTGTCCAGCGTCGTCACTTTCGTTTAGGGTCAGAATGACCTATAGTTGCATGAGGGAGTTCGCAATGCCAGACTTCACCATCGAGACGCTGGGGAATTGTTCGCTCGATTCGCCCATCGGATTGTCGACGACCATGGGCGACGGGATCCCCAACTTCGTCTCCGAAAACCGGCTCATCCGCTACCGAATTGACGCGATGCCGGGCGATCAGTCCGCTGTCGAGAGGAAGGATCTCCTCGAGGTCGCCGGACCAAGGCAGAAAATCTATTTCAGCCCTTCCCATGTCCACGCTGGCATCATCACCTGCGGCGGCCTTTGTCCGGGACTCAACGATGTCATTAGGGCTATCGTCCGCAGCCTCTGGTACCTCTATGGGGTGCGCCGCGTCACCGGCATCCGTTACGGCTACAAGGGCCTGCTCCCCGACTACGGCTTCGACGTCGTCCACCTCAGCCCGGAAGTCGTGGATGACATCCATAAAATCGGGGGAACCCTGCTCGGAACATCGCGCGGCGGCGGGGAACGCACCTCGGATATCGTCGATACGATCGAACAGCTGAACCTGAATATCCTCTTCGCCATCGGCGGCGACGGCACGCAGAAGGGAGCCCTCGCCATAGCCAGGGAAATCGAAAAACGCCACCTCAAGATAGCCATAGTCGGAATCCCGAAGACGGTGGACAACGACATCGAGTTCGTCGAAAAAACCTTCGGGTTCGACACGGCGGTGGTCAAGGCTTCGGAAGCCGTGGCGGCCGCCCATATGGAAGCCCATTCCCAGATCAACGGCATCGGCCTCGTCAGGCTCATGGGACGCGACTCCGGATTCATAGCGGTGCATACCGTGCTCGCCGTCCATGAAGCCAATTTCGTCCTCATACCTGAAGTTCCTTTCGATCTGAAAGGGACTTCAGGGCTCCTCGCCGCCGTAGAACGAAGGCTCGCGAGGCGAGGTCACGCCGTCATCGTCGTGGCCGAAGGAGCGGGTCAGGAACTCTTCGCCGGACAGACGGGAGCCGACGCTTCCGGGAACAAGAAGTTATGCGATATCGGACTTCTTCTCAAGGAAAAGATCCAGGAATACTTCGACGCGAAGAAGATGGAGATAAACCTCAAATACATAGACCCCAGCTATATGATACGATCCGCCACCGCGGAGCCCATCGACTCCATGTACTGCGAGCGGCTGGGCAACAACGCCGTCCACGCCGCCATGGCGGGAAAGACGAAGCTTCTCATCGGCCTCGTCAACAACGAATTCGTCCACATTCCCATGGAGGAAGCGATTTCCGGACGGAAGCTCGTCGATCCCGAAGGCAGCCTCTGGAGGGACGCGGTGGAAGCGACGCAGCAGCCGCTGAGCATGAAAAACCGGGACGCGGGACAACAGCCATGAAAAAACCGACTCCGACGCGGAGACCGGCCGGAGCCGTCCCTACGAAAGCGATCATCGTCGGCGCGGGCCTTTCCGGGCTGACCGCCGCGGCCCTCCTCGCGGAGCGCGGGCTCGATGTCACCGTCGTCGAACAGTGCGACAGACCGGGCGGCGCCGCTTCAGCCTTCCGCCGCGGGGACATCACCTTCGACATCGGCGCCGCCATGATGTACGGCTTCGGCGAGCGGGGCTTCAATCCCCACAACTGGCTCATGACCGAGTTGGGCGAGCCCATCGACATGTACAGGCACGAAGCCATGTACAGGCTTTTTTACGGCGACAGCCCCATCACCTTCCACGCCGACAGGGAACGCTTCATCCGCGAACTGGAAGGGCTCTTCCCTCGGGCGGGAGGGGAGATCAGGGCTTTCTACGACTACATAGGCGGCCTTTACGAGAAGGTCATAGCGCCGGTGAGCGTATTCGAGGCGCCCAACGACATGCCTCTCTCCGAAATGCGCCGGAACGCGAAAAACGGCCTCAAGGCCCAGCTCACCATGGTCGGGCTGCTCTTCCGTAACGCCGAATCCCTTATGCGGCCCTTCATCCGCGATCCCCAGGCGAGGGCCTTCTTCGACAAACTCACCTCGACCTACTGCTACACGACAATCAGGGAGACGCCGGCCATTCTCGCCGCGACCATGTTCATAGACAACCATGTGGGCGGCGCCTATTATCCGGCTGGCTCGGCGATGGCCCTGAGCTCGCGCCTCGAGAAGGCGGTCGAGGCGAGGGGCGGCCGCTTCCTCTACAGGACCAAGGCCAAGAAAATCCTGGGCGAAACCGGCAGGATCACGGGAATCGCGACGGGGAGCGGCGAGGAACTCCATGCCGACCTCGTGCTGTTCGCGGGCTCCCTCAGGGCCTTCGCGCGGTCCATGGACCCCGACAGCCTCCTCCCCCGGCGCTGGAAGGAAAAAATCCTGGGGCTCGAAATGACCATGCCGAGCTTCGTCGCCTACGGCAGCGTCAAAAAATCGGCGCTTCCGGCGGACGCCATGCCCGCGCAGATGTTCGTCGACAACAGGGAAGCGCTCGACGAGGGCGACGTAACCCTCTACATCCCCTCTCTTGAAGACCCCTCCCTCGCCCCGCCCGGACTTTCCACCTTCCTCATCATAGGCCCCTCGGTTAAGGCATGGCCCGAGCCTTGGTCCCCCGACTATGGCGGCAAGGCTTATGTGCTGGCGAAAAAGGCTGAGGCTGACAGGATGCTCGCCCTCGTCGAGCGCAGGATGCCGGGCTTCATCGCGGGAATCGATGGAAGAATCGAGGCGAGCCCCACCACGATCTGGCGATATCTGGGAAAGACCGGCGGCAGCGTCGCGGGGCCCAAACAGAAAATGGGCCAGCATCTTCTCCTCCGCCAAGGCTCCCGCGGGCCGGTTCCGGGTCTCTACTTCGCCGGCGAGTCCACCGTGATGGGCACGGGTACGCCGGCCGTGACGGTTTCGGGCATCTCGGCGGCCAACAGGATACTGCGAACGCTGGGACTCCAGGCTTTTTCGTCGGGCAAAAAGGCGCGCTCTTTGGTGCGGATCATCCCGAAGGGAAGCGCGGGCAACCTGCCTGTCGGCGAGGCGGCCGCGCTTTCGTCGCGGTGCCGCTGGTGCGAGAAGGCGCCGTGCGCGGCCGCCTGCCCCGCCCGTTTCGACATTCCGGGCATCATGCGCAGGATGGAAGCGAACAACATCGTCGGAGCCAGAAAGCAGCTTGCCGGTCCCGCCGGAACCCGGACATCGGGAACAAGCTGCGCCGAATGCGCCGCCGATATAAAAAACAAGCCGCCTTGCGAGGCGGCCTGCATGCGGAGAAATAGCGCGGCAGGACCAGTGTCGATTTCGCTTGTTATCGCGTCTTTGTCTTGAGGCGAAGATAGACCTGTTTGCCGGAATCGGTGGGGCTCGCCCTCTCGTCGATCTCGAAGAGGCCCGAGGCCTTTATGAGGTCGCCCAGCTTCCTGAAGCCATAGTTGCGGGGATCGAATTCGGGCTGCCTGTTCGCGATATAGGTGCCGACGGCGCCGAGATAAGCCCAGCCGAACTCGTCGGCGGCGTCCTCGACGGCGCTCTCCAGCAGGGCTTTCATCCTGCGGTCCGTCTTGATGTCGCTCTGGCTCTGGGTGCGGGACTGGGCGTCCTTTTCCTTCGTGGCTTCCTTTTCCCCCTCGTCCTCGCGCAGAATTTCGGTGTAGATGAACTTGTCGCAGGCTGCCACGAAGGGCTTGGGCGTCTTGCGCTGCCCGAAACCGAGGACCAGTTTCCCGTCCTCCCTGAGCCTCGCCGCCAGCCGCGTGAAATCGGAATCGCTCGACACGACGCAGAATCCGTCCAGGCTTTCGGTATAGAGAAGATCCATGGCATCGATGATCATCGCGCTGTCCGTGGAATTCTTACCCTGCGTGTAGGAAAACTGCTGCACGGGCTGGATGGCGAATTCAAGGAGCTTGTCCTTCCACGAACGCAGGTTCGTGTTGGTCCAGTCGCCGTAAATTCTCTTGACGCTGGCCACGCCGTATTTGGCCACTTCGGCCAGAAGGCCTTCTATGATCTTGGCCTGCGTATTGTCCGCGTCTATTAGTACCGCCAGCTTGAGCTGGCTCTGTTCGCTCTTCATCATTCTTCTCCTAAAAGGAACCCCTTGTGCAGGCTGACCTGCATGATCGATCCGACCCGGATCGAAATGGGTCCGCCGCTCGACACATCCTCGCCTTCGAGGATGTAGTCCTTGTCGGTTTTGCGAAGGCTCACCGGCCTTATCGATCCAGCCTGTATCTCGCCTTCTCTCGCCCACCTGAGGTCGAGCCTTGAAAACTTGGCCTTGAGGGCGGCCTGGATGACGCGCACTTTTCCGTTGAAATCCAGCCCGCGGGCCGACAGTCCGGCTTCGGAATATCTCGCGACGCGGCCCGTTTTTGAGTCCGCGATCTCCGATTCAACCATAGCATGGAGTTGGGGCAGGGTATAGACCAGTTTCCGTTTCAGCCTTTCCTCCAGCCTTTTCCGGAATTCGGGCGAGACGGGAAGTTTGGCTATCTCAGCCGCCAAGGATAGTTCAGGAGTGAGGGCGTCATCGGCGAAGCTTTCCGGCTCTCCGGGCGCGGCAAAATCTATGACGGCCCTCGGGTTTCCCGCGGGGAGCGTCGCGCCCGGCGGCTCATCCCACGCGGGATAGGCATTGGCGCCCGCGCCAGCTGCTTGGGCACTCGCTGCCGCATTGGCATTCGCTACCCAATTGGCGCCTGCGCCGGTGGCATGACGCGCCTCGCGGGCGGCCCCGTGGTCGGTGTCGCGCGCCTCGTTGTCGGCGTCGCCGCCACGCGCCGCCTCTCCCGCGTGAGCCGTCGCGGCTCCCCCCGCAGGCGCGCGGCGGCCCTTCCCCAGCCCAGCCTTCGCCGAGCTGCGCATCGCGGGAGGAGGCAGGCCGATATCGAGGAGAACCTTCTCTATCGCCGATGCCTGGATGGCGCCGAAATAGTAGACCCCCTCGCCCAGCATCTCGTGCGGGAAATGGGCGAGCGCGCCGCTCTGCTCTATGATCTTCGCCGAGCTTCGATCGGCCGAAAGCACGTAGCCCTTGAAGAGCCGAATCGAATTGTACTCATTCTCCCAGGCGCGAATATCGAAGCTGAGGGCCTGCGGAATGGGCATGCCGCTCAGGCTCCCGAGCATCCGCTCGATGTCTTCGACCGTCCTGCCCGAAGCGAAGGCGCGCCGTATGGAATCGCGCGTCAAGGTTATTTCCCAAGCCCCGGAAGCCGCGACGAGGATTCCAATGTCGAGGAGCGCTATGCAATCGCGGACCGAAGCCGAGGGAAGGACATGGATCAGCCCCGAACCATCGACGGAGATCGCCGCGTGGGCATCTTCCGAGGCAGCCCGCCAACGGATGGACACTCGTTCGGGCACGCAGGTGAGTCTTCCGTCATTTTCCTCCACGAGGCCGAAGGTCTTGAGCGCCTCCGCGAAGGCTTCCGGAAATCCGTCGGAGGCGTCGACGTTCGGCAGGAGGCGGATGAACCTGGCGAGGCCCGCCGCAGAGAAGGAGAAGCGCCGCTCGAAGAACGGGGCGAAAGACCGGGAGGCCGAGCCGCTCGGCGCCCCGCCGGCTGAGCCAGCCGCGAGACCGACCAGGGCAAAGGCAAAATCGCCGGAACGCGAGAACAGCAGCTCCGACAAGGCCTTGAAATCGACCGACATCCCATGCTCGTCCTTCGAAGCGATCTTCGCGGCCAGGAGAGCCTGGACAATCGACTCCACGATATCGACCCCTGCGGGATCCCCGGGAAAGAGAACCGAGAGTCTCTTCTTGGCGCGCACCGAAAGCTGGCCGCCTTTCAGGAGAATATCATGGTATTCCTTGAGGAGCCCATAGGTCACGAGCCCCAAGTCCTGCACCGAAAGCGGCGCGGGCGTCATCCCCTCGCGCTGGAATTCCTTGACCGCCGCGGCTTCCCAAAAGCCCGATCCTGTTTCCTTCTGAACCGTTTCCGGCGAAACATGCCATTCTTTTTCCTCGCCCTTCCACCGCCCCTCGGAGTCGGGCCCGAAAAGAATATCGGCCCGCGCCACCCCGGTCCGCGCGGCGGGAGCGAAGTAAGGGTTCACCGCGTAAGCGTTTTCCTTCGCGCTGAAAATGAGCAGACGCTCGCCCAGGTTGGCCAGCCTATATTCCAGCTCGTGGTAGGAAACCTCGCCCGCCAGGGTCTTCTGCAGAAGGAGCTTGTCGGCCTCCCCCGCGACGTAGATCGTCCCGACGATGAGTTTGTCTATTCTGTCCATCATCGCCACGGCGGCGCGTTGGACCTCGGGGTCGGACATCATGACGCCCAGACCGCCGACAATCTTTTCCTTGTCGGAGGCGACGCGCTCGTTCTGTCCCAGGTAATTGCGGGCGAGGCCTTGAAGCCTGCCGGAATTGTCGTTCAGCATCGTTTCGCGCCACTGCGCGTACCACGTTTCATTCATCGTGTCGATATTCACTATTTTCACTCATCCCATGTTTCTATCGCATAGCGGTACCCTTGCTCGATGAGGAACCTCCTGCGGTTATCGGCGAATTCTTCTTCCACGCTAAAGCGTGAAACCAGAGAATAAAAAAAGCTGCTCTGCTGTTTGGGCCTCAGTATTCGGCCCAGCCGCTGCGCTTCCTCCTGTCTGCTCCCAAAGGAGCCGGAAACCTGTATGGCCACCGAAGCGTCGGGCAGATCTATGGCGAAGTTAGCCACCTTCGAGACGACCAGGAGCCTGATCTCCCCTGTCCTGAAAGCCGCGTACAGAGTCTCCCGTTCGGCTTCCGGTGTCGCCCCCGTGATGAGAGGAGCCTGGAGCAGGGCGGCGTAGCGCTTGAGCTGCTCGATGTATTGTCCTATGACAAGAATTCCCTCGCCTGAGTGATGCTCGGCCAGGGAACGCACGACCTCTTCCTTCATGGGATTCTCGGCGGCGATTCGAATCTTCGCGCGCTGGGAAGCCACGGCATAGGAAAGCCTTGTCTCGTCACCCATTGGGATACGGATCTCCTTGCACCAGGCTTCCGCTATGAATCCTTTTTTTTCCAGTTCCTTCCAGGGCACATCGTAGCGCTTGGGGCCAATGAGGCAGAACACGTCCTCTTCCTTGCCGTCCTCCCTGACGAGGGTGGCGGTGAGGCCGAGGCGACGCACCGCTTGGAGTTCGGCCACGACCCTGAAGACAGGCGCCGGCAGGAGATGGACCTCGTCGCAGACGATGAGCCCCCAGGGCTGGCGCCGCAGTATGCCGAAATGCGGGAAGTCGGAATTCTTGTCGGGGCGCCAGGTGAGAATCTGGTACGTCGCTATGGTGATGGGCTTGATCGATTTGCTGGCCCCCGTGTATTCGCCGATCATGTCGGGATCGATGTCCGTCTTCGCGAGAAGCTCGTCCCTCCACTGATGGACGGCGGCTATATTCGTCGTGATGACGAGGGTGGTCCGTCCCACCGCGGCCATGGCCGCCATCCCGACGATGGTCTTTCCCGATCCGCAGGGCAGTACGATCACCCCATAGCCGCTTCCGGGCCTATTGCCCCCAACGAAGGACGTGACGGCTTCGACCTGGTAAGGCCGTAAGCGCCAGCCGGTTTCGGCGTCGCCGAATTTCAGGGCAAGGGGAAGAGGCGTGCCGTCCCTCAGGGAGGCTTCGTCCTGTACTGGCCACCCACGTTTCAAAAGCTCGATCTTCACGGTTCCCCTGTCGACGAGGCGGAGCGAAAAGCCCTCTTTGCAGGGCGAGAGCCATTTGCCCAAACCTCTGTCCGAGCGGATCTGGCGCTCCAGCGTCGAATCGCGGCAGGTGAGGATGAGCTGCGGCGCGGTCTCCTCAGCTCCCGCCTTGGCGTCGACGAGGACGAGGGCGCCGAAGCGGGCCATGCTGTCCTTTATGATGAAGGCGAGGTCCCTCGGCAGGTCGTAGCGCGTGAACTCGGTGAGCGAAGCCATCACGTCATCGGTAGTCAGTCCCGCCGCAGCCGCGTTCCACAGCGAAAGGGGCGTTATGCGATACGTATGGAGGTGCTCCGGGCTCTTCTCGAGGAGGGCGAAGGTGCCCAAGGTTTCCCTCGCCTCTTCAAAGCGAGGCGCGTGGACATCGAGGAGGACCGAGAGATCGCTCTGCACGATCATCGGTCCGGAATTCGGCATTGCGTTCATTCGGGGCGTTTTCCTAAAAATGCGGACTCGCTCATGGCAGGATGAGGATCTGCATGTCGCAGACGTTTGTGCCGGTCGATCCTGTCTTCAAGAGACCATCGATGCCGGTGAAGAAATGATAGGAATCGTTGTCCGCCAGGTAGCTCCGCGGATCGAGCCCAGCCGCCTGAGCTTTCTCCAGGAGAGGAAGCGAGGCGTAGGCGCCGGCCGCGTCGGTGGGACCATCGTTTCCATCGGTTCCCGCCGAAAGGAAAACCATATCCTTGTGCCCGGGCCGGGAAGGATCCAGGGCCGCCATGACAGCGAGCGCCATCTCCTGATTGCGGCCGCCCAGACCTCGACCTTTCAAGGTTACGGTCGTCTCCCCTCCCGCGAGAACGCACGCGGGGCGCTGGAGGGGAATCCCGTACTGCGCCATGTCCCCCGCGAGCGCGACGAAAAGCTTGGCCACCTCGCGCGATTCGCCCACGACGCGCGAAGAGAGGAGAAGCGTGCCATATCCCCGCTTCCGCGCCTCCTCCTCGGCGCTTTTCAGGGCCAGCATATTGTTGCCGACGAGAACGGTCCTCGTCTTGCCGAAAACGGGCGATCCGGGCTTGGGCGTATCGGGCCTGCTGCCTTCCAGCCCCTCCTCGAAAACGCCCCGCACGACCGAGGGCAGCTCGTTCCAGATGCCGCGGTCGACAAGGACCCGTCGCGCCTGCGCCCAGGTGGAAGCATCGGGCACGGTCGGCCCCGATGCTATGGCGTCCAAGTCGTCGCCTATGACATCGGAGAGGATGAGGGAGAGGACGGAAGCCGGCGCGAAGGCTTCCGCTAGCCTGCCGCCCTTCACCGCCGAGAGATGCTTCCTCACGGCGTTCATTTCCTGAATGGTGGCTCCGCTCCCGAGGAGAAGCTTGGTGGTGGCCGCCTTGTCGGCGAGGCTGACCCCCGCCGTCGGCGCCGAAAGGAGCGCCGAGCCGCCGCCCGATATCAGCACGATGACGAGGGTGGGCTCGCCGGAAGCCTCATAGCCGCGCGCTTTCGCGGCCAGCTTCAGAATCTCGAAACCCGCGGCCTCCGATCTCGTGTCGGGAAGGGGATGTCCGGCCTCGGCGAGGCGCAGCCTGGAACATTCGACACCCGAAAGCGTCTTGGCCACGACGAAACCATCCTCGATCCGGTCGCCGAGTATGCCCTCCAGTCCCTTGGCGAGAATCGCCGATGCCTTTCCCATGCCGGCGACGACGATATGCCGATAGTCGGCGAGCGCGTACTGGAAAGTCCCTTCCGCGTGACGCACCGAAAGGATGTCGCCTTCGAGCGAAAGGGCAAAATCAAGAAGGCGTCGGGGATCGACGCGCTCGACGGCTTTCAGGAATATTCTTCTGGCGTCATCGACGGGATTCATCGCTTTTTTCCTCTCATTTCTTTTTCGACGCAGCGTTTCGCCAGGTCCAGATTGCGGGCGAGTTGCATGCTCCTGGAAATAATAAAGGCTTTTTCAAACAACCTCGCCGCTTCCTCCGGTTTTTTCATCGTATTGAGATAAATCGAACCCGCATTGTTCAGCGCCGGCCAATTGGTTTCATCGAGTTCGAAGGAAAGCTGGTATGCTTCTATGGCTTTTTCGTAGTCGCCCGCGCCTCGCAGGGCTTGAGCTTCGGCGAAAACCTTCATGGATTGCCTCGTCCCCGCAAAAACCTTTTCATCGGCGCAGGAGGCTAATCTTTTTTCCATGAGGGGACGCACGGTTTCGGCCTTTCCGCCGGGCGCGCACTCGGGCTCTTCCAGCGCGAGCGCATATCGTTTTTCGGCTTCCTTTCTCTTACCCTGGGCATAGGCTAGATCGGCGAGAGCCGAGTGACGGCTGAAGGAACGGCCATAGAGTTTCTCTTCCTTTAGCAGATAGCGCTCGGCGCCTTCCGCGTCTCCCCTCGCCATGAAGATCATGCCAAGATTCCTCAGCACGCTGATAGAATTAGGCTCCTTTATTTCCAGCTTGCGAAACCACTTCTCCGCTTTTCCATAATCCCCCGCGATATAGGCGTTGAGGCCGAAACGTTCGTATAGATTGGGAAGAAATCCTTGCATCCCTATAATGTCCCACAAAAGCCCGGTCCATGTACAGAGCCGCATGCCGGGGCGATGCCCCGCCGTGGATTCAGCGCTCTTCCCCCAGGGCGATCGTGAGCGCTATGGGCAGATGATCGGAAAACCCCGAAGAACCGTTCCACGCCTTTGGTTCGCCCTTTTCATCGAGAAGCGCGGGATCGGCGCTCACCATGAAGCGGACGAATTCAGGCCCTTTCCCGTCGAGAAGAGCGGGACTCAAGAGAAAGCCGTCGAGGCGCTCTCCCTTCCCATCGAAAACATAGCTGAATCCATCATCCCCGGACCAGGGCGAATAAAGGGTCACCCCATCCTCGCCCAGCGAAGCGCCCGATGGCTTGCCCGACACGCGAAGCACGCCCTCGAACCATTCGTCGGGAATGGCACCCGCGCGAAAAGGGCGAGGATCAGCCGATTCAGGCCGATCCAGCGACAATTCATCGGGATCGGGCATCAAGGCCGTCGGATACCTTTTCCCCGTCCTCTTGAACTCATCGGGCGATTCGTTGAAATCGCCGCATACGACGATGCAGCGCTCTGGGTCGGTCTCGACAATTTCAGCGATCCGCCTCGCCGCGAATTCCGAGGCGGCTCGGCGAGCCACTTCCGTCAGCGCCGGGCCTTCCCTACGCGATTTCCAGTGACAAACGAAGAGCGTGAGCCCAGGCGCGCCTGAGCCGAGGTCGAAACTCGCCTCGAGGATATCCCTGCCCGGACCGAAACCCCACGCGTCGGCGAGGGAATGCGCCTTCAGCGACGTAAAAGGATGACGGGAGATGATGCCGCATTTGATGGCCGACCCCGCCGGACCGCCGAGGGCGATCCAGCGATAGCCACCTTTCTTGAGCGCCCCGCGCGCGAGGTCGGTGAGCGTCTTCTCGCTTTCCAGTTCCTGCAGGCAGATGACATCCGGCGTCTTTCCGCCTTCGGGGAAAAAGGAGAGAATCGCCGCGGCGGTATTTTCAAGCCGCGCGCCGTAGCGATCGGCGTCCCACTTTCCCGAACTCATGGAGTATTCCGGGTACTCATTTCCATTTTCAACATCGTCGAAAAGGTTGTGCGCGTTGTAAGATATGATGGTGAGTTCATGGGCCTCCCGATCCGTCCAGGGCAAGGAACAGCGGGATCCCGACAGAAAGGCGATTGCGGCGATAAGCAGGATTGGAGCGCGCATTCCCGGTTTCACCTCCTCGGTGGAAGTACCCTCAAGAAAGGAACGCGCGCGGGAGCAAATCCCGATTCAAGAATCAGAGGGGAAGATCATCCCTCTTCGCGATTGTCTTTTCGATGAGACCGTAAGCCACGGCTTCCTTGGAATTCATCCAATAATCGCGGTCCGTGTCGCGCGAAACGCGCTCGATGCTCTGTCCCGTGGCCTCGGCGATGATCTCGTTGAGCCTTTCCTTCGTCTTCTCGAGCTCCCTGGCGTGGATCTCTATCTCGGTGGCCACGCCCTGGATCCCGGAAAGAGGCTGGTGAATGAGATAGGAGGAATTCGGCAGGCCATAGCGTCTTTCCTTGGGAACCGCGAGGAGGATGAGGGCGGCGGCGCTGGCGATAAGCCCCATGCCCACGATGCGCACGGGCGCCTTGATGAATCGTATCATGTCGAAAATTGAGAAACCGGCATAGACGTCGCCTCCCGGGGAATCGATCAGGATCGTGATCGGCTCCGAGGAAATGCTCTCGAGAAGCAGAAGGTGGCGGATCACTTTTTCCGACAGATCTTTGTCGACTTCTCCGGTGAGGAGAATCGTGCGGGTTTTAAGAAACCTTTCCGACATCAACTCCTCCGGTTTCTGGGGAGTCTTCTTCTCGTCGTTTTCAGGCTCGTCGGCCGCGATAACTGAAGCTATAGCTCTCATAGGAACTCCATGTCTGTTTTTAGGCGCTTGGATAAGATACTCTTTTTTTGCCCGACGCGACAACCGGCGAGGCGGGAGCGCGGGGCGCTAGAAGTGCTGATTCCTGTGACAATCGAAGATGGTAGTCGGAGGCGGCAAGGCGCCGCCGAAGGGATCCCTTGCCTTAGGCTATTCATTATATTAGATTTTTCATATCTTTAAGAAAGAGGTCCATTATGGGAAGAAAATATTTCGCCGCCACGGCGGCCGCCCTATTGATAGCCTTGATAGTCCTGCCTGTTTCGGGGGCTTCCGCCAAGCCCTGGTATGCGCCCAGGCTCGAGAAACTCGGTTTCTACGTATTCGATCCGCCCTTTACCTTCCAGGACTTCAAGGTGACGAACCTTTCCGGCGCTGAAAAAGCCCGGACAAGCGTCAAAGGCAAGGTGGTCCTCCTGAACTTCTGGGCTACCTGGTGCCCCCCCTGCAAGGAAGAAATCCCCAGCATCGAAGCCCTCTCCAAAACCATGAAGGGCAAGAATTTCGAAGTCTTCGCCGTCAGCGTGGGCGAAGACGCGGCCACGGTAAAATCCTTCGTGGCGGAGCGGAAGATGACCTACCCCATCTACCTCGATCCCAGGAACAGCCTGTCCGCCACCTATGCCTCGCAGGGCATACCTACCACCTATCTTCTGGACAAGGACGGTCGATTCATCGCCGGACTGGTGGGCGGCTATGACTACGCCAACACCGAATTCGTAAGCTTCCTGAACGAACTGGCCCAGAAATGAACGCGCCGGGACTCCTCTCGGCCGGCTTGGCGGGGCTGCTTTCCTTCCTCTCGCCTTGCGTCCTCCCCCTGGTTCCGGCCTATTTGTCCTTCATCTCGGGTACGACGGCCGCCGAACTCTCGGGCGGACAATCGCGCGGAAAAATCTTCGTGAGGAGTCTCGCTTTTTCCCTGGGTTTCACCCTCGCCTTCACCATTCTCGGCGTCATTTTCTCGGGCGGCGCCATGTTCGTGGGCCTGGGGGGAGCTTCCCGGTACATCGACATCGCGGGTGGCATCCTCGTCATCTTTCTGGGATTCAACCTCATCTTCGATTTCATAAAGCTTTTGAATGCCGACTCGCGCCTCATCGGGAGATTCACCGGCAAAAAAGGAGGAGGAGTCCTGAGCTCCACCCTCCTCGGCCTGGCTTTCGCGGCGGGCTGGTCGCCCTGTATAGGTCCGATCTTGGCTTCCATCCTCCTTTATGCCGGCAGGGAAAGAAACATTCCCGGCGCCATGATCCTTCTTTTCTCCTACTCCCTCGGCTTCGCCATTCCATTTCTCCTCTCCAGCCTCTTCTTCGATAGGCTCAAGCCTCTTCTTTCTTTTTTCTCGAGGCACGGCAAGGCGGTTCGGGGCGTTTCGGGAATCGTTCTCATCCTCTTCGGCGCGGCCATGGCCATGGGGAGCCTGGGTTCCCTGACATCGCTGGCCGCCAAGACGGGCTACGGTCTTGAGGGCTTTGTGGAAAACCATCCGGATTTCGCCCGCCTTCTCGCCGCGGGGATTTGGGCGATCGTCGCCGCGGCCATGGCGCTGCCCCTTTTGCCCGCCAGGAAGAAAGCGCTTTCATCGAGACGAAAAATCGTATTGTCGGGTTTGGCTGTCGCGGCTGTCCTGTTGGCCGCCACGGAACTCGCGGGAATATTCTCCACCCTCGCGCTCGTCGCGCGCTGGCTCGCTTTTTCCGGGATATAGCGCATCGCGGCGCCGGAGCCAAGATACGGAACGGGGCGTGCGGGTCTGATGAACGGGAGCCCGCGAGATCCGTCTTAGACGGTCCCCACCCTGAACGATTTCTTGAAGTGGTTCCTTCTGAAGCGCTCGATCCAGACGACGACCGTGGCGAAAACCAGGCGTGGCACGACCAGCCAGAATACGCCGATGCCGATAGCCGAATAGAGGATCGTGTCCTCCAGGAGCGAATGGGAAATCGCGGCGTGGTGATTGAAGAGATCGCCGTCCTGCTTTTTCATCCTGCCCGCTTCGTATTCGGTCTTGATGATGCCCGCCCCGTACGCGTAGCCGACGATATTGATGACGATCCACAGGAAACTCGCCTCGGCCGGCAGGCCGAATATCTTCATGAAGGGAGCTAGAATCTTCGAGAGCAGGTCGATGATCTTGAACTCGTCGAAAAGACTCTGAATTATCATGATGCCAAGCACGTAAAGGACGATTTTCGCTATGAGCTTGAGCGTCGAGAGGCCCCAAGTCCCCAACATCGCCAGGAAGGTCAGTTTCTCGGAACCGAGCCCCGCCGAGAAGACCGTTCCCGCCATGGACGAAGGAAGAAGGAGATTGAGGACAAAGGCTCCCACGATCGCCATTCCTATCCGCAGCAGCGCCATTTTGATGGCCGACGAGCCGGCCGACTTCATGACCGCCGTCTCCACGATGAGGTTGTGAGCGGTCAGGCACATCAGGGCGAGGATGGTCGCGTCCCGGAGGGAGAGGGACAGAGAGCCCATGACGGCTATCGCCGAATAATTATTGAGGAGAGCTCCCGATATGAAGACTAAGGCCGCTTGGCCTGGAAGGCCGATGAGCCGCATGAGGGGAGAGAGGAGTCCGGCGATTATCTGGAGAAGGCCGCTCCATCCCAGGAGCGCGACGATGAAGCTCGTGGGCACCATTATCTTCAAAAGAAACAGGATGGTTGAGACTGACTTCTTGGCGCCCGCGATTATGGCGCCACCGGTTCTCGAGGCAAATTTCATTTCCATTGATACATCCGTATTGTTAGGCAAAAATGTATACTATCACAGGCGGCCTTCAATGGGAACCGATAGTCAGGCTGAAAAAGCGGCGAGGCCTCGGCCGCGCGCGGCGCGTGCCAAGTGCTACACGTGGCGCGCGCCAGGGTGCCGCCCGCGCGGCGTGTACCCCATTAGGCGCGCTAGAGCCTGTATTCCGTGAGCGACGCGATCCTGACGGCGAACGCCGCGTCGCCCATGAGTTCCTCGAGGCGCGGCTTCATCCTATACAGCCAATTCGCGTCGCTCATCGTCCCTGGCACGTTGACGCGCTCATCGGCCGGATTCTCCTCGCGGTAAAGCGCGCTCGCGGCCAGGAGGTCTTGCAGGGGATACACGACGCAGCGCGAGCGCGCGGCGGCGAAAGCCCTCAAAACGAGCAGCGCCGAATCGGGGTCGAGCGTCGCGGGCGCCGCATCGGCCAGAGGCTGCCTCGGAATCGACCGCCCCGCGGCCTTTGTCTTCGCCGCCTCTCTGCCAAGCGCCTGCCTCGCCATGCGCCAAAGCTCTTCCCTGTCGGCTTCCTCCTCCCACCATTGACGCAGGTTGGTGGAATCGTGGACAGACATGCAAGCGACCGACTCTTCCGGATACTCATCGAGCGGTACGTACGGTGAATCCGGCCTGTCCCAAGCCCTGTGCCAGCGAAGAACCTTGAGGCCGGGAATGCCCAGTTCGCCCAGCACGGCGGGAACGCAGGGGGGCACGGCGCCCAAATCCTCGGCGCAGGCCTGCATATCGACGCTGTCAGCCAAGGTTTTGAGGAGCTTTCGACCCGTCCTCTCCCATAGCGCCAGAGACTCGCCCTTCCTCCGCGAAATCAGGGCCTCCATCGCGGATTTCTCATGATCCGAAAGGCTGGCCCACGCCTGAGTGTCCCTGAATTCCCACGTGGCGACGAATTGTCCCGGCGCGATTTCCAGAAGCGTCCTGTTCCTCCACCAGAAGAGCAGGGCGTCGATGCAGGAAGAGACGGCCTGCCGCAGCACATTCTCGCCCGCGAAAATCGCGGCGGCTTCGCGTACGATCGCCGCTATATCGGTCCCGCCTCGCAGCGTCTGCGCAAAAAGGTAGAGCGGCTCGTCCCCGATCTGCGCGAAGAGCCTGGCGCGAAGCAGCCCGCGCATCCGTTCGGAAAAACCCGCCAGCGCATCGTCGATCGCGCGCTGCGGAACATGAGGCTTCGAGAGCCAGCGAATCCGCCCGGCGTCGAAACCGATGGCATCCAGCTCCGGATACGACAGCGAAAATTCCGGCATGAAATGCCCGAGGAAACCATCGGCCTCATACTTGCCGATGGCCCATATCCGGAAGAATCCAAGCACATGGTCGATTCTGTACAAGGTATAGAACTTTTCCGCGCACCTGAGCCTTTCCTTCCAGAACGAATAGCCGCTGCGCTCGATTTCGTCCCAACGGTAAAGGGGGAAACCCCAATTCTGCCCATAGCGCGAATACATGTCGGGCGGCGCTCCCGCGGCGCGCCCCGTATCGAAGTACTCCCGGTGAAACCATACATCCGCTGAGTCGGCGTTCATGAGAATGGGTATGTCGCCCATGATATCCACGCCTAAGTCCCTAACCTGGGCGCAGGCCAAGGCGAACTGTTCCTCGGCTCTCATCTGGAGCCAAGCCCAAAACCTTGTGCCGGGTATATGGCCCTTTTCGTTCCAGAGGCTTTCGATCGAAGCTTTGTCCACCGTCCCGTTATCCGGCCATTCCCACCAGGCTCTTCCTCCTGCACGCCGCTTGAGTTCGACAAAACAGGCGTAGGGCTTCGCCCAGGATGCGCGGATTGACCATGCCTCCACCTTGTCTATGAGTTTTTGTCCTTCCACGCCGGAAGAGAGCGCGTTCCACAAAGATTCAAGGATGTTGAGCTTCTTTTCAAGTATGGCGGCATATGGCACCTTGGTCGCCGAGCCGAAATCGAGCGCAAGCCTTTCGGCCTTCTCGCGGGCAAGAACGATGGCCGCGGCCTGCCCTTCCTCGGGCGTTCCACGAGCGGTCTTCACGGCGTTGCCCGATCCGCCGGGGGCATCCAACGCTCTTTTAAGCTCGGGCAAATCACCGATTCGCAGGTATACCGGATTCAACGCGAAGGCACTCAACGCGCTATAAGGCGAGGTCTGCCATCCCGTATCGTTCACCGGAAGAAGTTGAACGACATCCATATTCCAGGAGCGCGCGAGCCTCGCCATATCCACGATATCGGGAAATTCGCCGCATGGCCCCTTGCCGGTTTTGAGCGAAAGAAGCGGCAGGACGTACCCTGTCGTTCTCTTCGCGGGATGCAAAAATTTCATTCTTTATCTCCAGAGTGCCCTGATGGAGGACTTGAGCGAATCTACCTGGCTCCATTCGGACTTGGTTTTCGCTGTTTTTTCCACCGCCGTACCGCCCTTCTTTTCCGTGACCCTATCGGCTATTTTCGAAGGCGCGGTCTCGCCTTCGTCGCGATCGCCGTGCTTTGCGTCCATGGGACCAATCACCGTTAAAAACCCGAGCGCCTTCGCGGCTCTCGCCCTCTTGGCCATCTGGCGGACAGGCCTCACCTCGCCGGCGAGCGAAAGCTCTCCGGCGAGAGCCGAATCCTTGGGAAGGGCCTGGCCAGTCCTCGCCGAATACAGAGCGGCCGCGAGCGCCAGGTCTATGCCCGGCTCCGCGAGGCGCACTCCCCCCGCCACGTTTATATAGATATCCTGGTCGGAAAGCCTTAAGCCCGTCTGCTTCTCTATCACAGCGGCGATGCGCGCCACCCTGGAAGCGTCGACCCTGTCGGAATACACCCTCGTGATTCCCGCCTTGGCGGGAACGGTCAAGGCCTGTATCTCCACGAGGAGAACGCGCGAACCTTCGTGCACGATCGCCACCGCGACCCCCGGAGGTAAATCCCCAGCTCTCTGTATGAGAAGGATCCCAGAGGGATCGGAAAGCTCATCGAGCCCCTTGTATCCCATCCTGTACAACCCCAGCTCATCCGTCGAGCCGAAACGGTTCTTCGAGGCGCGAAGCGCCCTCAGATCCCCCTCGGCCTGCTCAAAGGCGAGCACCGCGTCCACGATGTGTTCGGCGGCCTTGGGGCCTGCTATGAGCCCATCCTTCGTCACGTGAGCGACGAACACGATGATGGAGTCATGGTTTTTTGCCCACTCCGTCATCTCCTGTGTGCAGTACTTTATCTGATTGGCGGTGCCGGGTACGACGCCGGCATCGGCCGAATACACCGTCTGTATGGAATCGATCACGGTGAGAACGGGACGCACGGCCTCGAGCACCGATAGTATCCTATCGAGGTCGGAAGCGCAGAATACTTCCAGGCTGTCCTTGAGCGCGCCCACGCGATCGGCCCTCATGCGTATCTGGGCAGGGGATTCCTCGCCGGAAACATAGAGCACCCTTCCCTTGGACTGGAGTTTTGCGCATATCTGCAAGAGTAAGGTGCTTTTGCCTATTCCAGGCTCGCCGCCCAGAAGGATTGCCGAGCCCCGCATAAAGCCTCCGCCCAGCACCCTGTCGAGTTCGACGCTTCCGGAAAGTATCCTCGTACCCGAAGCGGGGTCGATGGAGACGATAGGCAGCGAATAGCTTTCGCCCTTGATCTCTGCCCTGGCCGAACCGGCGGAGACGCTCTGCTCCTTCAAGGTATTCCACTGACCGCATTCCGGACAGCGTCCGAGCCACTTTGGCTCCGTATGCCCGCAGTTCGAGCAGCGATACACCGTGGTTTGTTTCTTCATACCTCATCATCGTACCCGAGGCGGGGGCGCGCTTCAATAGCGGGAATCGGCGCCAGCGATTCGGCCTCATCGAAACCGATATTGGGGGAAGCTACGTTTAAAACCTCGCAGTCCGCTCCCGAAAGGCAGAAAATCGTTCCCGAGGAAGGCAAGGAGGCTTGCCGACGCGGCGTATCTAGGGCATATCCAGCATAAAGCGATGATTGACCGCTATTATTTTCCTGCCGTTTCTGCGCACATCATCATGGCAGCAGCCAACCTCCTTGGAGGGCTCGCGCTTTACCGGCGCACTCCGAACGGCATAATCGCGGACCTGGAAAACCTGAGCGCATCTGGACGGACGGCATGCACCCTGGATTCCCGGAGTTTTATACCCACAATTCAATATAGCACTGTAATTACAGTAAATAATTGTTGACAGCAATCTAAAGCGGGTATAATATATACCCCGTGGAGGATTGTATGCCACAAGGAACACAAGTCATCCATGGTGTCGAATATGTTTACGAATATGACTCTAAGCGAATCGCTGAAAAGAACTACAACACGCACAAGAGACACTACATTGGGAAAATGGTAGATGGTGTCTTTGTTCCCAATAAAAACTACCAACTCCAACAAGCACTCGAGCGGGCAACATCAATTTCTCCTGGCCCTATTGCTTCGGTGCTTCATAGCCGAAACTTTTACGGGGCAACCTATCTATTTGATGCAATCGGAGAAAAGCTGGGGATTACTGCTGATCTCTGTGTTTGCTTTCCTGATCTCTGGAAACAGATACTCTCTATTGCATACTTTTTGATTCTTGAGGACAAGAACTCCATAAGCCGCTTCCCGCGATGGGCTGCAAATCATATGCACCCCTATGGGAATTCGATACCTTCTCAACGATCTAGTGAGTTATTCGCCTGTATTGAGGAGGACGCCCGGCGACGGTTTTTTCTCAAGCAGGCAAATCGAAGACTCGAGACTGAATATCTTGCCTACGATATCACTTCTATTTCTTCGTATTCTCGAATGCTTTCCCAGGTTCGCTATGGCAGGAACAAGGATCATGATCCTTTACCCCAGATCAATTTGGCGATGCTCTACGGTGATGTTTCAAGACTGCCGGTTTATTATCGTACATTGCCCGGTAACATAGCCGATGTCACGACGATTCGTACGCTCCTTACTGACATTGATCTTCTCAAGCTGGACAAGGTCAAGTTGGTTTTGGATCGAGGGTTTTACAGCGAAGAGAATATCAACGCTCTGTACCATCATCATTATAAGTTCCTGATAGCAGTTCCAAAGCACTTACGATTGATTCAGGATGTCCTTGATGATGTTCGAATGTCTATGCGCACGAGAGCCTGCTACTCAAGCCGGTACAGGATCAATACGTACTCACGGACGATCGAATGGTCATATCATCATCAAAAACCTCGTTCAGGAGCTCTGGATGAAGGATCAAGGAGGCTCTATCTCCATTTGTTCTTCAATGACCAACGGGCAGTGGATGATAAGGCTGCTTTCAATACCCTTCTGGACACGCTTGAAGCTGAACTGTATTCCGGAAGACTTGATCCTGAACACGAAAAGCTCTATAGGAAATATTTCGAGTACGCTGCAACTCCTGTTCGCGGTATGCAGGTAACACCGATCCAATCTTCAATCGACGAGGCTGAGAAAAACTACGGCTATTTCGCTCTCATATCGAATGACATAAAGGATCCTTTGGAAGCGCTTAGAATTTATCGATCGAAGGACCTGATTGAAAAAGCTTTCGGTAATCTAAAAGAGCGGCTAAACCTGCGCAGAACATCGGTGTCTTCAGAAGAAAACCTCGAGGGCAAGCTCTTTGTCCAATTCATCGCGCTTATGTATCTCTCCTATATCGACAAGATGATGGATGAACAGAATCTATATAAGGACTATACGTTACATGAACTTCTTGATGAACTCGATGTGATCGAATGCTTTGGCCATCCTAGTCGTAGACTTCAAATCGGTGAAATCACTAAGAAGCAAGTTGAGCTATTTAAGAAGTTAGGCATTCCTGTTCCTCTTGGGGTATAAATTCATGGGAATTCAGGATGCACATCGTCATTGTACGTATTCTGGGATTATTTCTGGAAGGTGACACGCTTTTTATCCGACAGCCCAAGCGAAGAGCCTCGCTTGAGATTTCCCTAAAAATGAAAGTAAAAAGGTGATTCGCTGTATCGCGATATTTTATAT
>DATMZF010000066.1:0-5608 GCA_035560555.1 Rectinemataceae bacterium
ACATTAGTCATATCCATAAATTGGTCATTGACAATCATGTTGAATGTTATCTATGCTAAATTTGTGAGAGATCAAAGAACAAAGCTGATACTGGACTACTTGGACATACACCAGTCGGCGACGGTCCGCGAACTCGCGGGACAGCTCGATGTATCGGTTATGACGATACGTCGCGATATCGATGTCCTCGCCAAAGACGAACTCGTCAAAATCGTCCATGGCGCCGTGCTGAGCAACCAGAGGAGCAATGACTCGTTCGCGAGCAAGTATTTCCTGCTCGATGCCTGCAATCACAATATCGACCTGAAGTCGTCGATCGCGAAGAAGGCTGTGTCGCTCCTGAAGCCGAACGATGTGATTTTCATCAGTTACGGCTCGACCACCGAAATTTTCGCCAAGGCTATCCCCAACGACATCCCGCTCACCGTGATCACCAACGCGTTGAACATACTTATGGAGATCAGGAAAAAGCAGAAGTGCAATATCATTTTCCCGGGCGGCTTCTTTCACGAAGAGACCCTCATGTTCGAGAGCCCGGAGAGCGTGGAGTTCATCAAGAAAAACAGGGCCACGATGTTCTTCACGAGCGCGAGCGGCGTGAGTGACAGGATGGGCGTGACGTCGATGAACCACTACACCATCGAAATACTGAGAGCCACGCTCGCGTCGAGCCTCACCAACGTCCTTCTCGTCGATTCATCCAAGTTCGATCAGGTGAGCCCGGCCTTTTTCGCCAACCTCGGCGATTTCGACATTACCATCACCGACGAGAATGTTCCCCCGAAATACGTCAACCTCGTCAACAAGCTTGGAAAGAAAATCTACCTCACCTGAAAAATCTCGGCCGTCCCGACGCCGTCCAGCTTCCATAGATAGCGGCGCATAAAAAGGGCTGTCTGCTGAAATCCAGCAGACAGCCCTTTCGCTTTTTCGCGCCAGAGCGCTATGGCTCAGAAATCGGTTTTAACGAGAAGCTTGATCGGCGTGGCGATCCTCGGCTGGACGGGTTTGCCTTCCAGGGCCTGAATCGCGACTTCGACCGCGGCGTAGCCCATTAGGAAGGGTTTTTGGGCGATCGTGCCGGTGAGAGCGCCGTCGCGTACGGCTTCGAGGGCTTCCGGTACGCCGTCGTTGCCGATGAGGATGAGGGTTTTGGGCTTGCCGGCGTCGGCTTCGACGTTGGTGGCGTTCAGGATTCTGTAGCCGAGATCGGCTGCCGCGCTCATGGCGCCAAGAACCATGGTGTCGTTGTTGCAGTAGATGCCCATGATGTCGGGTGTGGCGCGGAGAATGCTGGTGACGATTTCCATGGACTTTAAGCGATCCCACTGGCCGGACTGCGACGCGGCGACGGTGATGTTCGCGTACTTCTTCGCCTGGTCCACGAAACCGCCGGTGCGGTCGATGGCGCATGTGTCGCCTGGGCGGCCTTCGATGACGGCTACCTTGCCTTTCTTGTCGCCGAGCTTGGATTTGATGTAGTCGAGAGCGAGAACGCCCGCGGAGTAGTTGTCGGAACCGATGAAGGCCGAGACGGTGATGCCGTTGGCGGCCGCGTCAGCCGGCAGGATTTCGGCGGTGTCGACGTTGATGATCTTCATGCCCTTCTTGGCGGCGAGAGCGAGGCCGGGGAGAAGGTTCTTCTCGCTGATAGGGGACACGACGACGGCGTTGTAACCTTTTGCGATGACGGTGTCGAGCAGGTTGGCCTGGGCCATGACATCCTGTTCGGACATGACGGAGAACACGTCGCCAGCGAGACCGTAATGCTTGAGGGCGGCTTCGAAACCTTCCTTGTTCTTCACCCAGTGCTCGTTCATGAGGGTGCGGGTGATATTGGCGATCTTATATTTCTTCGTGGGGCGGGGAACGCTCGCGAGGAACGAACCGTTTTTAAGTCCCATGAAGTCAGAGAGGAAATAGTCTTGCGCGAAAACGCCCGATACGAGCAGGAACATCGCGCAGAGCATGGCGAAAACCTTCTTGCGTCCCATAAAAGCCTCCTGGAAAAAATATGATCTAACCCGTCACGATTTGTGCGGGATTAGTCCTTGTTTATCGAGTCGCCGAGCATGGCGAGGATGATGATCACTCCGACGACAGCCATCTTGTAGTAGGTCGGTACGTTGAGAAGGGTGAGCCCGTTGTTCGTCATGCCGAGAAGGAGCGCCCCGATCACCGTTCTCCTAATCTTCGTGACGCCTCCCGCCAAGCTTGTGCCGCCGATGACGACCGCGGCGATCGCGTCCGTTTCGGCTCCGCTTCCGGCGATGGGCTCACCCGCGTTGAGCCTGGCAGTGGCGATTATGCCGCCGCCTATCGCGCAGAGAATTCCCGAGTAGACATAAGCCAGCGTGATCATCTTGTTGATGTCGATGCCGCACAATCTGGCCGCTTCCTTGTTGTTTCCTATAGATACGAGGTATCTCCCGAAGGTTGTGCGTTCGAATAGGAAAACGCTGATCAGCAGAACGGCGAGAAGTATGAAGACCGGTATGGGAATGATGCCGAAAAGCCTGCCGGCTCCAAGGTAGCGAAAGCCCTTGGGGAAGTTGTAGACGGTGTATCCCTTCGTAATGATCAGTGAAATGCCGCGGTAGATGCTCATCGTGGCGAGGGTGGCTATAAAAGCCTGAATCTTGCCTTTAGTGATGAGGATGCCAGAGAAGAAGCCGCAGAGGGCGCCGACCAGGACGCAGCCGAGGATAGCCAAGCCCCAGGGCATGCCCGTCTTTAAAAGAAGGCCGCAGGCGACGCCAGTCAAGCCCCAAATCGCGCCTACCGAAAGGTCGATGCCTCCGGTGGTGATCACGAAGGTGACGCCTAGGGCGATTATTCCATTGATCGACGACTGAAGGATTATGTCGAAGATATTTCCCACCGTCATGAAGGCCGGCGAGAGTAGAGAGAGTGTGATGATGATGGCGCCGAGTCCCAAATAGAGAATATTATGTCTCGCGAATGAAGTTATGCTCTTGATGTCGCTCACTTTTTTTCCTCCGCTTTCTTTTCAGCCCGCCGCGTAATGCATGATTTCTTTATACGTTGCCTGATTTTTCCCGAACTCCGCCGTGACTTCGCCGGCGCGCATGATGAGAATCCTGTCGCTCAACGCCATGATTTCGTCGAGCTCGGATGAGATGAGGAGAATACCGCGTCCCGCGTCGGCGAGTTTTTCGATCTGCTGGTAAATTTCCTGTTTGGCGCCGATATCCACACCCTTGGTCGGCTCATCGAGAATCAAAACTTTTGAATCGTTGAAGAGCCATCGCCCGATGATTACTTTCTGCTGGTTTCCGCCGGAAAGATTTTTCACCTTCTGGCTTGAGGAAAAAGCCTTTATATTGAGTTCGCCGATGAATCGTCTCGCGGCGTTTTCTTCCGTTTTCCGGTTTATCCTGCCGAGGGAGTCCAACACTCTTCGCATATCGACGATGGAGATGTTTTCCCGAAGCGAACAATTTGGGAATATACCCGTGGCTTTCCTGTCTTCGGTGAGGAATCCGATGCCATGGCGGATCGCGCTCCGCGGGGCCCAGGTTTTTTCCTTTACGCCGGGGATCTCGACCGTGCCCTTGTCGTGCTTGAGCGCGCCAAAGATGGACATGGCGACTTCGCTCCTGCCGGCGCCTTTCAGCCCAAAGACGCCGAGCACTTCGCCTTCGCGCAGATGGAAAGAAACATTGTTGAAGAGACCTTTCCTGGACAGGTCCGTAACTCGCAGACATTCTTTCGCGTCGGCGGGCAGGGTTCGATCGGTCTTCTTATGAAGCGCTTTGTCGCCTACCATATGATAGATGAGCTGCGCTCTCGTCACCTCGCCCGCATTGAGGTTCGCTACGCGTTCTCCGTCCCTCAGAACGAGGAGACGGTCGGATACCGACATTATTTCCTCGAGCTTGTGGGAGATGAAGATGATCGAGGCTCCCGACTTCCTGAGCAGCACCATTTTTTCAAGGAGGACCTTGGCCTCCACCATAGTCAGGGCCGTCGTCGGCTCGTCGAGGACGAGGACTCGGGGGTTGTTCGCGAGGTTCCTCGCGATCTCGATCATCTGCTGGTACGCTACGGAGACCTTGCCCACCTGCTGGTCGACATCGAGGTCGAGGTCGACCAGTTTCAGGGCATCGACGGCTCTCTTTCGATGTTCGGTCTGATCGAGCGTGCGGAAAAAGCCGCGTCTGTTTTCGTTTCCCAGAACGATATTGTCGCGGATGGAAAGCGTATTGATGAGACTGAGTTCCTGCTGGACCATGCAAATCTTCAGCTGTCTGGCCATGATAGGGTCCGTGATCTGAACAGTATCGCCATCGATGAGAATGCTGCCTTCATCGGGTTTGGTGCCGCCCGACAGGATCTTCATCAAGGTCGATTTGCCGGCGCCATTTTCCCCGACAAGACCGAGAATCTCGCCCTTTCGCAGCTCGAGGTCGACCCCCTTGAGCACTTTCACTCCCGAGTAGGATTTCACGATATTCTTCATCTGCAGGACGTACTCGCTCATTTTACGCTCCAGGAACGATGATAGCCTTCATGATGCGTTCGCTGTTGATCTCGGCGAAAGCGTCTTCGATGCGCGATAGAGGAAAGATGTCGCTCGCGAAGGGCTTTACCGAGAGCTCGCCCGAGGATATGAGGGAGAGAGCTTTCCTGTTTTGCGCCGCGGTGGAAGCGTGAACTCCGTATATGGATATTTCTCGGTAGTGAATGAGGTTGCTGTCGATGTAGCCCGTCGACGTGACGCCGTTCGGAAGACCGCCAAAGAGACTGATCCTCCCTCGTTTGGCCGCTATCCTCATCGCGTCGCGCTGAGCCTCTCCCGAGGAACAGGCGGTTATGGCGACATCGACGCCATCGCCGCAAGTCGCTTCGAGAACCTGATCGACGACGGGGCCCTGGGCGGGATCTATCGCGATGAGATTGGGCATGATGGCCTTGGCCATCTCGCGGCGATGAGCGTTGAGCTCAATCATGAATATCTTCGAGGCTCCCTTTTTCAATGCGAGTTCGGCGTGCATGCAGCCGATGAACCCCGAGCCGAATATCGCGACGCTGTCTCCCTTCTCTATGGCGAGGTATTCCTGGGCGTTGATGACACAGGCTATCGGCTCCGAAAGGACCGCTTCGGTGTCGGAGATGGAGCTCTCGATCTTAGCGACATTCCCCATGGCGAATGCCAGGGCGGGGATTTCCATATAATCGGCGAAAGTGCCATCGTACTGGAAGCCGATCGTTTTCAGGCTGTCGCAGAGGTTGGTGTGGCCATGGCGGCAGGGTCTGCATTCGCCGCAACCGATAGCCGGCGCAATTTGCACACGGTCGCCCACGGCGAATCCTTGGATCGCCGCTCCCAATGTTTCTATTCTACCAACGACTTCATGGCCGATAATCCTGGGCGGCGAGATTTTCGAGGATCCGAACCTATAGGTCCGCAGGTCGGTGCCGCAGATGGACGTTGCTAAAACCTTAATCACCGCGCTGTTTTCTGAGACCGAAGGCTTGGGAAATTCCTTCAATCCTAATTTATTGATTCCTTCATAAAGAAATGCGCGCATACCTTCCCCTTTCCTGGCATTTAAATTCTCATCTCTTGGTTATGGTATAACGG
>DATMZF010000067.1:0-5590 GCA_035560555.1 Rectinemataceae bacterium
AAACTGGGAAAGAAAATGGTCAAGGGCTAGTCCCCTTTTTCTGTTTTCTGCATGGATTGGAAAAACTACACAGATCCAATGCTGTAATGCAGGTTTGGAAATAGGAAAGGGGCTGTCTACTTGAACTTAGTAGACAGCCCCTTCCATAAAATCCTCGCGGCGGTGTCGCCGCCTGGCTTGATCGATTCAAGCCGGAAGAACTTACTTTACGTACACCATGTTTTCGTTGGAGACGGCGCCAATGTGCTTGAGGTACTGGATGAAGACTTCCGCGTCCGACGGGAAGTCGTTCTGCGCCTTGCCGATCAGCATTCTATAATCGTCGCCGCCGTTGAACTCGAAATTCAGCGTCGTGAAGAGATAGTCCTTGTCCGGGTCGACGGGCTGTCCGCCAACGAGGATATTGGATACTCTCTCTCCCGCGGGTTTCGCGATGTCGAGCGTATAGCTCCATCCGGCCAGGTGCGGGAAGCGCCCATCGGGAGCGGGCAACTTGCCGACGCCGTTTTCTAGAACGGCTTTCAGTTCGGAGCCCTTTAGCTTTCCGGTCTGTATGTAGTTGCCGAAGGGCATCACGGTGTAGATATGCTTCATCGTTATGTCGCCGGCGGGAATGGAATCGCGGATGCCGCCACCGTTCATGAGGGCGATATCGGCGCCGGTCACATAGAGCATTCCGTTGGCGATGAGGGTGCCGAGGTTGGACTGCCGGGTGCGGACGATTTCACGTTTGCCTTCGAGCGCCACATTAGTCTTGCCGATGACCTGCAGAAGCACGGAGTCTTGGGCCTTGGCCAAGCTGGTGACCATGCCGCCGATCGTCGCGTCACCCTTGAGTTCGGGGGAATTCGCCACGGTGATGGTCCGCGCCGTCTTGGACTGTACCGCGCCGTCCGCCACGACGAGCTCCACGACGCCTAATCCGACGCCGTAAGAGCCGGTGCTGACGATGAGCGTGTCGGTCGTATTGTCTTTCTGCAGCGTTTCGAGGGTGGTGTGGCTGTGTCCGTCGATGATCACATCGATCGCGGGGATGGCTTCGGCGATCTGGATGGATGTCGGATCCGAGGATTTGTCGGTGCCGATGTGGGAGACGAGGACGAGAACGTCGAACTGTCCGGCGAGCTCAATGGCCACATTGGACGCTTCCACGATCGGATCGGTGAAAGTCAGGCCTTCGGTGTTCTTCGGGTCGGCCTTGTAGAGGGTTTCGGGGGTCGCGAGACCGAAGAAGGCCACGCGGACGCCCTGGATATTCTCGATGACATAGGGCGTAAAGACCCGCTTGCCGTCCTTCCAGACGTTGGCGACCAGGATATCGAAGGTGGCCTTCTTCTCGAGCTGCATCAGCCTGTCGAAACCATAATTGTAATCGTGGTTGCCGGTGGTCATGCAGAAATACCCTATGGCGTTCATGAGCTTCACGATGCTCTCGCCCTGGTCGATGTTGGCGATCGGCAATCCGTGGAAGGTGTCTCCCGCGTCGATGAGGAAGGTGTTCGGATTCTTGGCCTTCGCTTCCTTGAAGGCTGTGGCGATTCTGGAATAGCCCAGTTCGGTCTTGCTCTCGACGATGCGAGCGTGCATGTCATTCGTGTGCAAAAGCGTGATCCTCACTTCCTGCGGAGCCGGATCCGAAACCGCGGGAACGGTGGCTATGAATGCCATCGCGAAAACAATGGCGAGGGAAAGAACAACTCGGGTAATTTTTCTCATCATCAAACCTCCTTGATAATGGGTCCGAAAAATTCGGACGCAGGGCAAATTATATTCTCGTATTATTCAATTAACAAGAAGAATCGCATTTTAAAAGAATAGCATTTCGGCGGATGGCGCAACTCTTTCCCAACCCGCGCGATGCGTACTATGATTCGACCCATGTGTTCACCTGCTCGCCGCGGCCGTGGTCGGAAATCTGCCCCCGCGTTTCCCCGTCAATGGGGTTTTTGTCTGTCCATGGTTCTCCTCGCGCTGACAGCTTTGCCCGCGCTCGCACAAGCGGGGCTGGAATCTCCCCAGGATTTTCTCGCGGGAGGGAAAGCGGGGCTGTACAGCGTCGTCCTCGGCCGCGATGAAGTCGAAACCAGGCTGATCTGGGGCGAGGGCTCGGTGAGTTCCATCCATCCCTTCGATGGCGGCTGGTATTTTACCGGTTCGCGAGGAATCGTCTTCAGCGCCGACCTGAGGAAGTTCGAAAACCGCTCGGCGGGACTGCCGCTAAAAACGCTGAAGATCCCGGAGGGCGATGCCTTCACGCTGTCAAGCCAGACGGTCGAGATAAAGTCCCTGGCCGTCGACCCGGCCCAACCCAACCGTCTCGCCGCCTGCACGGGCACGGAACTATGGTACAGCGAAACCTCGGGCAAATCCTGGATTTCCCTCGGCAGCCCCTCGGTCGTGCAGGGGCTCAAGTCCGTCTCCTTCGGTCCCGGACAGGGGGCTTCCCAACACGCCGTCTGGGTTTCCCACGCCATCAAAGGGGTCTTCTCGAGGGAGATCGATGGGAAAAGCGGCTGGACAGGCCCCGTTGCCGGCCTGCCAAAGGTTTTCGGAAGCAACGGCGAGGAAGTATCGAGTTTCGCCCTCGTCCCGACGGGAGGTCAGGCGGGGATAGCTTCGACCGGCCCAGCCTGGAATTTTATCGCCGGCTTGAGTTTCCTAAGCAAAATCTTCCACTGGGACCCCGCGCGGAAAACCTTTGTCGAACGCTACTCCGACATCAAGGATTTCGGCAGCGCGGATTCCCTCGCTCCGGCTGGGAGGGACAGCTGCTTCGCGATATCGAACAACGGAATCGAAAGGTTTTCCCTGACGCCTGGGAACGGAAGAATGGCGATGAAGCCGGACGCGCGGCTCACCGACGCATCGAAATCGGTCGTGGAAGCCCTGCGTTCTCGGAACGACGATCGGGCGATCTGCCTCGCGTGGATACCCGACATCGACGCGGCCACCCCGTCCACCAAGCCGCTTCCCATAGCGATCGGCGAGCTATGGAGGCTCTCTCAAGACGATTCCGGGCTTGCCACGGACGCTTTGCGGCGTAGGCAACTGGCCAAGGGCAAAAATGGCCTCTACCTCCAGACGGGCTTTGTCATCAACCCCGAGACCCGCGCCACCTATTTCGACCTCATCCAATCGCTGGGGCTCAACAGCCTCGTCGTCGACATGAAGGACGACTACGGCCGTCTCCGTTTCGCGCCCCGCTCGCCCCTTCTCGCGGGAACGGACAGGACTGGCCAAACGCTCGATATCGAATCCTTCGCGGCCGAAGCCCGGGAGAGGGGCATCTACCTCATCGCTAGGGTCGTGGTGTTCAAGGATGAAGCGCTCCATAAATGGAAGAACGGCGCCCTCGCCGTGCGCGACGCGGTTTCCGGCGGTCTCTGGCAGGGGATCAAAGCGGATGGCCAACCCATTCAGGAATACTGGGTCGATCCCTATTCGACCGAGGTGTGGCGATATAATGTGGAGATCGCCAGGGAAGTGACGGCGCGCGGCTTCGACGAGGTCCAGTTCGATTATATCCGTTTCCCCACCGATGGAGAAAACCTAGGCAACGCCCGTTTTCCCAGCCAGGATGGGAGCATGACCCAGGACTCCGCCCTGGAATCATTCCTCAGCTATGCCCGGCGATCGCTTGAGGTGCCGATCGGCGTCGATATCTACGGAGCCAACGGCTGGTACCGCTCGGGCACCAGAACGGGCCAGGACGTCGAGATGCTGTCCACGTATGTGGATGTCATCTGCCCGATGCTCTACCCCTCGCATTTCGAGCAGGCTTTCCTGGCGCAAGCGCCCGCGGAGTTGAGGCCGTACCGGATTTACAAGATAGGCACGTTACGAAACCTGGCGATCGCCCGCGACAAGGCCATAGTCCGTCCTTACGTCCAGGCTTTCTACCTCAATGTCAGCTATGACAAGACCTACTATGGTCCGAGCTATGTCGTGGAAGAGGTGGAGGGAGTGCAGGACGGGGCGAACCAGGGCATGACCTTCTGGAACAATTCAGGCAGGTACGCGGATCTGCCCTCGCTGCGATAGCGGAGCGGCCGCGAACATTGTCCATCGCCGTTTGCATATTGTCACTTTCATTTTTAATTGAAGTAGCATACTCTTGAAATATGTCATACGTATGGAAAGAAGGCCATCTCGCGCCGGCGCAGAAACGCGTTCTCCTCTGGGCGATTGTCGCCCTGGCGGCTTGCCTGGCCATGAATGGCTATCATTATTCCCTCGAAGGCGCGAAGGGACTCTACATCTGGAACAATACGGGGCTCTTTCGCTTTCTGCTCCTCATGGGATTCATACCCGCCACGGTCGCCCTACTCTCCTTTCCTCTCGAAAAGCTCAAGAGCAAGGACGCGTCCAGGATATTCCGGGGCGCCTCCCTCGTTCTGTCCCTCGTCGTAATTCTGGCATCGCTTGGCATCGCCGCGCTGCTTGTCGCTGGCCCAAGGCTGGGCAGCCTGGAGCCGGCGCGCCTCAACCTGATCAACCCCGTCGACGGCATAACGCCGCGACAGCCGATAAACGCGGCCTTCCAGTCGGGAAGCGCGCCGGCGGCTCCGTCCGTGGCACCAAGCGCGGCTCAGACGGCGGCTCCCGCAATGCCCCAGGCCGCCCCTTCCAGCGCGGTACAGCCCCTCCTCCGCCTCAGCTTTTCCTCGGATCCCCACTGGGGCGCCGACGCGTCCAACGTGAGCGCCAGGACCGACATTCTCGCCAATATCGCCGAAAACAAACCCGACGCCTTCTTCATTCTGGGCGACACGGTGGAAACAGGCTCCACATCGATGATGTGGAACTTCGCTCTCTCCGATCTCGAAGCCATCATGCCTAAAATCCCCCTGCGCCCCCTCATGGGCAACCACGACGCGCTGCTGGGCGGGGAATACCTCTACAAGAAGGCTTTCTTCCCGGCCGGCTTCAAAAGCGACTCGGGCTCGCCCTACTACTATTCTATCGATGCCAAAGCGGCCACGATAATCGTCCTCGATCTCCCCTGGGGAACCGAAAACTTTAACAAGAAACAGAAAACCTGGCTCGAGCGCGTCCTGAGGGAAGCCGACAGGACCAAGCCTATCATCGCGCTGAGCCACAGCTATTTCTATGCCTCCGGCTACGACGATCCTTCCTACGACAAGCCCTGGTACGACCATTACCAGAACATCCCGGCGGTGACACCCCTTTTCGAGCAGTACGGCGTCGATCTCGTGATCTCGGGACACAACCATTATCAGGAGTATCTCGAGCGCTCAGGTGTTCGCTACGCGATCATCGGCGGCATGGGCGGCATCAGCGATCCCCCACCGAAGTATATTTCGCCCGCTACCAAGTGGATGGCCGTGGCGACCTTCGGCTGGCTCGACGTGGATATTCTCCCCGCCGAAGTCGTCCTTTCATTCAGGAACGAACGAGGCGAACCACTTCACGAAGAGCGCTTCGGGTACTGACGCGGCCGCGCTCCAGCCTCGCACGAGGCTCCTCGTACGAGGAGCCTCGAAAGCGGCGCCGCGCGCCACGGAATCCGAACCCAGCGAGCGAATCACGACACTCATTCTCACCCAAGCGCCCCTGCGCCCGCCTATGG
>DATMZF010000068.1:0-29161 GCA_035560555.1 Rectinemataceae bacterium
GTTCTGCCTGATGTCCGGGCCGCGGATGAGGGCCGGACAAGGGCTCAAGGCCGCGCGAGAGCTCAAAAAAGGCCTGTTCATCATTTTCGCCGCCGTTTTCATTCCCTTCTGCGCCGTAGGACAGGGAAAAGCGGGAAGCTCTCCCCCCCGCGATTTCTGGAGCGAACCCGATCTCTCCGGCTATCCCGCCTTTCTCCAGGAAAAGTGGGCTTCATACCTGGTCGCCTCCTACGTAAAATCCATGGCCGACGAGGAAGTTCTCTCGCAGGTGCTCATGGTGGGCTATGCCGGCATAGACCCCTCATCCTCCCTTCTTCGCTGGGTGGAGACCTGGGGCATCGGCGGCATAAAAATTTTCGGTTGGAACGCCGAGGACACCACCGCCCTGGCCAACGCGATAGCGGTGATCCAGAAAAAGGCCCTCGAGAGGAAATCCTCCCTGCCCGTCCTCGTCGCCACCGATCAGGAAGGCGGCTGGATACGCCATGTCAAAGGCAGGACATCGGAATCGCCGGGAAACATGGCCATCGGGGCCACGGCTTCGGTCCGCGACGCCTATCTGGCCGGCTTTCATATCGGCAAGGAGCTGAGGGTGCTCGGCATCACGATGAACTTCGCTCCCGACATCGATCTCGCGACGAATCCCGACAGCCCAATCATCGGGCCGAGGGCGTTTTCGGACGATCCAACCCTCGTTTCGAAGCTGGGCCTCGCCTACGCGCGCGGCTCCCTCGCCGCCGGCGTCATACCGACGGCCAAACACTATCCTGGCCATGGAGCCACGTCCAAGGACTCCCATGGCTCGCTTCCCGTCATCGATATAGATGAGAGCACCCTTCTCGGCCGGGAGCTGGTTCCCTTCTCGAACCTCGTCCGTGAAGGGATTCCCGCCATCATGAGCGGCCATCTGGCCTTTCCCCGCGTCACCGGAAGCGAGGAGCCGGCCTCGCTTTCGAAAACCATGATCACGGACTATTTGCGTAGGAGGCTTGGTTACAAGGGGCTCGTCATCACCGACGATCTCTATATGGTGGGCGCTCTCGGGGATGATTCCATCCTCGAAACCTGCGTAAAGGCGCTGATGGCCGGAAATGACATGATTCTGCTTTCGGCGGCTCCCGATCTGGATGGCGCGCTGTGGAAGGGACTCCTCGCGAGATATAGGGCGGATGAGGCCTTCAGGAAAAGGGTGAAGGAAGCCGCGAGCCGAGGCATAGCCCTCAAGTTGAGACACCTGCGTCCTCTCGGCGTGAAGGGCCTCGTTCCCGATTCCAGGGCCGTGGCCAGACTTCTTCCCGATCCCGAAGCGCAGGTTTTCTTCAGGGATCTCGCCAGGCGCAGCGTTTCCCTCGTCGGAAGGGGCGAGCTCCCATTCCTTCCCAAGGGGAAGGTCATGATCGCCGGACCCTTCGACACCTTCGTTTCCATAGGAAGGAGGAAATACGACAATTCCACCTCCTATCATTTTTCATACAGGCCCGAGAATTCGGCGTCGCAGGCCGAGTTGGACGATTTCAAGACGGCGCTCGCGGGCTGCGAGGCCGCCATCGTCTGCGTGGCCAACAAAGCGGGACTTCAGTTCGCCAACGCCGCCCACGACGCCGGCCTCAATGTCGCCATCGTTTCCGTGCTCTCACCCATCAACGCGAAGCATTCTTCCTGGGCGCGGGCGATCGTGGCCGTCTATCACTATGCCCCCGTCTGCCTGGAGGCCGGTTTTGAAGCTCTTCTCGGTGAAATTCCCGCGGCAGGCCGCGTTCCCCTATCGGCTAAAGCGTTGCGGTGATCGCCATGAACATAGGTGAGCGTCTGCCATGACAGGCTGGAACAAGCTGACTCCAGGGGACGCGGCCTCTCTTTCGGAATTTCTCGTCGAGGAAGAATATCGCTGCGTCGCTCTTTCGGAGCGCTTGAGGCGGTGGCTGGCGGGAAAGCGAGCCCCGGAGCGCTACTACGGGGCGTCCGGCTGGACGCCATGGGTTCACCTGGGTGGGGCCGCCGCCATCGATGGGAGCGTCGCCATCGATGGGGCCGCGATCCTGCACGCTGACGGCGCGGGCAGCTGCATACTTCCGAAGGATGGAAGCGGGGACCGGGCTTTTGTCGCGCTCGCGGAAAAAAGGGGCGGTTTTTCGTCGCTGATGGGTCCGGCTGGGGATCTTGAGCGGATCGTCACCCTTTCGGGAACGCGGGTTTCCGACGCCAGACGCTATCTTTTGATGCGCCGCCCCGCCCCGGAGCAGGCTAGGGAGCCTGCTGGACAGCCGGCCGGGGAGTCCGTCGGAGAAACTACCGGACAGCTCGTCGGAGAAACTGCCGTGGAGCCAGCCGGTCGGCGTTCCCAAAACGCGTTCGCCGGGACTGCGGCCGGCAGAGGCACGAAAATACTTTTCCGCGAGGGCGATATAGAGATACGTCGCGCCTCCGCCCTGGAGTTTCCCTCTCTCTGCGCCCTTCACGAAGCCTACGAAGACGAGGAAATGGAGGGAAGACAGCGTTTTTTCTCGACGCTTCTCCCCGAGAGGGTGTTCACAATGCTGAGACGGCAGATAGCCGTCGTGGCGTTCTGGAAGGGCAGGGGCGTGGGGAAGGCCAACACGAACGCGCGAGGTATCCACACCGATCAGCTGGGCGGAATCTATGTGAGCCGAGAGTTCCGGAACCGTGGCATAGGCGGAATCATGGTCGGCAGCCTCTGCGCCCTTCTCGAGAGTCGAGGGAGGGAGACCTGCCTCTATGTGAAGCCCGACAATGAACCGGCGCTCGCGCTCTACGCCGCGCTGGGCTTCGCTGAGGCGGGCGCTTACGCGGCATATGTGTTCTCCGACGGAAGGCCTCAGCGGAAAGAGGGCGGGTGAGATGGGAAAGATTCTGCGCGAAGCCGATCTCGCCGGCTTCGATGTTCCTCTATGCGATATCTGCGGAATAGACGAGGCTGGAAGAGGCCCCCTAACCGGTCCCGTATGCGCCGCCGCCGTCATCCTCCCAGGGGATTTCGCCGTCGGTCTGCTCGATGATTCCAAGGCGCTGAGCCCCGCCAGAAGGGCTCTCGCCTACGAGGCTATCGTATCGGGATCGCTCGATTGGGCGGTGGGCTGGGCGACATGGGAGGAGATCGGTCGCGTCAATATTCTCAACGCGAGTCTCCTGGCGATGAAAAGGGCATTCGACGCCCTCATCCTTCAACCGAGGGTGGTCATCGTCGATGGAAACAAGGCCCCTTCCATGGACTGTCCGGTATTTCCGCTGATAAAGGGCGACAGCCTCCTGCCCTCGATCATGGCCGCTTCCATCTTGGCCAAGGTTGCGAGGGACAGGCTCATGGTGAGGCTCGACGCCATAGAGCCGCGGTACGGTTTCGCGCGTCACAAAGGCTATCCCACGAAGGAGCACCGCGAGGCCATAAAAAAAACCGGGCTCTCGCTCTGGGCGAGACCCGGTTTCAGGGTCGAATGATCGGTCGGGCAAAAATCAGTCCGTCGAATCGGATTTTTTCACTTTGCGCACGACGATGCGCTTGACCGGCTTGTCCGCGTTGCGGGGACCTGTCGCGGGGCCTTTGCTGCCCGGGCGTTCGGTGTATCGTCCCGCCGAGGACAAGGGTTTGCCCGATGAAGCGCCTGAGCGGCCGGAAGGGGCGCCCGAGCGTGGCGAGGCGGTGAAGGTGCGGCTAGCGGAAGCGCCCGAACGGGGCGAGGCGGTGAAAGTGCGTCCGGAAGGGGCGCCTGTCCTGTCGGAAGGGGAACTCGTCCGGCCGGAGGGACCGCCCGCGCGAACCACGGCTCTTCTCGCCGGTTTATGATCCGAATCGCCGTGCTCGCGGTAGGACGATGAGCGACCTTCGCGGGGGCTGTCGAACTCGCGGCGCTGCCGGGGTTCCGAGCTTCTGCGCGCGGGGCGCTTGCCTTCGTCGTCCTCGTCCGCGCGGTTGTACGCGGTCGGATCCGGGGCCACTTTTATGCCTGTCTTGTCTATGAATTTAAGCGCTGACTGGAAGGATTTGAGGAACTCTTCCATGTGCTCGCCGAACACAACGATGGAACGCCTGTCGAAGCTTTCACCTTCGCTGGGCTTGCTCTCGACGATGCTCAGGAACACGTCGCCGTTCCTGTTCTGCTTGACGTTGAAAAAATACGTCCTGCCGTCGCAGGCGAATCTCGTCGAAAAAAGCTCTCCGCGAATTCCCATCCCTAACTCCTCTTATCTACAGCGTTTCATCGTACACGAATGATGGATTTTGCACAAGCCGCGATGCCGCCCGGATACCGCGAGACCCCGGCGGCGAGGTCGCGCGAACGTCAGGCCCGGGCGGCGACGGCACCGTCCGGGGCGCCTAATCGCCGCCTGGGCCGGGCTTCGCGGCGCTTGCCTGTCAGCGGTCAGCGCCACGCACCATTCCCGCGTGCCACGAAAGGAAATACTCTTCATCGTCACGGTCTCCGCCCTCGATGTCGGCCATGATCCTGAACACGGGTTCCGTGCCCGAGCCCCTCATCCAGAGAAAGGCTTTTTGCGAACCGACGCTCGTCGAAAAGACGATGCGCAGTCCCCCCTGTCCCGATGCGGCGAAATCCTCGCCGATCTCCTTTTCCGCGGTGCCGTTGGAAGCGAAGGCCCTCCAGGACGCGATCCCGAAGCGGCGCTCGAGCTCCGCTTTCCGCTTCTCCCATTCGGCGAGGAAAAGATCGCGGTATCCGGTTTTGAGAACCACCTTGTCCGAAGCCTTGACGCGAAGCGCCGCCCTATCCTCGAAAACGCTCGTCGATACCCAGGCGGGCAGGGTAGCGATGACGTCGGCCAGATCGTAATCGTCCGCATAGTCGGATCCCTTCCCGCAGGCGTCGAGCCAGAGACGGAAAAGACTGGGCGCGCCAGGCAGATCGGGGAGACGCAGGAGCCGGATCATCGCTCCCAGGGTAGAGAGGGGGTCGCGCACCCTCGAGGGATGAGTGATGGTGCCCCCGTTCGATCCTTCGCCAAGGATGCGCACGGTCCAGCCTTTCTGGCGGAGATCCTCGGCGAGGTTCACGACGTTCGCCTCGCCCGTTTCCGATCGGAACACGCTGGCGCCGAAAAGGCCGGCGATGCGCTCTATGCGCATGCTCGTCGCGTCGTTCACGACGACGGCGACCTTTTCCAATGCGCCGGCTCCGGCCTGCGCTTCCGCAGAGTTTGACTTCGCTAGGCTCGCCTTCGCGATGCTTGCCCTCGAGAGGGCGGCGAGCTCGGTCAGACAGGAAAGCGAGAATACTTCCTGGGCTTCCAGGATGCGCGCCTTTCCCTGTGCCTTGTCGTAGAATACGAGGTTGCCCCTGTCGCCGTCGCAGTCGGGCACGTAGCCCAGCTGGAAAGCGGGATCGATGGCGTGGGCTTCGCCCACGAGGCGCGTGCAGAGCGACAGCGAGGCTCCTTCGGGAACGATGCGATGGCCGAACAGGCGGGGCTGGTCGTTGAAGGATTTCGTCCTGATCGATAGACCCTCGAAGAAATCCCTGTCTATCGAGAGGGATCTGGCCGAGCCGTTGAGTTCGGCGACGATGCCGAGGGGGCGTTTCTCGCAGGCTTCGGCGAGCTGGTCCAGGCAATCGGCCTGGCCTTCCATCCCCGTTTCGCCCGTGACGACCTCGTGCGTGAAGAGGGTGTAGGCGGAAACGGCCTGGCGCTTCCACGCGCCGCATTCCTCGAAGCAGACGGCCACGGCGTCTGTTTTCGCGGCCGCCAAGAGTCCGTACGCTTCCTTCGAGGGATCGGGCGCCTCGATCGCCGCCTTCATCTCGGCGATGAGCGGAGCGATCTGGCTCGCGTTCAGGACGCCGCCAGTTCCGAGGCCGAATTTGACGCCGTTGTGGCCTGGGGGGTTGTGGCTCGCTGAAATATAGGCGAAGCCAGCGATCCTGTCCGGGGCGTCGGCGGAAAGTCTGCCCGCCTTTCCCGCGAAAGCCATTATTTCGGGTGCGGCGACGATGAAACAGTACCTAACGCCAATTCCCATGCCGAGGAGGACACGCGCGAAAACATCGGCTATCGCCGGACCCGTCGGACGGGAATCTATGCCGAGCAGCACGGAAGGCCGAGAGCCGCCCTGAGGGGCGATTCCCGCCGCCACGCCTTCCACTGCCGCGCTCGAGCTCTTCGCGCCTTCCGCCGGCTGACGAAGAATGAAGTCGCCGAAGGTCCTGGCCATCAGCGCCGCCAGGACGGTGTCGGCCGGCGAAATGTGGATGGAGAGGGAGTCGTCGGGGGCCTCGCCGGCCGACCAGGAAGCGCGCTCATCGCCGGCCCGAGGGGCCGCGAATACCTTACGCCAGCCCGATGCCGACAGAATCAGCGTCGATGCGGCTTGGATGACAGCGTCTCGGGAAGGCAGCTTCCCCGCCTCCAGGGGGAGACTATCGGGATCCCCGACGTCTATGCCGGTGGCGGGATGATATATCATGGACATTCTGCGGCTCCTTTCAAGGCGCGGCTGGTTTTCGCGACGCGCAACGCAAGTATACGACAAGCGTCGCCTGAAAATCCATAAAACACATTGCGCCGGCTGAGCCAAATCGATATCTTTTTCCAGGTGAACACGCTCAGTCTGCTGAAAAACCTCGCGGCCGGCTTTGTCCCGCTTTTAGCCTATATCGCGGCGGACCTCGTTTTCGGGGAGACCATAGGTCTCTTTGTCGGCCTCGCGATTGGAATTCTCGAATTCGTCATCACCTTTATAAAGGAAAGAAAGGCTGATGTTTTCATCGCGGCGGACACGTTTCTTCTCGCCGCCATGGGACTGCTCTCACTCTTGCTCCGCAACCGGCTATTCTTCCGCTTAAAGCCTTCCATAATGGAAGGCTTTATGGCCATCGCCATGGCCGTCCTGCTCTTCCTGCCCAAGGAGACGCTCAAGAGCTACATGAGCCACCAGATCAAAGGAATCGTCCTCGACGACAGCGGAATGCCGGCGCTTCGCCACAGCTTAACCCTGATGGTGTCGGTGCTCGTCCTGCACGCGGGGCTCACGGTCTGGGCAGCCCTGGCTGCCAGCACGGCGCTCTGGGGCTTCGTCTCGGGCGGCCTCCTCTATATCATGCTCGGCATAGCCCTACTGAGCCAGTGGATGGCTGCGCGTGGGCAGAGAAAAAACATCCCAACCCCTAAGCCTTTTCCCTGGTGCCTTTTGCTATTCGATGAGAAGGGCAGGCTCTACGCGGGGAAGACCCCAGCGGTCGATGGAGGCTGGGACAGCCCGGCAAGGGGTGAGGCCGCGGGGGAGGCCGGCCTTCAGGCAGGCCTAGGCCAGACTCTTTCCCGGCTGGGCATCGGCGTCCAGGCCGCGGCGGCTGGCCATTCCTTCCCCATAAGGCCGGCCTTCATCGCTGATGCCGCTGGAAGAATCAAGATGACGCCGGGTTCAGGCAGCTCGCCTGAGCTCTCCGATTATCTCCTGGCTCTGGGGCCGGGAGACGAATTCGTCCTCGTCGCCACCCTCCCTTCCGCCGCCTTTCCGAAGGGCATCGATCCCACCGCGCTCAGGCTCATGTCCATTCCCGACCTCCTCGCCCTGGCCTCGGCGGGAAGGCTCGCGCCCGCCTTCGCGAGGGAACTCCTCGCCCTCTCCTCGGCGAGGCACCCTTTACGCGGCGACGCGGGAGCAAGTATAGTGTCGGATACCAATGATGCACGCATTTAACGCCCTGTTCTGGCTTCTCAGAGGTGTCCGGGTCTACGCTCTCGTAGGCTCGACGGGAACCGGAAAGAGCTTTCGCGCCAAACTCGTGGCGCAGAAATACGGCATCGAGATGATCATCGACGACGGACTTCTCATCCGCGGCGACCAGCTCATAGCGGGCAAATCAGCGAAAAAGGAATCGCTCTATCTGGGCGCGGTCAAGGTGGCGCTCTTCCACGACAAGACCCACAGGGACGAGGTCGCGAAAGCGCTCCAGCGCGAAAAATTCCGCAAGATCCTCGTCATCGGAACCAGCGAAAAAATGGTTTCGCGGATCTGCGAGCGTCTTCAGATTCCTCAGCCTTTCAAGACAATCAAAATCGAGGATATCGCGACGAAGGACGAGATCGAAAAGGCCCTTCAGTCGCGCCAGGTCGAGGGTAAGCACGTCATTCCGGTTCCAGCCCTCGAAATTCGACGCAATTACCCATCCATATTCTATGACAGCGTCCGCGTCTTCCTCAAAAGAAGCTTTGGCGCCGGCGCTTCCTTGCCCAAGATCTACGAAAAGTCCGTCGTGAGACCTGAGTACGCTAAAAGGGGCAGGGTGGCCATCTCGGAAGCGGCGCTTTCCCAGATGGTCGTCCACTGCGTCAGCGAATTCGATCAGTCCGTCACCGTGAAGCGGCTCGCTATCCGCGACGATTCCCAGGGATACCGGATCACGGTGGTGCTCGAGGCGCCTTACGGAACCAAGCTGGCCTCCAACGCCCACGCCCTGCAGGAATACATCGTGGACAGCATCGAACGCTTCACCGGCATCCTCGTGGCCGAAGTCAATATTGTCATCGATCGCCTGACGCCCAGAAGAAAAGCTGATAAAACAAAAAAATAGATCGTTTCCCGCGAAGCCGAATGAAGCCCTCGGCGTATTGACGACCTCGAGGGAACCGTGTACTATTGGCTTTGTTGCGCGATGAAAGAGCCTCATTCCGCATCAAACGTATCCAAGGAGAACCGTCGTGCCCTGTGGTAGAAAACGAAAGCTTAAGAAAATAGCGACGCATAAGAGAAAGAAGAAGAGAAGACTCAATAGGCACAAGACCAGAGTCTCCTGACAATCGTTATTTTCATGGAAAAGCTGTCCTGTTGGACAGCTTTTTTTATGTGCCGAAGTCGCCTTGCCTACGGCGCGGCGCTTCCCGTCGGCGGCAGCCGACCCGCCCGCCCGGCACCGTGATCAGCATCGAGCAGGTGGACAAGGCCCTCGCCGCGGGCGCGAAGTTCATCGCATGCCCCGGTTTCAGCAAAAAGATCGTCGAACACTGCATCGCGCTGGGCGTCCCCGTCGTGCCCGGCTGCTCCGGCCCAAGCGACATGGAAGCCGCGATGGAACTGGGCCTCGACGTGGTCAAATTCTTCCCGGCCGAGCAGTCGGGCGGCGTGGAGTACCTCAAGGCCGTTTCGGGACCCTATCCCAGCCTGAAAATCATGCCCAGCGGCGGCATCAACGCGCAGAACATCAACGAATACCTTTCCCGCAAGAACGTCATCGCCTGCGGCTGATCCTGGATGATCAAGCCAGAGCTGATCGTCGCGGGGAACTTCGCCGCCATCATGGAGCTGACCAAGCAGGCGGTGAGCGGCATGCTCGGATTCGACCTCCTCCGCATTGGCGTCAACGCCGTGAGCGAGGAAGGTTTGGCCACATAGGCATCAAGACCAACTACCTCGAACGCGCCATCGCTCATTTCAAGTTTCGCGGCATAGCCCTGGACGAGAATTCCCGGAAGTACAACGAAGCGGGCAAGCTGGTGGCCATCTTCTTCAGCGACGAGCCGGGCGGATTCGCCATCCACCTCACCCAAGTCTAGCGAATAAATCCAGAGTTCAGCCTCCCTCGACGAAGCCCGTTTCATTTAATGAAACGGGCTTTCAATTTTTCCTGGAATACTCTTGTCAAATTTTGAAACAATGGTATACTCTGATGAAACGACACAAAGGAAGGACCGAGATGGCGCAATCCGTTCTCGTGATAAACCCGGGCTCCACCTCCACCAAGATCGCCGTGTTTGAAGGCGGCGGGAGGATCTTCGATTATTCGCTGAACCATTCCTCCGAAGAGCTGAAGCCTTTTCCCACCATCGCCTCCCAATACGAGTTCCGCAAGAAAGCCGTTCTGGAAGTCCTCGCGGCCAAGGGCTTCGACATAGGCCAGCTCGTCGCCATCGTGGGCAGGGGAGGGGTTCTCCACCCCATCCCGAGCGGCGTCTATCGCGTCAACGAAGCGATGAAAGCCGATATTCTCGCGGCGAAATACGGCGAACACGCGTCCAATCTGGGCGCCCTCATCGCCGACGACATCGCCGCCGAACTCGGGATACCCGCCTATATCGCCGACCCGGTGGTCGTGGACGAACTCTCCGACGTCGCGAGGGTTTCGGGCCACAAGCTTTTTCAGAGAATTTCCATATTCCATGCCTTGAATCAGAAAGCCGTGGCCAGACGCTATGCCGCCGAACAGGGCAAGAAATACGAAGCCCTGAACCTCATCGTCGTCCATATGGGCGGCGGTGTCTCTGTCGGTCTGCATAGACAGGGCCTTGTAGAGGACGTCAACCAGGCATTGAGCGGCGAAGGCCCCTTCAGCCCGGAACGTTCGGGCACCCTTCCCGTGAATCAGCTGGCCAAGCTCTGCTTTTCCGGCAAATACAGCGAGAAGGAAGTCATGAAGATGATTTCCGGCGCTGGCGGCATGGTGAGCTTCCTCGGCACCAACGACATGAGGGAGGTGGAAAAACTGCGGCTCGCGGGCAATCCGGCCGCCACCCTCTATTTTGACGCGTTCGTCTATCAGGTCGGAAAGACCATAGGCGCCATGGCAGCCGCCGCGAAGGGCAAGGTGGACGCCATCATCCTCACCGGCGGCATCGCCCACGACAAGGACGTCGTCGCCAGTCTGAAGGAAATGTGTTCCTTCATCGCTCCCTTCACGGTCTATCCCGGCGAGGGAGAGCTCGAGGCCCTGGCCCAGGCTGGCCTGGGCGCCATCAACGGCACGAGGCCGGTTTTGGAGTATAAAGCATGAAATACATATCCGAATTGCTGCAGGCTGCCGCGTCCGCCGGGCGCATGAAACTGGCGGTGGCCTCGGCGCAGGAAGCCTCCGTCCTGGAAGCAGTCGTCGACGCCTACGCGGCGGGCATAGCCGAACCGATCCTCGTCGGCGATCCCGAGGCCATCGCGGCGGCGGCGGCCGAAGCCAGAGGCGGCAAGGGCGTGGATATTTCGGCCTTCGAGATAGTTCCCGTCAAGGATCTCTACGCTTCCGCCGCCAAGGCCGTGGAACTGGTCAGGACGGGCAGGGCGGGATTCCTCATGAAAGGCATCATCGACACGGCACCCCTGCTCAAGGCGGTGCTCAACAAGGAGACGGGAATAAACGCCGGGCATCTCGCCAGCCACGTGGCCGTCATGGAAGTGCCCACCTACCACAAACTCCTCGTCATCACCGACGCGGCGATCAACATCGCCCCCGATCTTCCGGGATTCGTCGACATCATCAATTCGGCAGTGACCGTCTCGCGGGCTCTCGGCACGGAACTACCCAAGGTGGCCATCCTCGCCGCCGTGGAAAAGGTGAACGCCGAGAAAATGCCCTGCACGGTGACGGCCGCCATTCTCACCCAGATGAATAGACGAGGCCAGATCAAGAACTGCCTCGTCGATGGACCGCTCGCCCTGGACAACGCGATCAGCGCCGAAAGCGCGCGGATCAAGAAGATAGTCTCGGAAGTGGCGGGCGACGCCGACATACTCGTCGTTCCTGACATAGAAGCCGGAAATATTTTGTACAAATGCCTGCTCGACCTGGCTCAGGCCAAGGGCGCGGGCATCATAATGGGCGCCGCCAAGCCCGTCGTCCTCACCAGCCGCGCCGACACCGCGGAAACCAAACTCGCCTCCATAGCGCTCGCCGCCCTCACCGGCCGCTGGGCAAGCTAGAAGGCGCGACAAGGAGTCCTCTATGGCCAACAAGGGAAAGCCTGTCATCGACAGGGAACGATGCAAGGGCTGTCTGCTTTGCGTCCGCGCCTGTCCCGCGAAAGTGCTCGGGCCTGATTCCACGCCCAATTCCTGGGGCTATTATCCTTCCTCGGTCCTGGCCCCGGAAAAATGCATAGCCTGCGGAAACTGCTACCAGGTCTGTCCCGACGTAGCCGTCACCGTCTATAAACTGTGAAGGAGAAGCCCATGTCCGAAGACATTCGCCTGATGAAAGGCAACGAAGCCATCGGCGAGGCCGCCGTGCGCGCCGGCTGCAAGGCCTATTTCGGGTATCCGATCACGCCCCAGAACGAACTCACGGCCTATATGGCGGTGCACATGCTCGCCAAAGGCCGGACCTTCATCCAGGCCGAGAGCGAAGTGTCGGCCATCAACATGGTCTACGGCGCCGCCGCCACGGGAGCCCGCGCCATGACCAGCTCGTCCAGCCCCGGCATTTCCCTGAAGCAGGAAGGCATCTCCTATCTCTGCGGCGCCGACCTCCCCGCCGTCATCGTCAACGTGGCCCGCTCCGGCCCGGGCCTCGGCGGCATCTCGCCCAGCCAGGGCGACTATTTCCAGTCCACCCGCGGCGGCGGCCACGGCGACTATTACACGATCGTCCTCGCCCCCAAGGGCGTGCAGGACGCTGCCGACCTCACCTACGAAGCCTTCGCCCTCACCGAAAAATACAGGATCCCCGTCCTCATCCTCGCCGACGGGCTCATCGGCCAGATGATGGAAGGCGTCGTGCTCCCTCCGGTTCTCGATCCCGAGGGCTTTCCCCGCAAGGCCTGGGCGGCCGGGCATCAGGAAGAGATGAAACGCGGCCCGAACCATGTCACCAGCATCCATCTCGTGCCCGAGGAACTGGAGCCTTCCATCCTGGAACGCTTCAAGCGCTACGATCAGGTAAAGAAGGAGCTCTGTCGCTTCGAGGAAGTACAGGTGGAGGACGCCGATCTCCTGCTCGTGGCCTATGGCACCTCGGCGCGCGTAAGCCTGGGCGCCCTGCAGGCCGCCCGAAAGCTAGGGCTCAAGGTGGGGCTTTTCCGCCCCATAACCCTCTGGCCCTTCCCCTACGACAGGCTCTCCGAACTCGCGCGGAAGGGCAAGCGCTTCCTCTCGGTGGAAATGAGCATGGGGCAGATGGTTGAGGATGTACGATTGGCCGTCAATGGCCAAGCCTCTGTCGATTTCTACGGCAGGTGCGGCGGAATAGTCCCCAGCGAGGAAGAAGTGCTCGCTGAAATCCAGCGGATTCTCGCCAAGCGCGCCCCCGCCGGTCAGGCGTAAGGAGTTCAGCATGGAACTAGCATTCGGCCATCCCAAGAGCCTCAAACCCATTCAGACCAAGTACTGCCCCGGCTGCGGACACGGCGCCATACACAGACTGATCGCGGAAGTCATCGATGAGATGGGTCTCCAGGCGAAATCCATAATAATGAACCCAGTTGGCTGCGCGATCTGGGCCGATCTCTATTTCGATTTCGACTCTGTCCAGGCCGCGCACGGCAGAACCCCCGCGGCCGCCACGGGCGTCAAGCGCATGCTGCCCGACCATCTCGTCATCTGCTATCAGGGCGACGGCGACCTCGCCGCCATAGGCACGGCTGAAATCATCCACGCCGCGAACCGCGGCGAGAAGTTCACGACGATTTTCGTGAACAACGCCATCTATGGAATGACGGGCGGCCAGATGGCGCCCACGACCCTCGTCGGCCAGTACGCGACCACGGCCCCGAACGGGCGCGATCCCATAGGCGCCGGCATGGGCTATCCCATCAAGGTCTGCGAGCTTCTCGCCACCCTCGGCGGCACCAAATATCTCGCTCGCGGTTCCGTGAACAATCCGGTCAACGTGAAGAAGACGAAAAAATACATCAAAATCGCTTTCGAGGCCCAAATGAGGGGCGAGGGCTTCACCATGGTGGAAATTCTCTCCCAATGCCCGACCAACTGGAAGATGAGCCCCGCCGAATCGGTGGGCTGGCTCGAGCAGAACATGATTCCCTTCTACCCACTCGGTGAGATAAAGAACACGCTGTCGCCGGCCGCCGAGCCTCTCGACGCGACCAGCTGAAAGGAGCGCGCAGATGACGGAAAAAACCTATATGGCAGGTTTCGGTGGCCAGGGAGTCATTTCCCTCGGGCAGATGTGGGTGTACTGCGCGATGAAGGAAGGTCTTCAGGTCACCTTCTTTCCTTACTATGGAGCCGAGAAGCGTGGCGGCATAGCCCGCGCCTCGGTCATCGTCAGCGATGGCGAGATCGCGAGCCCCCTCGTCACCAAGGCGCACTCGGTTGTCGTGATGAATCAGGACTCCGTGCCTATCGCCGAGGAAGTCTGCGCCGAAGGCGGCACCATCCTCGTCAATTCGAGCCTCGTGAAGACCGATCCCAAGAGACCGGACGCCAGGATCATCCACGTTCCCTGCAACGAAATAGCCGAAAAGATCGGCGATGTCCGCATCGCGAACATGGTGATGATGGGGGCGCTCAGCGCCGCCACCGGCGCGATCCAGTTGAAATCCTTCGAAGCTGTTCTGAAATCCTTCTTCCCGCCTTCGAAGCACCACCTGATTCCGATGAACATCGCCGCCGTGGAGGAAGGACGAAAGGCCGTCTGAGTTTTGTGCCGGAAAGGGGCTCGATACGCTCCACAGAGCCACCTTGGGTGCTCTGTACCTAAGGTTTCATTTTCGACTATACTCATTGCCGGAATGAATTCGACGAAATTGGATTCCGGACGGCGCCAGCGCGCCGCCAGAGTCGCCCGCGGCCACAAACCCTTCACCCTGAAAAGGGCTTGCGTCCTCGTCCTTAAAGTTGTGCTCATAATCCATATCGCCTACATTTCCCTGACGACCGTCTTCATCATATCCTATAAATTCAACAATCCCGCCTTCACGATCCTTATGCCCTACCGGTCGATTGGCTATGGCTGGAAGCTCCAGAAGCCCATCCCCATAGCTCTCAAGAAAGTGCCGCTCTACGTGCGCTCCATGCTTGTGGCCGTGGAGGACGGAAAATTCTACACTCACCACGGCATAGACATGGAAGCTTTCAAGCGGGCGAAGGAAATCAACGATAGGGTGGGGAAGCCCCTCTACGGCGGCTCGACCTTGACGATGCAGGTGGCGAGGACGCTCTTTCTCGTGCCGGAAAAAAGCTACGTACGAAAATATTTCGAGGTGATAACGGCGCTCGAGCTGGAATTCTTTCTCTCGAAGGACAGGATCTTGGAGTTGTACTTCGGCTACGCGGAGTGGGGCAAGGGCATTTTCGGCATCGAAGCCGCGGCGAGACACTGGTACGGAAAGGGGGTGGCCTCGCTCACCAGGGACCAGGCGGCTAGGCTCATCGCCCTTTTATCCTCGCCGATCAAGTACACGCCGACGACGCTGAATAAATCGGGCATCCTGCGCGAACGCTACGCGTACCTCACGAGGCGCTTCGTGGCGAACCAGGCCGCGTCTCCCGATCAGTTCGTCAAGGAACTGCCCCCGCCGGGGGCGGTTGAACCAGGAACTGATCTGGTCGCCGACGGCGACGTGGATGGCGACGCGGCCCAGAACGCGGGCATGCAGCCGGAAATCGCCATTGAATCGGGCAACGTCACCGTTCCCTCCGGAACTGTTTCGGCGTCCCCCGCCACGGAGAGCCAGGACAGTCTGGCCGCAGGGTTGAGCGTGGCCACGACCGTGGCCGCCGCCGACAGCGCTTCCGCGACGACGACCATCGCCCCCTGAGGAAAACGGCTCCTCATCGGCGCTACAGCGATATTTTCACGACGACCTTCCTGACGTGGCTTTTCCCAGTCAAATCGCATGAAGGCATATGGGCGTCATGCGGAAAGAAAATCACAAAATTATTTGTCTTCAGCGGGAAAGAAACGCCCGCCTGTCCCTCATAAAAACCTATATCTTTTTCTTCGTCGAAGGATCCGGACGCGATAAGGGTATCAAGGGGCGCGCAGTAGCATCTTTCTTCGCCCCCGATGAGGATCTGTATGTCGATATATTTTCTATGGGCTTCAAACGCCGCCTCATGCAGCGTTTTCGTCGCGTACGACATGACGTTGACGATAACCTTTTCCCCATCGATAGGATAGCTTCCGTCCGGCAAGATGGAAATATCATTATTGAGAAGATACTCGATGGCAAAATCGATGTTCTTAGAAATTCCCTCGTACGTTTTCAGCCTGGTCAACTGGTCGAAGATCATCGTAAACCCCATTAAGCATTAAGATTGGGCGACTATACCACTTTTCCTCATTCTCTTTGTTCGCTTTTATCTATTTTGTGTCGTGAATTTTCAGATAATTCCGCGTCGAGACCTGCAAATGCTCGCGCATAACCCGCTCGGCTTCGTCGCCGTCGTTCTTTCGAAGTATGCCGAGAAGCTGTTTATGGAATTCAACGCCGCTCAAGTGACCTTCTGAAGGTATCAGCGCTTCGCGGATAATCGGTTTCAGCAAACCTGTCATCGATTGAACGAAGGTGGCTAAAATCGGGTTTTCGGAATACTGCGCGATGAGCGTATGGAACTGCAGGTCATAATAAATTCGCTCTTCGGTGTTGTGCTGATTGTCGATCATCTTGGCGATTGTTTCCTCGAGCGCGCCGAGCTGCTCCTCGCTCAGTCGATGCTGCGCCGCGAGGCGGCAGGCATAGGGCTCGAGGAGCAAGCGCATGTTGAACACATGCGTGTAATCAATGCAGTCCATCTGTATCATTCTTTTGATCACGTCGATGAGGTTTTGGGTGCCGGGCTTGCATGTGTATGTACCGCCGCCGGTGTGGGACTCGATCAGCTGCCTTTCCTTCAGGAGCTTCAGCGCTTCGCGTATCACCGGCCTGCTGACGCCGAAGTTGAGCGCGAGATCCTTTTCGGCGGGCAGCTTCTGGCCTGACTGGGCGGCGTTCTGGATGATATAGTTTTCAATTTTCGCGGCGACATCTTCGTAGAGATTTCTCTTTTCAACCCGATAATCTATCTTGTCCATCATCAAGCCTCGTCTTCCTTTCGATCCAATAAAATAAAAGCGTCGCGGTATTCGCCGCGGCACGCGTCGGGCCTTTTAACAAATCGTACTATATCACATTTTCCCGAGCAACCGCGGAACCCAAAGCGCGACATCGGGGATGTAGGTTATCACCAGCAAGACCACAACCTCTGCGAAGATCATAGGAGCGATTTCCTTTATGATGACCTTCATCTTTTCGCCGGAAATGCCGGTAACGATGAACAAAAGCATGCCATATGGAGGAGTGCACAATCCTATCATCGTGTTGAGCGTGAAAATCAGCCCAAAATGCACCATATCGATGCCGAGCTGACGGGCGATCGGAACGAGAATCGGCAAGAGCACCAGCTGCAGCACCGCGGAATCGACGAACATTCCTAGGATGAAGAGTACGACATTGGTGAGGAGAAGGAATGACCCCCTCGTCGAGGCTATGGAAATGATGAGCTGACCAGCGAGCTGCGGCAGTCTTTCCACGGAGATGATGTAGGAGAATACATAGGCCGAACCGAGCACGAGGCCGATTTGGCCCGTGGACTTTACGGTGTCTTTTAGCACCTGCAGCATCTGGCGCGGTCCCAGCGTCCTGTAGAAGGCGATGGCGATTATCATCGCGTAGAAGCCCGCCACGGCGGCGGCCTCGGTGGCGGTCATCACTCCGGTATAGATGCCCACGAGAAGAATCACAGGCGTCAACAGCGCGGGAAAAGCGCTGAAAATCATCCCAAAAAACTGGCTGAGGGTATACTTGATGCCCTTCGGGTAATTACGCTTCCGCGCGATGTAGGCGACATAGATGCAGAGCGCGACGGCGAGCAGTATCCCTGGCACCATGCCGGCCAGGAAGAGACTTCCGATCGATGCCCCCGCGATCACGCCGTATATAACGAGCGGAATCGAAGGCGGAAAGATTGGCCCGATGACGGCGGAAGCCGCGGTGATCGCGGCGCTGAAACCATCGTCATAGCCTTCCTTGCGCATGGCTTCGATTTCCATTATGCCGAGCCCCGAGGCGTCGGCGACGGCCGAACCGCTCATGCCGCTGAAAATCAACGACGCGAGCACGTTGACGTGCCCCAGGCCGCCTCGCCATCTGCCGACGAGAACATTAGCAAAGCCGAATATCTTGTCGGTGATCTTTGAGGAATTCATGAGGTTAGCGGCGAAAATGAACAGAGGAACCGCGATGAGGATGAAATTATTGAACATCTTGGCCGAGAATATTTCCACCACGATGCTCATATCCATGCCTTTGAACATTAGGTAAGATGTCGCGCTGATGAGCATGCCGATTCCGATCGGCATTTTGACGATGAAAGCGATCACCAGAAGCGAAAGCGCGATGATTATCTGATAGCTCATACCTGTGCCTCCACATCTCCGTTTTCTGTAGGATTCTTTTTAAGGCACTTCACGAGCCTGAAAACGCTGCGGCAAATAGTGATGACGACAAAAGGAACGAAGGCGAAATAGATGATGCCCAGCGGGAAGTTGAATACCGCGCTGTAGCGTTTCATATAGAATTTGTAGAACAGGAATGTCGCGGGTAACGGGATGCAGAAGAAAATGATGGTGAGTGAATAGTTGATAATATCGAAGGCTTTCCTGACTTTAGGCGAAGCCGACTCATAGGCTATCGAAAACACGATGTGTTCATCGGTGCGGGACGCGTAGCAGGCGCCAAGCAAAATCGTCCATAGATAGCCGAACTGCGAAAGCTCGTAGGGCCATACCAGAGGATGCCTGAAAACATAGCGCGACACGATCTGCAGTATGAAGGAAAGGAATAGCGCGACGAACGCGGCTACGGGAATATATATCTCCAGGATATCAAGAAACAGGTGGAATAATTTCTTCGGTTTTGCCATTCTACGCTCCTCGGGAAAAGGGAAAGCCGGAAATCCGGCTCTCCCTAGACATCTTGCTCAGTATTCGAGATTCTTGATCTTGTTGTAGAGATCCAGGTCCCAATCTTTCGTCATCTGTTTGTTGCTCAAATACGCTTTTTCCGTCGCCGCCATGAAAGCCTTGACGTCGGGGGTGATAATCTTCAGGCCTTTCGAGCGGAAGAATTCCAGATCGTTCTTTTCGCTTTCAAGATTGGCGGCATCGTTCCAGGCCGTGATTTCCTTGATCGCCTTGGTCATTATCTGACGTTGATCGGCGCTGAGCGACTGCCATTTTTTCTCGTTGATGGCCACGCACATCGGTTCGATCACGTGACCCGTCAGGACGATGGAGCTTGTGACTTCGTACCATTTCTGGGCTCTCGTCGTCGGGAGCGGATTGTCCTGTCCATCGATGGCGCCGGTCTGGAGCCCCTGATACACTTCGGCGAAAGCCATGGGGGTAGGGTTGGCGCCGAGGGCTCGGCCCATGAACAGCCAGGCCGCCGAATTGGGCATTCGAAGGTTTACGCCCGCCAGATCGGCCGGCGTCTTGATATCGCGTCCGATATTGCGCATATCGAGATTCCTGGAACCGCAGTAGAGCGCGGTGAGCCATCGGACATTGAGTTTTTTGGCAACGTCCTCGGCCACTGTCTGCCCGATCGGTCCATCCATCACGGCGCGCATATGCTTCTGGTTTTTGAAAATGTATGCCGCGGTGAACATATTGAGGTAGGGAAGCTGGTTCGAAATAAGGAAAGGAGAACTGAACATCATATCGAGCGTGCCGCGCGCCACGGCGTCCACTTCACCTTCCTGGGTCATCAGGCTTCCGTTGTCGTGAATTTCCAGCAGCAGGCTGCCTTTGGAAGCGCTCTCCACTTTTTCCTTGAGCATATACATCGCCTTGACATAGTTTACGTCGGCCGACGCTTGCGTTGAGAAAACGATTTTCGTGGGTTGATTCCCCGCGGCGAATGCGGGCATCACCATCAATGTGGCGGCAAAGACGTAGATCAGAACCTTGCTGATTTTCCTCATAGGTAATTCCTCCCCTATTATTTCAGAGCCTATGGCCCTGTATTTCTCTTAGGATGCCGCGGACCTTGCGAGCCCCGCTCATTATGTGGAGATAGTCCGTTCCGGCGCTGATGACGTTGATGCCCTTGTCGTGCCAGTAGCGGAGCACTTCGGGATCGTCGCTTCCGGTCGATACGCCGACCGATTTTCCGGCCTTCTTCAATATCGCGACGGCGCGATCGATCAGGTCGCTCGTGTTCGGATCGAAGACCCTGTTGAGTTCGCCGATGGAACCCGAGAGATCGCAGGGCCCGAATATAAAGCAGTCGACCCAGGGGTTCTTCGCCATCTCCTCGAGATTGTCGACCGCGAGCTTGCTCTCGATCTGAACGCACCTGACCATGTCGAGGCTGCCTTTGCGGATATATTCGTCGGCGTCATCGAGGCCATAGCGGACGGCCCTCATCGGACCAAACCCGCGGTTTCCGTTCGGAGGGTAAAGCGTGCTTTTCATTGCCTTGTCGAGTTCCTCGGCGCTGTTCACGACGGGGAATATCAAGCCGGTTGGGCCCATCTCCAGGACTCTTTTCGCCAGAATCGCGTCGTTCCAGGGGATGCGGACGAGGGAGCTCACTCCCGCCGCCTTGGCGGCGATGATATGCTCGAGAAGAATATGATAGTCGATAGCCGTATGTTCCGTATCGATCCAGATAAAGTCATAATCGACATATCCGCAGAGCTCGGTTATGCAGCTGTCCGCGAGCGATACATGCATGCCGGCCAAAGGGTCGCGCTTTCCGAGCTGCTCTTTTAGCTGCGTCATCAATAGTTTCTCCTTTTCAAACTGTGTGAAAAGCTGTAAAGCTGTATTACAACTTCGATTGTAATACCCATTATTAAATTCTGTAAAGGGAAAATCGTAATTTTTTTGGGAAACGAACCAGGCTGGCTCCGTTATGAGAAAGTATTTATATATGACATTAGGAATTGAACTTTCTTTAGCCTTTCGTCTTTACCGCTTGCCCTTGCCATTCTCGTACAGTGAGCGCAGCCATGGGATGATAAAGCCGGAAAAAGCCCCTATCGCCGAACCGACAACCACATCGCTCGGGAAATGGTTGCCGCTGCCGACGCGGAGCGCGGAAGCGGCGGTGGCGCAGGCGAAAGATGCGCCGATGAGGGGGATTTTCCACGGCGAATCCACGCAATACTGGCTAAAGACAAAAGAAAAAAAGCTGGCTCCCGTAAAGGCCAGCGCCGCATGGCCCGAGGGGAAAGATTCCAGATAGTCCCCGCATTCGACTTCAGTCTGGGGATACCTGTCAAAATACATATATGGACGTTTTCTGACCACAAGCGTTTTCCCAAGTTCCTTGAGCCCCCAAGACAGCAACAGCGATCCGGCATACATGGAGCCGATAGAAACCCAGTCCTCCTGGGGCGCCGCGAGCAGCAAAGCGGGAATCATAATGGAAGTGTAGGTAAAAGCCTCCGATGCCGCTTCCACGGATTTTGAATAGGCTGACATTCCCCATCGATCGATGGGGCCCATATCGGCAAATTCGATCAGGGGACCGATCGAAAAACATCCCTCCAATTCCGAAGCTCCTGCCGGAAACGGAAACGAAGCGGCAATGCTCAGTACGACAATTGAAAGAATCCAACGTTTTGCCGGCAGTCTCATACATTGCCTTTCTTCGTCCCGAGATCTATAGATAAAAGCCGCATAAGGGGAGCGTACAGGCGTTCAACGCGGACGATCGAAAGGCCGGCGCCTAAGGCTCCCGCCACCATTCCTCCCAGGATATCGGAAGGAAAGTGAACCATCAGGTAGCAGCGGGAGATGCCCATGAGGATGGCTATTCCGAAGAAAAGCCAGCTCACCTTCCTGTTTCCCTTGACGAAGAGGACGGTCATCGCCGCCATTGTCGCGGTGGCGTGGCCCGAGGGGAAGGAGAAACCGTCCTCGGCGGGCGAGCCGACGAACATCCACCATTCGCGGTAGAGGGAGCCCGCCGCGTCGAGGAAGGGCCTGGAGCGGCCGATCAAATCCTTCAATAGGATATTGGTCACGAGGGCGCCGAATACGACAGCGCCGAAAACGCAGGCCCCCGTTTTCCTCGTCTTCTTGAAGGCGAAGAGAACGATCCCCAAAAGGAACATGCCGATGCCCTTTTCCGCCACCATGCTTACCGCCTCGAAGAAGCCGGTAAACCTGCCGTCGGTCATCTGGGCGAAGTCGTGGAGCGCGCGAAGAACGCCGCCGTCGAAACCTGAAAACGCGTCGTTGAGCCATTGAGCGATACCGGAGCCATCCATACGATCTATCCTCTCTCGAAATTGAATTTGTGGCTTCTCGGAAGCCGGACAGAGTATGGCTCTCGCTTGGCCTTGATTTCGAGAAACGATTCGTCACCTTGGGCGAGAGGTGAGGCTTTTTCGCGACACTTTTCGTGTCATCGGCGCTTTTCGCCCCGAGTTCCGCTATTTTTTCAGGGATTTCCTGAAAAGCAGGAGAATCTTCGACAAAAGGAGGACGAGCGAAAAGAAGGTGACATAGGGCTCCCGGGTGAGGGTGAAAAAGAGGACGGCGACCGAGTGCCACAGGATGGAGACGAGCCTGGCGGTCGAGAGCGCTTTTTTGTTGTCGAAAAACTGGATGAGCATTTCCGCCGCGCCGAGCGCGGCGAGGGTTATCAACAGGATAAAATGCACGACGCGGACATCGGAGACTTCGCTATAATGGAGTAGGTTGACCGAGCGGATATGCCCGCCAACTTCCTGTCCGTAGAGCGGAAGGAATATGAAGGCCAGCGAGAGAAGATCGAGGACGCCGAAGTTCAGGCTGTAGGCCTTGTCCAGGTCGGCGGCGTTATCGCGTTCCGCTATCGTTATGAGCTCATCCCCTGAAAGCAGATCGTCGATGGGAACCTGAAAAACCTTGGAAATGTTCTTGAGCGCCTCTATGTTGGGGAATCCCCTTCCGCTCTCCCATTTCGACACGGCTGTCCTGGATATATTGAGCTTTTCGGCCAGCTGCTCCTGGGTCAATCCGCTCTTTTTTCTGAAGAACTGCAGTTTTTCGTTGAATTCCACGCTTCCCCCGCTCCGCGCCCGCGGACTTTCATTCTACCAAAACCATAGCGCCGGGGCGAGCCTCTTGCGGATTTTCTTGAAATTTCCGCTGCATAGTTGCGGAATTTCTAGATTTTACCTATTTCCCTGCCGATGTTTTCTATGAAAATACTTCGGATCGACGCTCCTCATCGTGGTCGGGATCGGGCATATGACGACGGGGATCGTCGTCTGGAAGGACACGCGAACCTAATCCTGAAGATGCTGGGGAAAGCGTAGGCGGAGTTATTTTCCTCGAATACCCACATCGAGATCGTACATAAGCCGGTCGAGGCGATTTCCCTTTCCAGGGTCCCGGGCGGGTATATGGAGAAGAATTTCCCGCGCTTCCCGCGGGACGCGCTCTATAGCCCGACGGACCTCCCTGTCGCCTAGACCCGCATCCTCGGGATGGCCGAGTTCTAGGGCGAGGGCGGCGTAGGCAGCCGGTCCGAGAATGTGCTTCGTCTGCTGGATATCGGCCAAGGGATGGGTGTAGGCGCTCGAAGCGGCGAGGCATGCGGCGTTGGCGGCTGCCGAGGCCGCGGGATCGCTCGACTCCCTGGCCGCGGCATAGGCCGCCAGGGCGATGCTGCGCAGCCGGGCGGTCCTGGCGCCTCCGGCGGCAAATGCCCTTATTCCCTCGATGGCCTCGCGAGGGCGCTTATCATCGCCCGAATACGCCTCGTATAGGCCCAAGGCTCTCTCCGCGCAGTCAGCCGCCCAGCCGCCGAGCGCCCGCAGGGAATCGAGGCTTAGGGGGAAGTATTTGGATTCGGGTGAGATGGGCGTCATGTTTTCGCTTTCCTTAATGCTTTCCATAGTACCCGGCATCATCATCCACTTCAATGTCTTGGGCGAGCGGTACGCGAAGCGCGCGTGAAGGTTCCTATTTATTATAATTGCTATTGACAGTCAAGCTATTGAGTAATACTATGTAGTGGTAGTGAGTGATACTGAATATACGTCATACGGAATAGCGAGGAGCGATCGTGCCTGAAAATCTGACGGAAATGCTGAAAGGCGTGCTTGAGGGATGCGTTCTTGAGATCATAAGCCGAGGAGAGACCTACGGCTATGAAATCACGCGGCGGCTGAACGCTCTCGGCTTCGCCGATGTCGTGGAAGGAACGGTCTATACGATTTTAGTGCGGCTCGAGAAGAACAAGCTCGTGGACATGGAAAAAAGACCCTCCGATATGGGGCCGCCGCGCAGGTTTTTCGCGCTGAACGACGCGGGGCGCGAGGAACTGCGGAAGTTCTGGGAAAAATGGGAATTCCTGTCGTCGAAATTGGGCGAGCTGAAGGAGAGCAAAGAATGAATTTTTGGGAAAAAATAACCGGCAGCGACATGGATAAAGCATCGAAAGCTTTTGAGGCGCGAGCCGAAAAGCTGCCCGCCGATTATCAGGCGGCATGGGGAAAAATCAAGGCCAATCTGTGGCCGCGCTCGGATTTCACCGGGCGCAACCTCCTGCCCATCATCGACGGCGTGCTCGGCCTGCTCGAAGAAACGGCGGCGGAGGGGCAGAGCGTCCGAGAGGCGCTAGGCGACGATATCGAAGGTTTCTGCTCGGCGCTCGTCGGCGAAGAAGGAGCCAAGTCTTTCCAGGACAAGTGGCGCGAGCAACTCAACCACGCTGTCGCCAAAAAATTAGGCAAATAGGAGAAAACAATGAGCATGCACGATATCGTCGAAGGGAAAAAAGAGTGGCGAGCCCATGTGGCGCGCGTTAAAGCGCTCCCGAAAGACTATCGGGTCGTCTATAAGGAGATTCAAAAATATCTCTTCAAGGTCGGCCCTGTCGAGCCGGCCGAAGGGACGAGTTTGCTCTCGGGAATCATGGATCTTTTTGAGGAGGGCGCGGCTTCGGGCAAGGGCGTGCTTGAAGTGACGGGCAGCGACGTGGCGGCTTTCTGCGACGACCTGATCAAGGGCTTGAAAACCTACGCCGATGCTTATCAGGAATCTATCGACCAGGACGTGAACAAGGTCATGAAAAAAACAATGGATAAGACAATGGATAAAATAGAATAAAAGAGGGATATCAGATTACATGCTTCTTTTACATCTGCAAAATAAAAGAGACTGTCCAAGTTTTTGGACAGCCTCTTGATTTATAGAATTACAATTTTACGATAACGAACCTGCTGCCCACCTGCTCATCCGCTGCCAAAACTCTGCGTAAGCCGGCCACTCTAGAAAACTTCCTGCCCAATGTGGTCCGACATCGGTAGCGCATATTATTGAACGTCCTTTGCCTACTTTTCTTGTGGCAATTTGGGGATCCCCACTATAGGAAGCAACAAGGTGTGCATCGCTTCGAAGGTGCGTTTTATTATACCCTAGGAACATATATGGTTTATCCCAAGGTAAGCCTTTTACGATCGGATGCTCGGGATCATCGAGTTGAAACTGATATCCCTGGGTGATCTCCATTCGATCATCCACGCCACGAGGTTCGCAAGTGACAGGCATGATTTCTTCAATTTTTGTACCGCCCCACAGCCCTTTGCCCTGGATGCCAGAAAAACTCATCCACCCCCCAATCATCATGAAGCCTCCACCTTGGATGACGTAATCGTGGAGTCCTTGGATACGATCTGGCCCCATTGGAATCTTAAGGGCACCAGTATTCCCCGGCTGAAAGTTGACGCTGTTGAATCCGAGGTCACTGAGAATCACACAGTCATACTTCTTGAATTCGTCAACCGTGGAGGGTATATCCCTGGTCGCTTCACTCGACCTGATATGTTCTAGCTTGATGTCTGGCGCGATATTTAATGCATCCCGCAAGTAGTGTGCCGAGTCGCTATAATATGTGAATGTCCAACTATCGATTCCCTTACTCGATGTTTGCACGTTCACCTGAGTGTCACCAATGTATAAAACCTTGATACTCACTTTACACCTCCCTATGCCATTTTGATAACATGAATACCTATTTCCCCCACGCAAAAAGATTTATGAGCAATTAGAGCACTGAGGACAGAAATGCTTTTGTACGTGTATTAACTGGATTAGCAAGCATAGCTTTAGGTTCTCCTTGTTCCGCGATGATGCCTTCATCCATGAAAACCAGAGTATCCCCGACTTCTCTCGCAAAACCTATCTCATGAGTGACTACTATCATTGTCATGCCATCAACAGCGAGATCATGCATGACCTGGAGTACTTCTCCCACGAGTTCAGGGTCAAGTGCGGAAGTGGCTTCGTCGAAGAGCATAATTTCTGGTTCCATCGCCAGAGCTCTCGCTATCGCTACCCTCTGCTGCTGTCCTCCTGAGAGTTGGAGTGGGTAGGAGTTAAATTTTTCAGCAAGACCAACCTTTGCGAGCAGAGTGTGCGCCCGAGCCAATGCTTTATCTTGAGGTTCACCTTTCACGATACGAGGTCCAACCGCGACATTCTCAGCTGCCGTCATATGCGGGTATAGATTGAAATGTTGAAACACCATACCGACTTTAACACGAAACGCCGCTGCTTCTCTTTCGTCCCATTCCTTGAGCTTGTTTCCGTGTTCTGAATACCCTACAAGCTGACCTTTGAACAGCAAAGCTCCACTATCAATTTTCTCAAGAAAATTGACACAACGCAGAAAGGTGCTCTTCCCTCCCCCCGAAGGACCGATAATACAAACCGTTTCGCCTTCCTTAACCGTAAGGTTAAGCCCCTTTAGAACTTTTAATGGACCAAAACTCTTGCTAACATTTCTCGCCTCGAGAAGCGGTTTCTCACCCACGGATCTCACTCTCCTTTTTCAAGTGCTCCAGTGCACTCTGCGCCCTCGAGGAGCTGAACACATGCTCGCGAATAAAATCGGACAACTTTACCCCCGAGGATGACGATCCTGCACCGAATTTTTTCTCAATGAAATACTGTCCTATGCTCGCCACAGACGTTCCAACCAAGTACCACAGACTGGCGACAATCAATAACTCGACTACGAGGAATGTTTTCGCATAGATATTTTCAGTGACGGTGAGCAGGTCTTGCGCCGCGATTACGGAAGCTATTGAAGTTGTCTTGAGCATGCCAATCGCTTGGTTACCCGTTGGTGGAAGTATCACGCGTAACGCTTGGGGAATAATGATATACCTCATAGCCTGCCTACGAGTTAGCCCTGTAGCGAGTGCGGCATCCATCTGTCCGCGCGATACAGAGAGTATCCCGCCCCGTACAATCTCAGCCATGTAAGCACCTTCATTCAGTCCCAGGGCTAGGATTGCTGCGCCGAAGGTAGTGATTAGTCTGTTCGTGTCAACACTGAATGCACCAATGCCGATCCGCGGAAATATAAGCGCCATGTTATACCAAAAAATTAGTTGCACGAGCACGGGTGTTCCACGAAATGCCCATATATATGCGCCACTCGTAGCTCTAAGGACAGTATTCGGCGAAAGTCTCATGAGCGCTAGAATAACCCCCAGCGCCATACCGATTACCATCGCCAACACAGTGAGCTCAAGCGTAACACCAAGCCCCCGTAAAACGGCGCTATCAAAAATGTAGACGCCCATTTTAGACCACTTGATGTTGGGATTTGAGGCAACCATGCCTAACAAGCACACTCCAAACAGAAGGACGATCGCTGCAGCGATCCAACTCCCCCATGGTTTGGTTCGTACGTACTTCAATTGTGACTTATCTTTTAAAAGCTCTTTATCCTCAGAGTTCATTGGAGCTGCCATGATGAATCCTTTTCACGCACACGTCATCGGCCTCTTCTCTACTTGAGGTCAGTCTTTTCTAATCCGCTGCCATCCGAACCTCAAGCAGTAGATGCGTGAGCGCCTCCTGCTTGAGTCAGATAAATTTACATTCTTTGAACACGCAACATTTTAGGGCCGTCATCTGACCTAATTCGCGCGCACTGTTCCGCAAACGCCTCAAGACCTTCAATGATATGAGCCCAGACAGTAATGGGACGGATACCAAGCGACGAATCGAACGTTACTTCTCGACCGTAGACGAAAGCAAAATCCCACACCTCATCGCGTTTGCCTCTTTCGTCATGAGGTGGGCAATATAACCAGCCGATGTCCCCAGCTGACGGATAAGCTGTTGCGTTTTCTCGCGGGAGAACTTTAGGATTAAAGGTACGATTCACCATAGGGAAGTTAGGGATGAAAACTTCTCTACCCGCATACATCGCATGTATAGCCTTGGCTTCAAGTGGTACCGCAAGCGCGCCCCACAATGCCTCACATGTTTGGGGGGCATCCTCGTCCTCAAGTTCTGCGATGGCTTTTACTTTCGTTCCTAAGACCTCGATGGAAATTCGGCGACTCATTGTTACTCCTTTCGCATATATGATGTGCATAAATCTTAATTACAAGCTCATTTAGCCCTTTTTCGAACCCCGCAGTTTAGGCGACTGCGGGGCTTCATAGCTTTAGGTTCGCTCTAGCCGTTCGGCTGAGCGTACTTCGCACCGTCATTAACCCAAGGAACAGAGATCATCCCACCTTCCAAACCCCACTTTGTGAGGATCTGCTCATAGGCTCCGCTCGCCATCAATCGTTGCATAGCCTGTTCAACACAAAGCAACAAAGCAGGATTGCTTTTCGATATGCCAATGGCATTATAACCCGCGCCATAAAGTGTTTTCAGAAGAACTGTAAGTCCTGTGTCCGCGTTGTGCTTAACATAGTAGTTCGACGTACCAGCCATGCTTAATGTCGCTTCCGCACGTCCCGATCTCACTGCAAGGTTAGCTTCATTCTGATTCGGGTAGACCTGAATATCGATTTTCTTCACGTTCTTTTGATTACGCTGCTCGACTAGCCCCTGCATAACACTTCCGCGGAGCACCGCCACTGAGCGGCCATCAAGATCTTCAATCGTCTGGATATTCTTCGGATTACCCTCTTTAACAACGACAGCATTGCCCTCAACCGAGTAGTTCACAAAGTTGATTTGTTGCTCACGAGCGGGAGTATCGCCCATACTTGAAATGGACATGTCGAAACGGCCTGCCAGGATAGCCGGGATTATTCCAGGGAAAGCAATAGCCGTAAATTCAACTTTGAGTCCGAGTACCTGGCCAATCCCAAGAGCCAAATCGATATCTCCACCTGTAATCGTTTTATTGTCCTCCGCATACATCGTGTAGGGAGGAGACCCTGCGCTGGTCGCAACTTTGAGGACTCCTGATTTCTGCAAGTCGGCAGGGAGCAGATCATGAAGGGCTTGATTAAACTTGACCTCGATTGCGGGGGGTGGAGCGGCGAACATAAAAGCGTTCGCAACTACCATAAGCAGCATTACCATCACCACTCTTTTCATGTCAAACCTCCTTGAATACGAAATACGTAGTAACTCTACGCTCCCTTTCTACTTGAGCGATAAACCCTGTATAAATCATGATTACTAATCTGTCAAGTACAATAAATCAATAATTTGCATTC
>DATMZF010000069.1:0-89330 GCA_035560555.1 Rectinemataceae bacterium
CAATAAGAGAATATCAGATTTTATCGTCCACAGGGATGGATCCAGATGAGCGTCGGCAACTCTTTCGACGCTCTCTTCAACCTGAAGCGTTATCTGCACACCTCTTGGTACGAAGGCCTTCTGGCCGACTTCGATGTCTTCAGAAAACGTTTTCTCGCCGCATCCTTCCTGATTGGCCTCTTGGTGCCCGCCGCCGTGGCCTTCGTCTCGATTAGGAAAGGCGAGTTCTTCAATTTGGTTCCCTTAGCGGTATCCGAGGTCATTCTCGCCGGGGGAATGATCGCGTCACTTCGCGCCTCCCGAAAGATGATCGGTTCTCTTGTCCATCTTGTCCTTGCGCTCTATCCTATCCTCTACATCGTCTCTGTCCTGTCTCGGTACAGCCACCACACGTACGTGATCCTCCTCATCGTGATGCCGCCTATCGTCGAAGTCCTCTCGCCGCGCCGGGAGAAATTGCTGTGGTTCCTCTACTCGAGCGCCTTCATGGTGCTCGCGAACATTCTCGCCGCGGCAGGCGTCCCGACGTCTTGGGTGCGCGACTTTTCGGCGGGCGAAATCATAATCTTCCACTCGGCCACGTCCGTCGTCGCCGCCCTCAGCTATCTCAGGGATATGCAGATGATCCACTATCTCGAGGCCCAGGCGTATCGCATCGTCAGGGACGAGGCCACGGGGCTGCCCACGGCCGCGGCCTTAGGGGAAGCCCTGCGGACTTCGGGCGTGGGCATTCTCTGTGTCGTCTCAATAGACAATTTCTACGAGCTCTCGGCGCTTTTCGGCTATGAGTTTTGCGATGAGATCGTGGTGTACGCGGCATCACGCCTGGAGACCGCGGCGCAAAGGCTTGGCGGCCGCTGCTTCAAGCTCCATGGGAGAGATTTGGGCGTCATGCGCTCCTGGGAGGGGAGGGACGAAGCCGCGGCGGACCTATATGTCCAGGAGTTCCATGCCGCCATCGGCGGTCCCGCCGAGCTGAAGGGGAAACGGGTGGAAATTCAGTACTCCATCGGCTACACCTTCTTCAGGAATGGGAACGCCGCCAAGGCTCTCAACGAAGCGGGCGCTGTCCTCTGGCGCGGGGCCGGCCTTCATGGCGTGCACAGGCATGAAGGACAGTTGGACTCGGTCGCGGTGGACCTAGCCTTCTCCAGGCTCGCCACTCTATCCCGCTGCGTGCGCGAGGGAGGACTCGAGGCTCATTTTCAACCCGTAGTGTCCCTGGCCGACGGCCGGAGAGTCTGGTATGAAACTCTCCTCAGGGTGAGGGGAGATACGGGGAAGCTGGAGGAGCCCTCCAGCTATCTGGAGCTGGCGCGATCCGCGGGGTATTGGGGTATGATCACCGACTTCGTGTTGGCCCGCGCGATCGATCGAATCAAGTCCGGATTCGGATCTGTCTCAGTCAACATCGGAGTCCTCGATCTCGGGAGAGAGGAGTTTAGGACCTTCGCGGCCGAAGGAGGCGCGCTGGCCCGCGAACATGGTTGCAGGCTCATCCTCGAGCTCCTTGAAACCGACTCGAGCTATCTGACGGACGAGGAACTTGAGATCGTAAAGATGCTCAGGGCCGCAGGGTGCCTTATCGCCATCGACGATTTCGGCAAAGGTTATTCGAACTACTCGCGACTTCTCAGCTTCCCCGTTGACATCGTAAAGTTTGATATGTCGCTCACGCAGAGGGCTGCCGACGAGGCCTCCGTTGGGGTTCTCGTCGAGGGCCTCGCGCGATTCTGCTCTGACCTTGGGGTTGCCACTGTGGCTGAAGGAGTGGAGACGGAACGAGAGGCCGACTTTTTCAAGACTATCGGTTTCGATTACGGACAAGGCTTCTTCTGGTCGCGGGCCGTCCCCGCAGCCGAAGCTCCCGCGTCGGGGCCATGGTAGAGAGGTCTATCGAACATCAAGCCCTCATGAGCGGGCATCCTTAGCGTCACAGTATTCCGAAGACTGACGCGCCTTGACGCGTTCGGCGCGAATAGATATCCTTTTATCCAGAGCCTTTCCATAAGGAGAAATACATGAGTGTTATCGAATACGTCGAGGCGCGCGAGATCCTGGATTCCCGCGGCAATCCCACCGTCGAAGTCGATGTCGTCCTCGAGGACGGCACCCTCGGCCGCGCGGCCGTTCCGTCGGGCGCTTCCACCGGCGAATATGAAGCCGTGGAACTCCGCGATGGCGACAAAAAGCGCTATCTCGGCAAGGGCGTCCTCGCCGCCGTCGAGAACGTGAACACGGCCATAGCCGGTGAAATCTGCGGACTCGACGCTCTCGAGCAGGTCGACATCGATAGGACCCTCATCGAGCTCGACGGCACCGAAAACAAGGGCAAGCTGGGCGCCAACGCCATGCTCGGCGTCTCCATGGCCGTTTCCAGGGCCGCCGCCGATTATCTCGGCATTCCCCTCTACAAATATCTCGGCGGGGCGCACACCACGCTTCTTCCCGTCCCGATGTCCAACATCATCAACGGCGGAAAGCACGCCGACAACAAGATCGACTTCCAGGAATTCATGATCATGCCCGTGGGCGCCGAATCCTTCCGCGAAGCCGTGCGCATGAATACGGAAGTCTTCCATAACCTCAAGAGCCTCCTGAAAGGCGCCGGCCACAACACCTCCGTGGGCGACGAGGGCGGTTTCGCCCCCAACCTCGACAACGAGGAAGCCCTTCAGTTCATCATGAAGGCCATCGAGAAGGCCGGCTACAAGCCCGGCGACGAGATCGCCATCGCCCTCGACTGCGCCTCCTCAGAGCTCTTCGACGAAGGCGGGCGCAAGGGCTATAAGTTCTGGAAGACCAACCCCGACAAGCTCTTCAGCGCCGACGAGATGATCGAGCTCTACACGAAGTGGGTAGGCAAGTATCCCATCATCTCCATCGAGGACGGCCTCGACCAGAACGACTGGGAAGGCTACGTCAAGCTCACCAAGGCGCTGGGCAAGAAAATCCAGATCATGGGCGACGACTTCTTCGTCACCAACACCAAGCGCCTCGAGAAGGGCATCGCCATGGGTGCCTGCAACTCCGTCCTCATCAAGCTGAACCAGATCGGCACCGTCACCGAGACGATCGAAGCCATCAACATGGCCAAGCGCGCCGGCTACACCGCCGTCGTTTCCCACCGTTCGGGCGAGACCGAGGATACCTTCATCGCCGACCTCGTCGTGGCCATGGAAACCGGGCAGATCAAGACCGGCTCCATGTCGCGCACCGACCGCGTCTGCAAATACAACCAACTCATGCGCATTGAGGACGAGATGGAAGGCATCGCGGAATATTGGGGTAAGAAGGTTTTCTACAACGTAAAATAAGTAACGTTCTCATCTGCCGTACTCCGCGATGCCTCAAGGCGCAACGCGGAAGGCAATCTTCGATAGGAGACCGCCTCCCGCGCCATAAAGAGGCGCTTTCGCGCCTCTTTATGCGGAGTATTGGGGAAAGAAAGTGTTCTATAATGTCAGGGGTTGAGGGAAGCGAACTGATCGACCAAGCATGACAAAAGGACCTGCCGTAACCGGCAGGTCCTTTTTACTTGATGAGAGTCGAGGGGATGACGGGGCCCGCGGGACGACTTGACCCGCAGGGCGATTTACAGCAGCCAAATCAGCGCGAGAACGACCGCGGTCGGCACCACGCTTCTCCAGAATATTTTCTTGGCGATCCGCGAGGCCTTGTGTTCCAGGTAATCCACCCTATAGGCCGCGAACTTGCCGGTTATGCAGGCGCCGGGAATACCGCCGGGAGGCGAGATCCACTGTCCGGCGAGCACCACGTTTTTCAAGCCTTTGACGAAGGGGGAAGGGTAAGCCGTTCTCATGTTCGCCTCCTTCGGGAGGATGCAGGCCTGGTTATATCCGTTGTGCGCGTTGCAGTACCGTTTGTAGGTGCAGGGAGTCCAAGCGTCGAGCAGGCTCAGCTTGCCGCGGTATTCCGGCCAGGTTCGCTCGATTTTTTCCTTCACCAGGGCGGCGAGCTCCATTTTTTTCGCCTTGTAGGCTTCCTTGTCCTCGCCCAGCGCCTTCCAGTAGATCCAGCTGGACCGATCCATGCCCCATAACACCTGGATGATCTGCTTCCCTTCCGGCGCGAAAGAAGGTTCATAGGCGAAGGTCTTCAGCGTGACGCGGTCGTTGAGCCAGGGTTCGACCTGGAGTTCGGGCGCGTCCAGATTGGTCTCCTGCCTGAGCAGGTCCCGCTCATCGTCGATAGCCCAGGCCGCCTGGAACATTCCGTAGATCGGGTATGTGTCAGGGTTGTCGAAGTATTCCTTGAGCTTTTCGGGCATGTAGGACCTGTCGAGCAGCTGGGTGAAGGTGAAGTCGGCGTCGCAGGCGGGAATGACATAATCGGCCTCGACGCGCGCGCCGTCCTCGAGGACGATGCCGGTCGCCCTGTCCCCGACGATCTCGATGCTCCGCGCCGGCGCCGAACCGCGATAGACGCCTCCCAATTCCTCGAATCGCGCCTTCATCCGCAGCGCCGCCGCCCTGGATCCTCCGACGGGAACGCCGCCGTCCCCGCTCGCGAAATTGCCATAGGCGACGGGGAAGGAATATGCCTTGGATTCCTTGGGGCAGAAATCGCTGAGGCAGCGCCGGATGAGCGGGTGCTTGAACTTGTTCATCAGATCCTGCGTGCTTTCGCGAGGATATCGCATGAACAGTTTGAACATCTTCAGCGATTTTAAAAGCAGCCTGGTTCCGGCGATGGCTCCCAGCTGTTCACCCGGGATGCCGGCCGGGACAACGGTGGATGTGCCGAGCGCGATATTGTCGAACAACGTGTTGATCTCTTCCTCGTCCTCTGGCGACAGGGCGATCCATTCCTTCCGCGTCTTTTCAAGGTCGCCGTACAGGGAAAGCTTCTGTCCGTTCAGCCAGGACGTATACATGATGTCGCTTCTGAGCACGCCGGTCGAATCGTCTATGAGGCGGGTTTCCCTGTACAGATCGTAGAGGTCGCTGCCAGGCGTCGTGCCCATGAGCCAGTGGATACAGTTGTCGATATGGTAGCCGCCGCGCTCCCATCCGGTGCATTCCCCGCCCGGAACGGCGTTCTTCTCGAACAGCTCCACCCGATACCCTGCCTTGAGGGCATAAATGCCAGCGCTGAGCCCGGCGACCCCCGCTCCGATGACGACGACCTTTTTATCGTTTTCAGACATTGGAATTCCCTTCGTGCGCCACGATGTTCCGGTATATTTTCTCGATATCGGCCTTGTCCGGAATGGCGATGCCGCGCTCTTTGTCGGCGAGGATAAGCAGCGTGTCGCCGCTCCTGATCCCCATCATGTCCCGCATGTCCTTCGGGATGACGATCTGCCCCTTCTGGCCTACCTTCACCATGCTCATCAGCTTTCCATCCATGGTTACTCCTGTTCAACTAGTATGAACAGTATAACTAGTATAACTTGCGCCGGCGATTGTCAAGGAGCGCTCAGCCTTTCAGTGCCCCCGCGGCCACGCCCGCCGTTATTTTCTTGCGGAAGCCGACGTAGAACAGGATCATGGGGAGCATGCCTATGACGAGGGCGGCGAACTGCTTCCCGTAATCGGAGGAAAGGGCGCCGGAGAAGCGGTAGATTCCCAGCGGCAAGGACTTCAGGCCCGTGTCGCTGACCAGAATATTGATGAGGGCGAATTCGTTCCAGAGCGAGGGGATGTTCAGTATCGCCAAGGTCATGGCTATAGGGACGGACATCGGGACGATGATGGCGCGGAAAACCCGCGAGTACCCGGCGCCGTCCAGCTGAGCCGCCTCGATGACGGCGTCCGGAATGCTTCTTATATACCCTGTGGCCAGGTAAATTCCCACGGGAAGCGCCGATCCGATATAGACGAGCAGAACGCCCAGCCGCGTATTGTGGAAAAGCTTGAATTCCCCACCCTTAAAAAGCCCGAGTATCCGCAAGAAATCCCCGAAAAGACGGTCGAGCATCGTGACTTCCAGAAACAGGGGAACCATCAGGGACTGGATGGTCAGGAGGATACCGAGTATGAGACTGCCGTAGAGCAGCGTCGTGGCCTTCGATTTTATCTTCGCGAAGGCGAAACCCGTCCGCAAGGAGAAGAAAATGATCCCAGCCGTGGCTCCTACCGTGTAGAAAACCGAGTTGCCGATCAGCCTGCCGAATTCCCCTATCCTCCATGCGCCGACATAGTTGTCCAGGGTCCAAGCCGATGGCAGCCCGAGCATATCCATCCTGAATTCATTCGTGGTCTTGAAAGAACTCAGGAAGAGCCATACAAGGGGATAGATCGTTATGAAGCTGAAGAGGCCCATGACCGCGTAAGCGAGGATTCTCCCGATTACCGCGGCCGGTCTCGTGCGCTGGTTGCGTCTGTACTGGGATTCCATCGCCCTACTCCTTTCCGCCGAACCGCTTTTCGAGGGCGAACATGATCAGTATCAGGGCGAGACTGAACAGCACGATCATTATGGCGATGGCATTGGCTAGGGGATAATTTGGCGCGCCCATGAACGCCGAATCGTACATGTAAATGGAGAGTACCTGCGTGACGCGGGCGGGACCTCCGCCCGTCATCGCGAGGATGAGGGCGAACCCGCTCAAGGATCCCGATATGCAGAGAATGGTCGCGTTGAGAATCGCGCCGGAAAGGCTGGGCACGACGACGAAGCGCATCACCTGCATTTCCGAAGCGCCGTCAATCTCCGCCGCCTCGAGAATCTGAATGTCGATCTTCTGCATATTCGCGTGAAAGAGAATCAGGTAGGTCCCCGTCCACATCCAGAGCGTGACGAAGCAGATGGGAATCATGGCCACGTCGCGCTGGCTGAGGAATTCCGCGCTCCATTTGGGCGCGAGCAGATTGACGAGGTCCCGTTGAACCGTGATCAGCTGATCCGGGCTGTAACTGAGCAGAAAATCCTTGAGCTCGACGCGGGGGCTGGAAAAAATCGTCCCTATCGTCTGGGGACTTATCCCTATAATTTTGTCGACGAGGCTATCCGTAACGCCGAGGGCGCCGGCGGAGCGGAAAAGCTCGGTCAGCTTGGCTGAATACAGGCTTCTGTAGAGCCGGTTGGCTAGATCGGCTATTGGGCCGTAAGGAGAGAAGATGATGCTCCACATTATGCCGATGACGATCGTCGAGATTATAGCCGGTACATAAAGGATGCCTTGCCAGAAAGCCCCGAACTTGACGATCTTCCGGTAGATCAGATAAGCGAACAGGAAACCGAGCGGCAGTTGTCCCAATACCGAGATCAGGACGATATAGATGTTGTTCTTGAGAGCGTTCCAGAAGTACGGATCGGCGAACAGCTTCCTGTATTGCTGGAATCCGGTGATCTTCCAGGGCGTCCCCCCGAACATCTTGCCGCCGCCGAAATCGGACAGCGAGAGAATGACGGCGAGGGCGATCGGGAAGGCGAATACGAAAAGGAACAATAGATATGAAGGCAGAACCATGGACCAATACGCTCTGCCTCGTTCCGATTCTTTTCGATGCCTGCCTATCACTGATTGCCCCCTGAATTTTCGCCTGTCGCAGAATGTTCATTTGATGGCGGAGTCTGAATCCCGCCGGCCAGCAGGGAAGCGTGGGTCCGCATCGTTTCGATGCGAACCCACACTTCCCGATTCCTGCTCAGGACCATCGCGGCGATGGTCCCGAAGCCTTATTTACGCGAGGCGAGCCAGATGTCCGTTGCTGCTTGAATGCTCTCCGCGACCTGCGCGGGCGTTTTCGTGCCGAGGCCGATCTGCTGGAGCCCCAGATTGAGCGGGGTGTAGATGCTCGTGTCCATGGCGCCGTCGAGCACGTAGCTGGTCTTTCCGATGGAGGCATAGTACTGCGACATTTTCGTGGTAAAGGGCTCGAGCTTGTCGCTCTTCACGTCTTTGCGGGAGGTGATGTATTTGCCCAGCTCGAGATACTGGCGCTGCACATCCTGCGAATACAGATACTTGAGAAGCTTGACTGCCGCCTTTTCCTTCGCGGAACCGGCGGGGATAGCCGAGGAAATTCCGTAGCCGCAGCCGAGGATGGCGGAGACGACGCCGGGATTTTTCTCGCCGGGGATGGCGGGGAAGTTGAAATATTCAAAGTCCGACTTTTGTTTTTTGGGGTCGATGAGGGCGATGCCCGAAGCCTTGTCGGTGATGAAGGCGTTCTGGCGCCAATCGCCATCGATGAAGAACGCGGCTTTCCCCGCGGCGAACAACGCCGGAGCCTCTCCGTAGGAAATCTGGATGGTGTCGCGGCTGAGGACGCCGTCCTTGTACATCGTTTCGACGAACTCCAGGGTTTTGACGAATTCTTTATCGGTGAACTTGGCTTTCCCGGCCAGCGCCTTGTCGATCCATTCGTCCCCGACCATGCGGCCTACGATGGTGGAGTAGAGGCAGGACTGCATGACCCAATCGTCCTTGTTGGCCATGAGCAGGGGGCGAATCCCCTTGGCCTTGAGCTTGGGCAGCATGGCCTTCATTTCCTGGTAGGTTGTGGGGACCTTTAAGCCCAGGTCGGCGAGGAGCTTGGTGTTGGTGTACATCACCGTGGAATAGCAGACGCTCTGCGGCAGTTCTGCCAGGTATTTGCCCTTCTGTCCGGAGGGATCCACGACGGAGGACATGAAACTGGAGAGATACTCCTTTCCGAGAAGCGGCGCCAGATCCTTGACCAGCTTCTGTTCGTGGAGAATGGTGGATCTTCCGGATGGATACATGTACATGACGTCGGGGACTGTGCCCGCGGCGACATAGGCGGCCAGTTTCTGGTGGAATGGCTCGTTGGACAGCTCTTCTTTCACTATCGTGATGTCGGGGTTGTCGTCCATGAACTTCTGCCAGATCGCCTGATCCTCAGCATAGCCCGGCGCCGTGGCGTCGATGTAGTTGAGAACGAAAAGATTCGTCTTCTGGGCGAAGGCGCCCATAGAGAAGATGACCGAAAACAAGACAGCGAAACACATCGCTTTTCGCATTCCAAGGCCTCCATCTCGAGATTAATTCCCTACGGGAATATATAGGATCCCAATGAGCGGGAACGATTCAGCTGGTCTCCCGACTGACCGGAAATTTGTTCAGGGAAAAAAGGTTGTGTATGAGCATGCCGGCCGCCCCGAACGCGACCGCCTGCGAGCCGAGCGAGGAGTACTGTATTTGTATCTGCCGCTTGACCGGATACATCCAGTTCTTTTCGATCGCCTTTTCGAGGATATGACAGAAGTCGACGCCGCAGCTTTCTATATCGCCGCCGATGAATATCCGGCTGAAATCCAGGGTGTTGACGAGCATCGCCATGTTTCTGGCGAGCTCGGAAGCGAAGCGCTCGAACACGGAAGCGTCCTTCAGAATATTGCTCAGATCTTCCTTTGAAAGCGCGACCTGTATGCCGTTGTCCTCCACGCATAGGACGCTGCGGAATTCTCCCGCGAAGGAATTGCTGCCATAGTGGACTTTTCCGTTCATGACGATTCCGAAACCCACGCCGACGCCGCCGTACTCCGCATGGGGAACGACGGCCTGCTTGAACTCGACGAGGGCGAACAGAATGTTCTTGAGTTCGGTGTTTTTATGGAAGGCCAGTTCCCCCCAGGCGCAGCAGTTGGCGTTATTCTCGATAAAGAAGGGGACATCCAGTTTGCGCGAGAGCTCTTCGACGACATTGAAGGGTTCGGATATCCGCAGGGGCACGGAGAAAATGATTGTCCCGTCTTTAGGGTTTATAAGGCCCCCGGCTCCCACCCCGACGCCAAGAAGGCGTCCCGGATACTTGCTTAGCCTGCTGCGGAATTCCCAGTATATAAGCTGTACGCTCAAGGCCAGGTTGTCCTTCGTGATGGACTCGTCTTCTTCCTTCATTTCCAGGATGTCGCCTGCCAGGTTGACCGCCACGACCGAATAATGTCCGCTCTGTATGGCGATCCCGATGATGTATCCGTAGTCCTTGTTGATCGCGAGCGGAATGGGCTTCCTGCCGCCGTTCTTGCCGGGCTGCCCTTCGGAGCGTTCAATGATGAGCCCCTGATCGATCATGCTGTTCACCTCGACGGTGACGGTCGACTTATCGAAACCGAGACGGCTCGCTATTTCGGCGCGGCTTATGTTGGGGGACTGCCATAGCGTACGGACGATTCGCGTTGCGTTCTTTATCGTGGCCATATGGCTCCTCGCTTGGGCGCGTTTTCATTAATTGAAAATATCAACTAATAACCCTATTTACCATGGATACTGCCAGCTGTCAAGGAAATAATTGCTATTCCATACAATCTCCAGGGAGGTGGCCCGGGAATACGGAGCGGAGCGCCCTGCGATGAATGAATATGTATATATTATTATTTAATAACAATATATACATATTTTTTGATAATCGTTTTTAACGGTCTATGCGATAAGAATAAGGGCGTAGGCTTGACAGAGGCAGAAAAGGATGCGATCTATTAGTTAGTTCATAAATCAACTAACATATATATGTAGGGGAGAGAAAATGGCAGATTGCATGATCATACCGACCTATTGGTCCACACCGGGCATCTCTTCCTGGAAAGTATTCGACCACCCCGTGCCGATAGCGGAGGAAGGAACGCTGGAGCGGACCCTGGACAATCTGGAGAAGCTTGGTTATCCCGATGCCGTCATTCTCTTCCCTTCGCCGGCCAATGCCGCGATCGAAGCAAGGGTGAAAGGGATCGCCGCGGGACGGTCGCTGGATATCCGCGTGTTTTCCGAAGCCGACCTCGTGGCGATCCGCGCTATGCTGGAGCTTCGGGGCTTCCCCGCCGAACTGCTGCGGGCTGTTGACCTGAACAGCTACGGAGGCGTGCGCAACATGGGCCTGCTGTACGCGGCCTTCCATGGATTCGAGAATATCGTGATGATAGACGACGATGAGTGCGTCGATGAGGGATACCGATCGGCGGCGCTCCGCTATATGGGAGAACGCGTCGACGGCCGCGAGGTTCTCGGAAAGACCGGATGCGTCGTCGACGAGGAAGGCAGGAAGCTCTACGATGGCCAGGCATCCTTCACTCTGGAAAATTGGCCTAAGGATGAGCTTTTCAACGAGCTTGCAAGGAAATCGCTCGAAACGGAAAGCCGCCTGTCGGAATGCAGTGTGGCATTCGGCGGAAACATGGTCCTGAACAAGGGGATGTTCACGCGGGTCCCCTTCGATCCCTATGGGACCCGCGGCGAAGACGACGATTATGTCCTGAACGCGCGATACTGCGGATTTCCGTTTTTCTTCGATCAGGATCTTCTTCTTCTGCATTTGCCGCCGAAACGAAAAGGAGAGTATTGGGCGCGTCAGCGTCAGGATATCTTCCGCTTCAAGTATATCCGCGAAAAAGCCCGTCTCTTCGGGTTCGACCCGAAATCCCTGGGCATCTTCCTGGAGTACTTTACGCAGGACGATCTGGAATACAAGGCAGTCTCTTCCAGCGTTTCCGGCGCGCTGCAGTTTGTCGACAGCGACCGCGACGAGTTCAGGGAATTCCTCAACAATGCCGTGCTCGCCGAAACGCCTCCGGCGCCGCAATTGCGCGCGCGAGCCGAGACCTTTCTGCGCTTCATGGAAGCGTGGCGAAAAATCGTGCCGGGAATCGTGGGCCAGGCTTATTGAAACCGTATTGTGCCGAAGCCCCTGTACCCGCTAGGATGGAGCCATGCTAAACGCCCTCCAGAGTGTCTTTTCCGTCATCGCCATGATAGCCCTGGGCTTCTTTCTGGCGAAAAGGAAGTGGTTCGAAGGCAATTCCAGCGCCCTCATCTCGCGCCTCGTCGTGTCGGTGGCGCTGCCGGCCTACATGATCTCGAATCTCATGAGCAGCTACGACAAGGCGAAGCTGCTTTCCATGCTCCCCGGCCTTCCCATACCCTTTCTGGCGATGTTGGGAAGCTTTCTCATCGCGTCTGGTCTGGCAGTCGTTCTCAGGGTGCCGAGAGGACGGAGAGGCACCTTCGCCTCCATGTTCTCGCTCGCGAATGCCGTGTTCATCGGACTTCCCGTCAACCTGCTCCTTTTTGGTGACGAGGCGCTGCCCTTCGCTCTTCTCTATTACATAGCCAATACCACGGTGTTCTGGACGCTCGGCACCTACTGCATCGCAAGCGACGGCGCCATACGATCGGGAAGGGCCAAGCCCTCCCTCGTCTCGACCGCCGGACTGAAGCGGATACTTTCGCCCCCGCTTCTGGGCTTTATCGCCGCGATCCTCATGATAATGGCGGGCATCTCGCTTCCGAAATCGATCATGGATCTCTGCAAGTATCTCGGCAACATGACGACGCCCTTGTCGATGCTTTTCGTCGGCATCGTCATCTCCCGGATCGAGCTGAAGAAGATGAGGTTCGGGCTGGATATCGCCTTTGTGCTCGCGGGGCGTTTTCTCGTGACGCCCTTACTGATATTCCTGCTGATGCGCGGGCGCGACCTGCCTCTTCTCATGAAGCAGGTGTTCCTGATCACCTCGGCCATGCCCGCCATGACGCAGACGCCCATCCTGGCCGAAGCCTACGGCGCCGACGCGGAATACGCGGGGATCGGGACATCCCTCACGACAGTCCTGAGCATGATAACGATTCCCGTCTACATGGGCTTTGTGGGAAGGCTGTTCTAGCGGCGCGGCTCTGGTCAACGCGGCTCTTGGTGGCGCGGCGCGACGGGAAGCGTGGCTCTGGTCAGCGCGGCTCGACGGGAAGCGCCATCCCTGAGCCGCATCGCCAGAATGCGTCGCTACATGGGGCGCCCGCCATACTGCCCTTCGTCGTGCTATTGACGGCATGCCGCCGCGGCATGACCGACGATTCTTCCGATGCGTTCCACGCCATCCTTGATCCTCCAGCCGTCGCGCGCGTTGAAGTAGAGGTACCAGGAGCCGTCGCCACGGTTGTACCGGCAGTCGCACGCGTAGACATGGGAACTCGTCCAGCCGGGGGCGGGGGCGAGAAGCGGCTCGGGGCGGGCTGGCCGCCACGCGATGCCGTCCGCGGAGCGCAGAATGAATATAGCCGAGCGGGAGTTGCCGACCGCGTCGCGGTAGATTTTATTCTGGAGCCCGACCCAGCCATCGTCGAGGGCGATGACTTTCATAGAGCCGGCGCCGAGAAGGCTGTGACCGGCCCTAGACGCGAGCTCAGACGCGGCGCTAGGCGCGAGCCCGAACGTGGCTGAATCCGGCATCCGGTCGGCGGCAGGATCGGCGATGGGCGCGTTTTCGGGGGTGAAGGGACCATCCGGGGCGGATCTGCGGGCGAGGGCTAGATGCTTGGGTTCGCAGAAACCGCAGTCGGGTATCCAGACGAGCGAGGCCGAATAGTAGAGCCTCCACCTCGGACCGCCGGTGAGGCCCGAGCCCAAGTCCGTACTCGACCCCGGGCCCAAAACTGAGCTCGAGCAGGGACTTCCGCCGCCCGCGGGCTCCGGTTCGGCGACCAGGCATGGATTGGAGACGGATTCGCCCCGCGCGTCGTCGCGCGTCCAGGCGAGTTCGGGCCGCAGAATGGTTTTCCTCGGCGACCAGTTCCAAAGATCGGCGCCGCGCGATAGTCCGATCGTCGAATGCCACCTCACCTTCACGGGAAGAGCCGTGAGGGCCAGGGCTATGGGCGGGTATGCTTCGTAGAAAAGAAAGTAGTCTTCGCCGATTTTTCGAACAAAGGGCCTCATCGCGTTCCTGATCGCAAGGCCTCGGTCGCGCCAGGCCAGCCCATCGAGAGACGAGTAGCGGTGGATTCCCCAGGCGGAATGAGCGAAGAGTTCCCAGGTCCCATCGGGTGTTTCTTCCGGAAAAAGGAAGCTCGGGTCCGCGATGATGGGCGAGAAGCGCGGCGGTTCGATAAGGGGGCCTTCAATGCTTCCCCATCTGATCGCCAGAAAATCGGCGATGGTCATGTTCGCAGTATACACATAACTCAGCGCGAACGCAGCGTTCTCCCTTACTTCACCAGGCTATAACCGCCATTCCTCCGAAACAGCCCATCGAAATCCCCTCGATATTCTTGCCCGATAGGCCCTGTACCAAGGTCCATTTTTGCGCGCCATGGAGGCCACTAATCCCATCGCCTAAGGCGTTGAAGGAATTATCGCCCAGCGTATAGAGCTTTCCGTTCGCTCCGCGGCCTAAAATCGTCGCTTCCATGCCATCCACTTCCAGGATAGTCGTTCCGTCGGGCGAAGATATCTGGGTAATCCAGCCGCTGTTCCCACCCCACTTCCACACCGTTCCGTCGCTCGCCACGGCATAGCCGTATTCGCCAAGAATCGCTATGTCGGTGAAGTCGCGGCTGGCTGAAAGCGGGATTTTTGTAGGAATCAGATATGACGCTGTCGCGGTGTCGCTGATCAGGCGATGAGAATTGTATCCCCAGCCATACACCGCCCCGTCCGATGTTACGCCGAAGGATGAATGGCCGCCTGTCTCAATGTCTGCGAAGGCGACGCCAGCGGGAGCAGTCACCTTAACCGAGGTCAATCTACTCACGAGCGTCCCGTCGCCCAGCTCTCCCTTTTCATTGGAACCCCAGCTATAGGCGGTGCCGTCTTTTCCCAGGGCGAGGGAGTGGTACCAGCCCGCTGAAATATCGATAATATCATTTCCCTTGAGTCCCTTTACGGCTCCCTCGACGTACACCGCGCTTGCCCTATTTATGGTGTCGCCACAGCCAAGCTGCCCAAACTCATTTCTACCCCAAGCGAATAGCCCATAGGCTTCCGTCTGCGCGAGCGATTGCCACCAGCCGGCGGCGATAGCGGTCACGGTTAATTCTGGAATAGGCCTGCCTGGATTCCATACCGTATATTGACCGCTGGAGTGCCCACACTGATATCCATCATTCATGCCCCACGTCCAGAGTTCGCCATTGGCCGCAACCGCCATCGCGTGGTAGGCGCCGGCATCGACGAGAAGGGGTATGCCCCTGGAGAGGCCCTGGACTTGCACCGGCACGGGGGAATCGCCCCAGTCTCCTTCTCCTCGTTGTCCAAGTTGCGCCGCATAGCCCCACGCGACTACCGTGCCCTTGCCGATACCGGTATCCAACTGAACTACCTTGAGCGTCGCTGAACCATAATTCATGCCCTGCCGGCACGCCAAGGTTATGAAATGCGGGCCGGGGGAGAGGCCTGGGCCGATGTCCCGGACAAGATTCGAATCCAATCCTTCCGCGATAGATACTCCATCGCAATAGAAAAAATATTCATCGACGCCCGGGATCGCGGTGCCGGTTACGGTGAATATGTTGCCTGTGTCGGAACTGGCGGTAGCGGTGAGGACGAGCGATACGTCGATCGGCTGGGGTATGTTCGCGACCACATTGATGTCCACATCTCCTTCGCCTATCGAGTTGATCTCATTGGGTTGGAGAGTCCATGTGCCATTGATCGTCTCGTCGGCGACGATGTGGACTATTTCCAGGTCGCTCCACACGAGCTTTCCTTCCCCGAAGCTGTCTTGGATGACTATCTCGAGGGCAATGGGGCCCCCGGGTATGCCCGCGAGCGTCCCCGAGGCCGAGGTCTCCGCCATCGTGATGGGCAGGTTCATCTCCCTCGAGGGCGAAAGCAAGTCCGAATAGCTCACGTATGCGTGGATGTCCGGCTCCCTGATCGAGGCGGCTGGCCACTCAATGTGGATAGCGAGCGAGCCTGTGCCGCCTGCGCCGTCACAGACAATTCCCGCGTAGGTGATGGAACCTTTCTCCACGAGTACGGTTGTGCCGCCGTTGACGATGTTGGTTCCATCGTCGTTTTTCCCCGCCGCGGTTATCGTCCAGCTTCCCGCCACGAGCCCGTCCTGCCTCACGCTTGTCGTGCTGTCGTCCTCGATTGTCGTGGAGAAGGACTCATCTTCAGGCCCATCGCCGGAAATCACCCAGGATGCGATTTTTAGCGGGACCTCAATAATCCCCTTCGCGTTGTCATGTGTCGCGCCAGCGATCTCTTCGAGATCGGATTCGATGTTGAGGACGATCGATCCCCCATTGCCGAACAGACCGTTCGGGCAGGAGGAGAGCGTCAGAATAATGAGGGTGATGCCTGCCAGCCTTGTTACAAACCACGTTTTTCGATCGTTGTTTTTCATATCGTATCCTCCGAACAGAGCGAAAGATTATGGTCATAGCCCGCCGAGAATCCCACGACGGGACCGGCGCCGAGTCCCCGCACCTGGACGGGGAGGCTGCTGTTCACCGAACCGCCAGTGCCCAGCTGGCCGGCTCCTCCCTCGCCCCAGGCCCAAAGCGAGCCATCCGAGGCGAGGGCCAGGCTATGGGCGCCCTTCGCGTCGATGGCGCAGATGCTTTTCCCAGCGGGATTTGTCGCCATGACAGGCGCGCTGGATCCTGTTGTCGTACCGTTTCCCAGCTGGCCTAGGTTATTGGCTCCCCAAGCCCACAACGCGCCGTCCCCCGAGAGAGCCAGCGAATGATATTCGCCCGCGCTGAGGGCCGTCACATTCCTGTCGCGCATCGATACGATGTTTTTGGGGGAATTTCTGTTTATCGTGCTGCCGTCGCCGAGCTGGCCTGAACCGTTATTTCCCCATGCCAGAAGGCTTCCATCGGTGAGTAGGGCCAACGAATGTCCATGTCCGGCGGCGATCGACTGCACGTTGCGTCCCGCGGCGATGCCCTGCACTTTTACCGGTTTATATTTATCGACGGAGGTTCCGTCCCCAAGCTGGCCAAAGGCGTTCGAGCCCCAGGCCCACAGCGAGCCATCCGAACAGAGCGCGAGCGCGTGATCGGCTCCGCAGGCAATCGCCGTCACCGTCTTCCCGTCCAGATTCTGTACCTGCGTCGGATAGGGCTGATCGGAGTACTCCGCCCCTATTCCCAGCTGGCCGCAGCCATTCCCTCCCCAAGCCCAGAGCGTTCCGTCGTCCATGAGAGCCATGGAATGAAAATTGCCCGCCGTGATCGATACGATCGTCTTCTCCGGGAGTCGCTCGACGAGGACTGGCGTATGTCTCTCGTCGACCGTGCCGTCGCCCAGCTGGGCGCAGAAATTGTCCCCCCAGGCGAGAAGGGTGCCCGAAGTCGTCAGCATCATGCTGTGGCCATAGCCCGCGGCGACGGCGGCGATCGAATGCCCGGCCGTGCCCGCCACATAGACAGGTAAATACTTCGTTTCCCTCGCCGTACCGTCGCCGATTTGGCCATAGGCATTGTAGCCCCACGCTTGAGGCATGTTTTGGAGCGCGGCTGTGGCTGTCTGCTCGAATCGGTAGGTGACGCTTCCTTCGGCTTCTCCAGCGGCGGCCGTCACCGAAAGCCAGTGATAGCCTTCCGAAAGATCGGGTCCGATGGTGACGGCCGCCTCAGTGGCGAGGGCCGTGTAATTTCCGTCAAGGTACCACTTCCATGAACTAGGTTCGGGGGAGCCGTTGCCCTGGACCGACATGCTCTGCCCCAAAGCCAGCCGGGGAACTAGCCCTCGCATCGTCACCGCTACCGGCGGATCGGGCAAACCGATAACGTTCGCGTCCAGATTTCCGTTCTGTATCGCGTTCAAATCGCCCGCGACGAGGGCCCAGACTCCGTTTGTCGTTTGCCCGGCTAGGATATGGACGCTCTGAACCGTGGACCAGACCAGCTTACCGCTGCCGAACCTGTCCCAAAACTGTATGCCGAGCGTGTAATAGCCCGCGGGAATCGCGGCGTCGGCCCACGCGGCTGTCCCGCTTCCTTCGGTGGGCGCGTATTCGCGCAGGAAATTTCCATCGTTCTTTATCCATGCCGTGATTTCAGGGGTAGTCACCGAGGCCGTCGGCCATGTCATCGAGATGGAGAGCCTGCCATCGCCTTGGAGGGGGCCGCAGAGAAGGGTGAGGTAGGCAACATCGTTCTCCGGCACAAGGATTGTCTCGCTGTCCCCAACGATGGCGATTCCATCGGCGTTTTTCCCTTCGGCGGTGATGGTCCATTCGCCCGCGATCATTTCGGTGAAAGCGCGCGTATCCGTCTTGATTTCCGAAGCCTGAATCTCCGCTCCGCCGGGGCCTCTCCCCGCTATGTCCCAGTTCGAGATGGTCAATTCGATGCCCGGCGTCAGGCTCCTTTGCCCCTTCTCCTCTTCGAACCGGATGACGAGCGTGCCGGCTTTATCCATCGCCAGCCGACAAGATGAAATGATTAGGATCAGAAGGAGAATCGCCATTTTCGGAAGTTTGGAAATGTTGAATTTTCTTTCCATCGCGGCTCCCCGTTTTTAGAATCTTTCTAAAAATATGGAGAAGGCGAGACTGGGATGGATGAAGCCGCTCAGTGGATGTTGGTTCGCCCGTCTGTTCCATTCTCCACAGCGTGTTGTTGAATTATTGAAATAAGTATTATCTAAAATTGAAAATATTACAAATAGTTAACGACATCGAAAGCTTTTATTTATTTGCGTTCTCACTATACATTCGTTTCCTAAAATGATTTGCGGCGGATGAGTTGACGGAGTTTTTCGCTGAATGTATAAGTATTCAATTACCCCGCAAACGAAGGAAGACGCGCGCCGCCCGCGCGCGGGACTTCTGCGAAATATCGGACGGAAAAGGGAGAGTATCCAATGACCAAAGCGGCGCTCGACTGGGGAAAATTGTCGTTCAGCTATATGAAGACCGACTATCGCTACATCTCGCGCTGGAAAGACGGCGCGTGGGATGAAGGCAAGCTCGTGACGGAGAATACCCTCACCATCGCTGAAGGTTCCACTTCCCTCCACTACGGACAGCAGGCCTTCGAAGGCCTCAAGGCCTATACCCGAAAGGATGGAAGGACGCAGCTCTTCCGCCCGGACCGCAACGCGGCGCGCATGCAGTCGACAGCCGACCGCCTCCTGATGCCCCGGGTTTCCACCGAAAAATTCATCGACGCCTGCGACCAGGTGGTCAAGGCGAACTGGAAATACGTGCCTCCCAACGGCAGCGGCGCGACGCTCTATCTGCGTCCCTTCCTTATCGGCGTGGGCGACAACATCGGCGTGCGCGCCGCTCCCGAGTATATTTTCGGCGTCTTCTGCATGCCCGTAGGTCCCTATTTCAAGGGCGGCATGAATCCCGTCAACTTCATGGTCTCCACCTGGGACCGCGCGGCGCCCAGGGGCACAGGCGCGGCCAAGGTAGGCGGCAACTACGCCGGCAGCCTCATGCCCCATGAGGAAGCGGCCAAGCTCGGTTATGCCGACTGCATTTATCTCGACCCGGCCACCCACACCAAGATAGAGGAAGTGGGCGCCGCGAACTTTTTCGGCATCACCAAGGCGGGCGCCTTCGTCACGCCGCTTTCGCCCTCGATCCTGCCCAGCATCACCAAGTACTCCCTCCTCCATGTGGCCGACAAATACTTCGGCATGAAGACGGAAGAGCGCGATGTCTACATCGACAACCTAGACGAATTCGCGGAAGCCGGCGCCTGTGGCACGGCGGCCGTCATCACGCCGATCGGCGGCATCTTCCACAATGGCAAGCTCCATGTCTTCCATTCTGAAAAGGAAGTGGGACCTGTGACGAAGAAGCTCTACGACACGCTCGTCGGGATCCAGTACGGCGACGTAGAAGCCCCCGAGGGCTGGATCCATATCGTCGACTGACGGCGTCGAGCTTCGCTTTGCCGAACTCGCCGCGCGCGTAAAAGCGGGCATGAGGCGTCTGGGCGTGCCCGGCGCCTCGCTCGGCGTCTGGAGCGAGGGCGTCGAGATGACGGCGAACTTCGGCCGCACCAGCGTCGAGAATCCTCTCCCCGTCACGCCGGATACCTATTTCCAGATCGGATCCATAACGAAGACAATGACAACGGCTGCCCTTCTGCGCCTTGCCGAGCTCGGCAAAGTGGATATGGACGCCCCGGTAGCATCCTTTCTGCCCGGTTTTTCGATGGCGGACCCCGACGTGACGGCCAGGCTCACGCCGCGTCATCTCGTCACCCACACTGGCGGTTGGGTGGGCGACTATTTCGGCGATTTCGGGAATGGCGACGACGCGCTGGCGAAGATGGTTGTTTCCATCGGAAAATTGCCCCAGGTGACGCCGCTCGGCGCTTTCTGGTCCTACAACAACGCGGGATTCAATATCGTGGGGCGCCTCATCGAGGTCCTATCAGGAAAGCCATACGAAAAAGCCCTCGCCGAACTTATTCTAGAGCCGGCGGGACTCTTCCGCACCAGATTCTATCCGGACGATGTCCTGATAACCTATCGCTTCGTCTCAGGCCATGAAAAAGCGGCCGGCAGAACCGTCGTGTCGCGGCCCTGGGCTATCGGCAGGGCGGGCAACTGCGTGGGCGGAGGCGTCTGCGCCGTCGGCGACCTCCTGCGCTGGGCCCGCGTCATGATGGCGGGCGGCGAGAGCCCCGAAGGGAAAAGGGTCCTGAATCGCCAAACGGTCGCCGAAATGCTCGAACCGCGGATTTCGGCCAGCTACGGAAGAAAAATGGCGCTCACCTGGAACGTGCGCGACCTCGGCGGCATCAGATTCTGCGGACATGGCGGAGCCACGAAAGGCCAGCAGGCCGCCCTCCACTTCGCCCCGGAACGGAATTTCGCGGTGGCCCTCCTCACCAATGCCCAGTTGGGCGGCGTGCTCACCGACAATGTCCTGAGCTGGGCGGCTAAGCTTTGGTTCGGCGTGGAAAGTTCCTCGCCCGTTCCAATCGTCCGGCCGAAAGCTTTGGCTCTGGAAGAGTATGTCGGCCGTTACGAGCTGCCCATATCCGCTTTCGACCTTCTGGCGAGGAAGGGCGGCTTCACGATCCTGGATGTCCCCAGGGGAGGCTTTCCCAAACCCGACAGCCCTCCTGGCGATCCGGAGCCTCCAATGAGAGCGGTTCTCTGCCCGGGCGACCGATTCCTCGTCCTCGACGAGCCCAAGAAGGGATCGGTGGGCGAGTTCCTGCGCGACACAACGGGCCGAGTCGCCTGGTGCCGCTTCGGGGGCAGAGTGCATGCGAAGGAAAGTACAACATGAGAATACTGCAGATAGAGCATTGGCCGGCCCGTTTTCCCTATGACAACGCCCCATTCTTCGCGCGCCGAAAGGACCGCGTCGAAGACCTGCGCATTTATGCGGGCCAACCCTGTCCGGAACCTTCAGCCTACGACGCCGTCATCGTTTATGGGGGCTACATGAGCGCCTATGACGACACCCGCAATCCCTGGATCGCTGATGAACTGCGCTACATGGAAAAATGCGTGAATGCCGGCGTGCCGCTGCTGGGAATCTGTCTGGGCTCCCAGCTCCTCGCCAGGCTCCTCGGGGCGAGGGTGTACCGGAGCGCTTCGCCCGAATTCGGCTTTCAGCGAATCTACCCGACGCCGGAGGGCGCGTCGCATCCTGCGATCGCGGCGATGTGCGCCGGAGATCCGACGAAGGCCGCCTCCAGCGATTTTCTCGCCCTCGAATGGCACAACGACGCATGGGATCTTCCGGCCGGCGCGACCCGTTTGGCCGAGAGCGCCTATTGGCCCAATGAAGCCTTCTCCTGCGGCGACAAGGTCCTGGCCATCCAGTTTCACCTGGAATTCACCCGTGAACATATGATGTGGGCCATCGGGAAGGAACGCGACTCCCTCCCGCAAGGTCCGGGCTGCGAGGATCCCGATGCTTGTTTGGCTGATCCCGTCCGCTTCGCCGAACTAGCGAGGAATATGGAAACGCTGCTGGACAAATTCCTTGCCATGGGAAGAGCCTCGACAAATACTTATGGCAAGTAGGAAATGAGGAAGGTGACGATCATGAAAAGTAGATCCGTTCTTTTCCTGTTCATGGCGCTATGTTTGTTTACCGGCTGCGACCTAATCCTGGGTCCGACCCACACGATAACCTATAACGCGAACGGAGCCACGGATGGCTCCCCGCCAAGGGATTCCAGCGGCTATCGCAAAGGCGACGAAGTCACCGTCATGGACGAAGGAACCCTTGTCAAGGACGATTATTCCTTTGACGGCTGGTGCGCCTCGGCCAGCGGAACGGGAGCGGTGTACGAACCGGGCGATAGGTTCGAAATAGGGTCAGGCGACGTGATCTTGTACGCGAAATGGACCTTGACCCCCTATGCCGCCCTGGGTGGCGGAACGAGCGTGTCGGTGGCCAAATACAACGGCAGGTATGTCTACTCCCTCACCACGGCGCTTCCTTCGTCGAAGCCCGAGTCCAACGCCGCGCCGACGACAAAGTATTACTACACATTATCATCGACCGCCTCCGCCTCCGCCGATATGACGCCGACGGCGAAGAGCCGAACCACGGAGGCCCGCCGCGAAATCGCCCTATCGGCCCAGGAACGCAAGGATATCAAAAACCGGGCGCTGGAGAACGAACTGCTCGCGAGCCACGCGAGGCAAGTCGACAGGACGACGGCCGATAGGGCCAGGGCGGCGCCCGCGACGATAGCGGTGGGAACGGCATGGAACCTCGTGAATGTCTACGACGCAGGCGACAATCTCCATCAAATCAACACCACGTGCCGCTATGTCTCGGATCACGCGTATTTCTTCATAGACAACAGCGACATCGCCGCAATGGAGACTTATCTCCAGGCCTACGGCGAGGCCTTCGACGATATCTACCACGTCGACCGCGAGAAGTTCGGCGAAGAGAACGATACCGACAACAATGGAAAGATCATCATCGTGTTCTCAGGGGTCATCACCGACGGCGTTCTCGGCTATTTCTATTCAAGCGACAAATTCTCCAAAGCGCAGCGCGGCGATTCGAACGAGGGCGACATTTTCTACCTCACGACCGACGCCATCGCCCAAGGGGGCGTGACCGGGAAAGTCCTCGGTACCTTGGCCCACGAGTTCCAACACATGATCTATTTCGACGAGCATTACAATCGCGGCGTCGGCGGGACCTACGCCTGGCTGAACGAAGCGCTTTCGCAGGCCGCCTCCTACTACAACGGCTATCTGGCCAATCAACTGAGCTGGATAAATTCCTTCCTCCTCAACTATGGCGTGGGGCTGTCGCTCACCCACTGGACCGGCCAAAACTACGGTTTCGGCGCGATCTTTATGCGGTATCTGATAGATATGTTCGACGACAGCGTGATCAAGAATATGTGCTCGACCGATCTGGTGGGAATCAGCGCCGTGGAGGCGGCGACGGGAGTGGGCTTCAACACGCTCTTCTACGCTTTTAGCCGCGCGATCGTTATGTCCGGCACGGGGGATTCGGACAATCCTATCTACCGCTTCACGAGCCTCGATCTCGACGAAGTCCAGCCGACGGGGCGGGGTGGGCTTTTACCCTACAGCGTCGATCTCCATCCCGGCGATACCGAGAATTACTGGGTCTACCCCTACGGCCTCGACTTTTCCAGGTGGGTTGGGGATTTTGGCGCAATAGCGCTTTCGGGCACCGGGATCGAAGGCAACGTCTTCGGTCTGAGCAAATAGGAGCGAAAGATGGGCATGAAAACCGCCATGGCGCTTCTTTCCTTCATCGTTTTAACGGGCTGCAGGACCGCCGAGGGCGGGGGAGCCTGGCTGGCCGGCGCGGTCGACCTTTCCCCCGAAGCGCGGAGGCCCATCGTCTGGGAAACGGCATTCACGCGGGGCGGATTGGCCATCGCGCCGGGAAACCTGCGGGCCGATTTCGGACGCTTCGATTTTTTCTGGAGCGTCTCGGCCAATGACGGCGCGAAACTTATGACCAGCGAACCCAGAGGTTCGTCCGAACTGGGGCTCCGCGATGTCGAGCTGTATCCTTATTTTGCCGACAATGGTTCGGCCGTCATCTTTCGGCAGTGGGCGCCGCTGCTCAACAGCGGTAAACCCTATGCCCTGAGGGTCATCGCTGTGGTTTCGGCCGAGGAGCTTTCCGCCGGGCTGGCGCGGGCCGAGGCGCTGTTGGACGGCGCGAAGTAGCCATGATGGCGTAAAAACCGGCGCGAACACGCGCCTTTTGGGCCGGGGCTTTTCAGGCCTTCGCTTTCCCGGTTTTGCACCAAGAGGCTATCGGGCAGGCTTCGCATCGGGAAAGACCCGCCGGGCAGAATTCCCGCCCCAGGCGGATAAGATTGACATGGAAGGACGCGACATCGATATCTTTCGGCACGAGGGCGTCGAGGTAATCGGCCCCGCCGCGGGAAGGCGCCTCGCCGGGGAAATCGTGCCAGCCCAACCGCCTCGTGACTCGCCAAATGTGGGCGTCCACCGCGAACCGCGATTTGCCCAACCCGAAACACATGACGCAGCGCGCTACCTTGAGTCCTACGCCCGGGAGTCCGAGGAGAAAGACTTCGATGTCTTCGTCGCTCCACGCGCGCAGCGCTTCCAGGGAAACAGCCCCGAAGCGGGTTTGAATGGAGGAGAGCGCGGCTATGAGACTCCGCGCCCGCACGCGGAAAAGTCCCGCGGGGCGTAATGGAGCGTAGAGGGACTCCTCACGCGCCGCCACGATGCCATCCCAGCTCGGAAACGCGGCGCGCAGAGCCCGAAACGCGGACTCGCAGTTCTCCACCGTCGTCCGCGTCGAAAGAAGAAACCAGATGAGCTGATCGATGACCGGCCCGGCGCTCTCATCGGGATAGGCGCCGTACAGCGCCGCGAGCGCGGCGGCTATTTCCCGGATGCGATGGGCTTCATCGCCGGACATGTGGGACGCCTTCAGCACGCTCCCTCTCTGGCGAGTTCGGGGAAAGCGATCGTCACGACATCTATGGCGATCTGCAGCTCCTCGTTCGTCGGGATGACGAGGATGGTGGTGGGCGAATAGGGCGTCGACACGATGCCTTCCCTCGAGCCATTCGTGTCGTTCTTGGCGTAGTCCATGATGATGCCGATGTTCTCCAGGCGGTGGCAGATGCGCTCGCGCATCCTCGCGCCGTGCTGGCCGACGCCGCCCGTGAACACGAGGCCGTCCACCTTGAAAAGCTCGGCGGAATAGGCGCCTATGTACTTCCGCACCTGGTGAGCGTAGACGTCGAGGGCTTCGATAGCGTTCTTGTTGCCCAGGTCGACGGCCGCTTCGATGTCGCGCAGGTCGTTCGAGATGCCCGACAGGCCGAGGAGTCCGCTTTTCTTGTTGATCATCGCGGTGATGTCTTTCGGGCTGTAGCCGCGATCCTGCAGGAATCCAAGAATCGCCGGGTCTATATCGCCGCAGCGGGTGCCCATCACGAGGCCTTCGAGGGGAGTGAAGCCCATCGAGGTCTCGACCGAACGGCCGTTTTCAACCGCCGTGATCGAGGCGCCGTTGCCGAGATGGCAGGTGATGAGGTTGGTGTTTTCGGGGGCGCGCTTCATCAGCTGCACGGCTCGGTTCGCCACATAACGGTGGCTCGTCCCGTGGAAACCATAGCGGCGGATCTTGTATTTTTCATAGAGTTCGCGGGGCAAGCCGTAAAGGTAGGCGGCGGGCGGCATGGTTTGATGGAACGCCGTGTCGAAGACAGCGATATCGGGCTTGTCGGGAAGCATCTTCATCGCCTCCCTGATGCCGGTGAGGTTGGCCGGATTATGGAGAGGCGCCAGCTCGATATTGGCTTCGATGGCCCTCAGCACCTCATCGTCGATTATGACCGACGATGAGAACTGCTCGCCTCCGTGCACGACCCTGTGTCCGATGGCGTCTATCTCGTTCACGTCGCCAAGTATCCCGTACTTGGGATCGATGAGCGCTTTAGCGACCCTGGCCATGGCGAGGCCATGATCGGCCATGGCCTCCTCGACCCTGATGGTTCCTTTGGGCGAGCTCTGCGCGAGAAAACTTCCCGCTTCCCCGATGCGCTCCACGAGTCCTTTCCCGAGGCTTTCGCGTTCCGGCATGCGGAACACTTCGTACTTGAGCGATGAGCTTCCGCAGTTCAGGACCAGTATGGTCGTGCAATCCTTCCGCGCTTTCATGATGTATTCTCCTTGTCCGGACACTATCGGTCCAACTTTATCGATTGATTGTAGCGCCATTTTCGCGCTTAGGCCAGACTGGAAGCCTCGGCGCCGGCGAAGCTATTTAGGGAAAGTCCCGCGCTCATGAAGGACGATACGGCGAGAACGATGACATAGGGAACGAAGCGGAAATGCATTTGATCTTCGCCTTCATTGCTAAGTGATGCCTTTTAGTGTAAGTATCGTACATCCATCGGATAGGCCGAGTAATCCTTTCCGCTTGGTTCCGCCGCTCCGGCGCCATCGGCCGCGGGGAACCTTCGCGGCTGTTCCAAACGGGGCGCGGCGGCGGTATATTCGTGGTGGAGGACAAATATGGATGACATTGTAAATTCGGAACTCTTATCCCGCGGTCTCCAGACGCTCCTTAACGAAGCCTTCGCCGGCCCATCCGGCAAGGGCAGCTGGTTCACGGATGATGACCCCGCTTCGGGAATACTCGGCACCTTGGATCGTCTCTCGGCGTCGGAGGCTTCCGCCCCGCTCACGCCCGGAGACGCCGCCTGCGCCGCTTCGCATGCGTCGCATCTTTGTTATTCCCTCAGCCTGGCCAACCGGGCGATGAAAGGCGAAAACCCCTACCGCGACGCCGACTGGAAAGGCAGTTGGGCTGTCGCCGCGGTGAGCGAAGCCGCGTGGAGCGAGCTGAAAGCAGGGTTGAGGACGGAATTCGAGGCGCTGAAAACCGCCGTATCGGATCCCGCCGTCCTGAGTTCGGACATGAGAGTATTTGGCATGATAGGCAATATCGCCCACGCGGCCTGGCACCTCGGCGCGCTTCGCCAGGGCCTGGGACTCATCGAGACGCCCGCGCCAAAGGAGAAATGACAATGTTGACGCGACGATTGGATGAAGCGAAAGCCGCATGGAAGAACAGGGATGACAAGGCCTCCAGGTCGGCGCACGAGCAACCCGCCGGCGCCGCCAAAATAGCCAAGGAAGAGCACACGACGGGACGCGGCAAATACATCAAAAGCGTTATCTATGGCGGCCTGGACGGCACGATAACGACCTTTGCCGCTGTGGCCGGCGTGGCGGGCGCGGCATTGTCGCCGGGCGTCGTTCTCATCATGGGGCTCGCCAACCTGGTGGCCGACGGGCTCTCGATGTCCATCGGCGACTATCTCTCCTCCAAGAGCGAAAGCGAGTACGAAGCCGCCGAGAGGGCGCGCGAAGCTTGGGAGGTGGAGAACTATCCCGAGGGCGAAAAGCGAGAGCTCGTGGAGATATATACGGCGCGCGGAATGTCGATGCCTGACGCGAGCGCCGTGGTCGAAATCATCGCCAAGGACAAGGAATCCTGGGTGGATACGATGATGGTGGAGGAGCTGGGGATCATACCGAGCGATGAGTCCCCGATCGCGAATGCCCTCGCCACCTTTCTTTCCTTCGCCGTATTCGGTTTTCTGCCGATCGCGGCCTATGTGTTCGCGCTTTTCATTCCCGCGCTCAAGAGCGCGCAGTTCCCTCTAGCGTGCTTGCTCACCGGAGCCACGCTCTTTGGCCTGGGGGCTTTCAAGACGACGATCACGGGCAAAAGCTGGCTCACTTCCGGATTGGAAATGCTTTTCGTGGGAGGCATCGCGGCGGCGGCGGCCTATGGCATGGGCTTGCTCCTCGGCGGGTTGGCCTGAGGCGATTTCCATGAAGGAGAGAAGATCATGAAAAAGGCCTGCGTGCTGATCGCCGAAGGCTTTGAAGAAGTCGAAGCCCTCACGCCCGTGGATTATCTCCGCAGGGCCGGCGTCGAGGTGACGCTGTTCGGCCTGGGCGGACGCAGCGTCCGGGGGGCGCGCGGGATAACGGTAGTAGCCGATGCCGTCCTGGAGGATGCCTCCGTCGATGTCGGCTTCGACGCCGTGGTCGTCCCCGGCGGCATGCCCGGCGCGAAAAATCTCGCCGAAAGTCGGGCGGCGAGGGAGTTCATCGTTCGCCACTTCGAAGGAGGGAAGCTCGTGGCGGCCATCTGCGCCGCGCCGGCCGTCGTGCTCCATGAGGGTTGCGGAATCCTTAAGGGAAGGCGCTTTACGGGCTATCCGGGCACCGAGCGACAGGTTACGGGGGCGGTTTTTACGTCGGGAAGAGTCGTCGTGGACGGCAACCTGATCACGTCGAGGGGGGCCGGAACCGCCGGGGAGTTCGCGATCGCCATCATTGAGGCGCTCATGGGCGAGAACGCGGCCAGAACGGTGGCCGACTGCGTTCTTCTGAAGCGCTGAGGATTCGAGAGACCGCCGCCGTTGGCCGTCGCGCAAAGAGCGGCCGCGGCCGCCAAGGACAGTCAGGAACGACGTCGCCGATCGGGTCTGATGTGGCTGAGTACGCCATTCTCCCCAAGCGTGTAAACCGCTTTTCTCGTCGGTATTAAAAAGTAGACGAGTCCCCCCACCAGCAAATGAACGTAGTAGACGCCGAAACGCCAGATGAGAATGGCGCTCATCGTCGCGGCGGGCTTGCCCGTCAGCGCGCTCAGGACGAGAAGGTAGGAAGCCTCGATGCTTCCCGCGGCGCCCGGTGTCGGTATGAAGAGCGAAACGAGACCGCAGAGAATGAATGACAGAAGAAATTCCTGGAAGGGCTGCGCGACGCCGGTCATTACACAGAGCGGTATGTAGAGCGTCATGGCCCAGAATATCTGCTCGACCATGAAAATGAGGATATCGAGCAGCATTGTGGTCATGTTCTTGCTCCACAATACTTTAAAGCCTGCTCCCAGTCCCTGGCTCCATACGGACATTTTCTCGGCCCAGCGTGGATCCTTGGTGAGTTTGGCGATGAGTTTGCCGAGCCAGGATTTTTCCATCTTGAGGGCGATGACCCCCAGGAAATGAGGGTTGAGGAAACCCAGGACGAGGACAACCGTCGCCACGATGGTGATGATCATGCCGGCGCCCAGGAGGTAGGCGCCTTTTCCTATTCCCGCCATCATGCCGATGCCCTTATGGAAAAAAAGAATCACGATGAGGAGCTGGACGAAATTGCTCTCGATCAGTCTTGAGAAGACGATGTTCGAGGAAACCGTCGAATCCAGGCCCAGCTTGGCGAAGTGATACACCTGGAAGGGCTGGCCGCCCACCGAGCCGGGGGTGATGTTGGAAAAAAAATAGCCGATGATATTGTTGTAGAGTCCATCCCTGAACGATAGCTTGACCTCGAATTTTCGGAATATCAGCTGATAGCGGAAGGTATCTATTACATAGATCACGAAAATGAGGAGAAAGGGTGTCGCGACGCTGACGACCGACGCTTCCTTGAACGCGGTGCCAAGTTCCCCGAAATCGACGAGGAGTCCCATGAAGACATTGATCAGAAGGCCCGCGAGTAGCGCCAGGAAGACGCTCTTTATCAGTTTGGGAGAGGACGTTTTTCCATCTTCCTTCTGATTGCTCTCGTTATTCATGTTTGAAATATATAATGATCTATGATAGGTTTGGCAAGCAGGACCGTAAAATGGAGGCATCGATGAAGACTAGAAGGCTTTTCGCCGCGGTGATCGCGCTGTGTTGCCTAATCGGGGCGCCCCTGTCCATCGGGGCGGCGGGCATGGAATTCGAACTGAACGGAGTCAGATTCAACGGGGCCTTGCTCGGCTTCCTCCCCGTGCCTACCGGCGCCGATATAGAACTGCGGTTTCCCATGGTAGGCGAGGGGCTGCTCTACACCCTCAGGCTGGCGGGTGGCTTCGAGGACCGACTCATTCTCCGCGACGACAGCGATGGAAGCCCCATCGCGAAACCGGCTTCCTTCCCCGATCCGCACTGGTTCCACTGGCCGAACGCCGAAGTGGATACGGGAATCCTGTATCGGCTGCCTTCGGGCGAGATAGGACCAAAGATCGAGCTTTTCGGGCTGGCCAGAGGACGATGGGAAAGCAATTCATCCAGCCTCAGCGCCGCGTACTTCCCCGACGCCCAAGGCTTGCTCTCCGTGTCATTCCTGGGTGGCGTCGGCCTCGATGCTCTTGAAAAGAGCCCACGGCGCCTGAAGAGTGGCTATGCCGGCGAACTCTCCTTCGAGTACGCGCCCGCAGCGCTCGCTTTCTCCGGCGATACCGATTTCTATAGAGCCTCGGCCACGCTCGAAGGCTATCTGCCCCTCTTCTCGGTCGGGAATACTGACCTCGACGCCTTTTCGATCTACGCCGCCGGCTATCTCACCGGAGATTACGCGGGCGGGTCGAATATCCCTCTCTATGTCCTCACGAGCTTTGGCGGCCGCGCCCTGCGCGACGGCCTGGGCGATTCCATTCGAGGCTATCGCGCATGGGGCTATGAGGCCACGACAAAGGCCGAAGCCAGCTTCGACCTGCGCTTTGTCGGGCCTGGTCTTTTCGGCCAAGCCGGCTTGAGACCCATGGCCTATGTTTTCGGCGACGCGGGCTATTTCGACGGACTCTACAAATGTCCCGACGCGTCCACGGGCGGCGATAAAGATGGCTTGATATTTTCGGCCGGAGCGGGCGCGGCGATCAACATATTCGATTTCGCCCAGATAGGCGCGCGCGCGGGCTACAAGTTCCCTGTGGACGATCCCCTTTACGCCCTCTACACCCCGGGCGGCGAGCGCTTCTTCTGGAATGTTACATTCTTGCTGCATTTCTGAAGCCAGAGAGGAGCTGGTTAGCGGACTGGAAGGAGTGTCGCTGTAAATATTTTTGTTTATAGTTGGCTTTCTGTATATTGTCTGATTATTATATATAGTATATTATCTACTCCGCCCGTTCCTTAAGGTTCGGGAATTCTGTAGGAGGGAGATAGAATGAACCGTAAACTCATTGCATTCCTCGCCGTATTTGCCTTGGTCGGATCCGTCGCTTTTGCGCAGACCGCGACCAAGTACTTCGTGGCGCATCAGGGTGGTTATGTGGGCGCGGCCACCGTCACCGTCGGAAAATCCGGCGAAGTGGTCGCGGCTTCTCTCGAAGAGTGGCAGGGCCCGGGCGGCTGGGCGGAGAACAATTCCGCCGACGGCAAATCCATCGTGGATGGCGCCGTCGTACGAGCTCCGGATCCCTTCGCCAACCTCTCCAGCGCCGATCCTGAAGTCAAGGGCTATATGTTCTATATCCTGAACCAGGTCGCGGGCGGTCCCGGCGTCTGGTCTCAGTTCACCCCCGGCGCCAAGGGATTCACCAGGCCCGCCCGCCAATGGGAACGCGACTTCGAGGGTCTCATGTCCAACCCCCTCAGGGCTGCCGCGTACGTGAAAGCCGCCAGGGAAGACAGCCTTGTCAACGTGAAGATCGAAGGCTCCAAGGTTATCGTCGGCAAGAAAGCCTCCGAAACCGTCCACTACGGCGCGATGAACAAGGCCGACAAGAACGCCAACTACATGCCCCTCACCAAGGATTCCATCGGTTACCGCTACAACTACGCCGCCATGCTCGCTTTCTTCAAGGCCAATCCCACCGCGGATTTCGGCGCCGCAACGCTTCAGAAAGCCAGCGTGAAAGTCGTGGAGAATAAGAATATCGATGCCAGCGCCAGCGCCGCCGAGTATGTCGCGGCCAGCGACAGCGTCTACGTCGTGGCCGACGCCGTGACCGGCGCCACCTATTCCGATTTCCAGCACTACTCGCTCGAACTCCAGACCGCCTACAAAATGGCGATCGCGGACAGCATCGTAGCCTTCTGATGTAATGGGGGCGGCGACCAAGGCTCACAGCCCGCCGTCCACCATCGCGATAGAAAAAAAGGACTGTCCCTGAATCGATTCAGGGACAGTCCTTTTTCATTTCGTCGCGGTTCGAACGCTATCGAGGCGAAAAAAATGCCGGCAGTGGGACTTGAACCCACACGCCCTCGCGAGCAGCAGATTTTGAGTCTACCGTGTATGCCATTTCACCATGCCGGCTCACGCTGAAATTTGTACTATATACGATCGACCTAGTCAATACTGAGGATTTTCCGGATTCCTCATCGCCGCGACCTCGCGATGAGGCCGTTGCCGCGGACGCGTGGTGTTGCCGCGACTGGGCGGAGTCGCGGCGGTAAAGGCGGAATTGGCTTGCGTACCGTCAAATAAGTGTTTAAAATGTTGTTTTGACGTTGTGCGCGAAAGCTGACCAACCGGGGGAAGGCGACCGTGAATTCAGTATTGTCGTGGGGATTGGATCTCGTCCGCAAGGTGCAGGAATTTTTCGGTCCCGGCATGTTGGCGCCGATGCAGGTTATAACTTTTTTCGGGTCGGAGTTCTTCGCCCTGGCCGCCCTGCCACTGATCTATTGGTGCGTGGACAGGCGAAAAGGCGCCCGAATCGGCATCGTTGTTCTGTTTTCCGCCTTTCTCAATCTCTGGTGCAAAATCATCTTCAAGCAGCCGCGCCCCTACGATTTCGATTCATCGGTGGGCCTCATCCGTGAAAACACCTTCGGCTTGCCTTCTGGGCACGCTCAGATGAGCATCACCTTCTGGGGCGTCATGCTGACGATCCTTTCGCGAGCGCTCGGCGTTGTTCTCCTCATCGCGATGCCCCTCATCGTCGGCCTGTCCCGCCTCTACCTTGGCGTCCATTTTCCGACCGATCTCCTGGGCGGCTGGATCCTTGGGGGAATCGTGCTGGGACTCTTCTATGGTTTCGGCGCCAGGATCGAAGGCATCCTGAGCCGGCTGAACCTGCGCCAAAGGCTCATCGCCGTTTCCGCCGTATCGCTGCTGATGAATCTTCTCATGCCCTCGGACACGCTTCTCTCCGGGGCTTTTTTCGGAAGCGCCGCCGGCTTCGCCCTGGCGAGTAAGAACCTGCGCTTCAACGCCGGCGGCGAGCTTTCGAAAAGAATCATCCGCTATGTCGCGGGGATCGTCGGGCTCGTCATTCTCTATACCGGTCCCAAACTCATGGTGGGCGAATCCCTAGGCTCCCAGCAGCCGCTGATCCGTTTTCTGCGCTACGGTATCATCGGCTTTTGGGTGGCGTACGGGGCGCCATGGTGTTTCTGGAAGATGAAACTGCTGGCGCTGGATCCGGCCGCCTAAGAAAGCTATTCGCCGAGCGAGTAGGCCGAGTTCGTCAAGCTGAATATTTTGCTCACGCCCGGGCTCATATAGAGCTTGTTCTTGTTGTCGATGAAGATGGCGTACACGCCGGGGAGGCTCTTCACCAGCTCCATGCCCTTTTCCAGGCCAAGGGCGAAGGTCGAGGTCGAGAGGGCATCGGCGTCGATGCTCTTGTCCGTGATGATGGATACCGAAACGAGGCCGTTGTCGACAGGGTACCCTGTCTTGGGGTCCAGAATGTGATGATAGTGTTTTCCGTTTTCGATGAAAAAGCGCTCGTAAATGCCCGATGTCACGACCGTCATGGCTTTGCCGGTCACGAGGCCGAGATACTCGCCCCGGTCGGAACGCGGGTCCTGCACCCCCACATGCCAGGGAGTGCCGTCCTTTTTCTTGCCGAAGACGAGCACGTTGCCACCCAAGTCGACGACGGCGGCCTTCACTTTATGTTTTTCAAGGATTCTCGCCACTTCGTCCGCCGAATAGCCCTTCGCGATGGCTCCCAAATCCAGACGCATTCCAGCCGTCGCCAACCTGACCTCGAGTTTCTTCGCGTCGAGTTCGATTTTTCTGTAATCGATGAGTTTCAGGGCTGAGGCGATCTTGCTTTCCGGCGGTACCGCAGCGTGGTCGGTGCCGATACTCCAGAGTTTGGTGAGGGGGCCGACGGAGATGTCGAAAGTCCCTTGCGAAAGTTTCGCGTATTCGATGGCTTTTGAAATGACGAAGAAGGTGTCCTTGGAAACCCTCACCGCTTTTACGCCCGCCGCGGCGTTGATGGCGGCTATCTCCGTGCCATCCTTGTTGGCGCTCATCCTGTCTTCGATCTGCTTGAGCCGATTGAAGATTTCGTCGGTTGTTTTCGTCGAGCCGCCTTCGATGATTCGTATGGTGCACACGGTCCCGAGCACGAAATCGGTGCGGGATATTTCGCTTTTGGCGGCGGGGGCGCAGGCCGATAAAACAAGGACGGCCATCGCCGTAGCAAGGAAATATTTCATTTCTACATACCTCTCTAGTGATAGGTCGCCCTAGAGCGACAGTTCTCTGCCGATAGTCGTGCGCGGACCATGGCCAGGATATACCACGGTGTCGGGCGGGAGCGAAGCGAGCCTCGCGAGGCTCTTCTCCAGGGCTGCCGGGTCGGAGTCCGGACCATCGGTGCGGCCGACCCCGTCCCTGAAAAGCGTGTCTCCCGAAATGAGGACGCCCTCATCGCGGTCGTACAGGCATAGTGAACCGGCGCTGTGGCCCGGCGTGTGCAGGACACGGAAGCCCGTCCCTTGTATCGCGTCGCCCTCATCGAGAAGGATGGCCGGCTCGGGCAGCCCCTTCCAGTAGCTGCTGAAAAAGCCCGGCGCGCTGATGGTGTCGAAGAGAATTCGATTCGTCTCTTCGCCTTTCGCGCCCAGATAGCTGGCGTCCAGCCTATGGACGGCGATTTTCGGGGGATTGGCCGCCCATTTTTCCATGAGGCCGGGAATGGCCGACGTGTGGTCCAGGTGGCCATGAGTGAGGACGATGAGCGAAATTTTGATCGCTTTTTGGGAAAGAAACCCCGCGATCGCCTCGGGATCATCGCCCGGATCGACGAGAAAACCGTCTTCTCCCGTCTGGACCGCGTAGACATTCTCGCCGATTGGTCCGACGCGGAGGCGCTCGACGCGAGATGTCACTCTTTCTGTTCCTTTTCCTCGGGCTGGTCGCCGCGCTTTTTCGCCGGCTTGATCTCTATCGTCCTGTTCTTGAAGTTCGCCCCATCGCAGGCTCCGATAATTTTTTCCGCGTGGATTTCCGGGACATCGATGAAGGAGTAATTGTCGAAGAGATGAACCCTGCCGAGCTCGTCGTTGGTGACGCCAGATTTTTCGCTGATGAGGGTTCTCAGTTCCTGGGGGCGGAGGCGCTGACGTTTTCCCATCGAGACGAAGAGGGGTACCATGCCTTCGACGCTTTTCCGGATTGGCGGTTTGCCCTGAGATTCGACGCTTTCTCCTTCGCTCCGTACCTGACGGGCTGAAGGGGCCGGCCTGGTCTTTTCGGCTGGTTCAGCGGCTGTCGCGGGCTTGGGCGCTTTGACAGGCGAGGATTCCTTGAGGGCTTTCGCCGAGGCGGCGACTGTTTTCTGGGGCTGGTTCCTTGTGATTCCGGCGGCTCGCAGGATGAGAAGAGCCGCCGCGTAGGAGCGCATATGAAGAGGAATGCGCTTCCGGAAAATCGACCGCACCTTGGTGAGAATGGCGGGGTCGGGCGGAGACCTGAGTTCTTCGAGGATGCCGTCGAGGAAAGCGTTCAGGGCTTCCTCGGGTATTTTGTTCGGTGCTGATTCAGTTGGCACATGGTTCTCCTTAAACCGTGACGCGAAGTGGATACTATTGTGCAGCAAAGATACAATCGGGACAAGCAGATAGGTGGGAAAATCGGGATATTTAGGGTATGCGGCGGGTGGAATTAAGCGGTAGCCGGCGGCGGCGCCTATGGGGTAGAATGACTTACCGTATCGGGATTGTGGCCGCGAATCCGGGAATTCAGGCCGATGTCAGAAAGGAAGTGTTGCATGCCGTTTGATTCTTTTCCGGTTTGTCTCTGTCTCACCGGCAAAACGATCGAGACCGATCTCGCGGCCCTCGATGCCCAGCGCGCGAAGGTCGATCTCGTCGAGCTGAGGGCCGACTGCCTCGATCCTTCGGAAAAATTCCTCCTGCGATCCTTTCCCGAAAAGGCGGGATTGCCCTGCGTCCTGACGGTGCGCAGGCGCAGTGATGGGGGCCTGTTCGAGGAGGGCGAGGGTGTGCGTCTCGTCATGATCGCGAAAGCTCTCTCCTACGCCCGTTCCGACGCGAGCGCCAACTTCGCCTACGTGGATCTCGAGGAAGATTTCCACATGACGGCGATCGAGGAAGCCTGCCGAACCTTCGGAACGAGGATCATCCGCTCGCGGCATTATGTCGACGGCATGCCGGCCGATCTCGATGCCGCATGGGAACCGCTCATCGAGGAAGACGACGAGATTCCCAAGCTGGCCGTGAGCACCCAAAACGCCTCCGACCTCTACAGACTCCTTTCCTGGATAACGACGCTCCCCCCGAGAGAGAGGCTCATTTTCGGGATGGGGGAGTACGGATTCGCCACCCGGGTCCTCGCCCAGCGCCTTGGTTCGCTTTTTTCCTATACGAGCCTGGGTTCGCCCGATCTGCCCCTCGCCGCCCCGGGTCAAATGACGCCCGAGACGTTTATCGAGACCTACCGCGGCAAGGAAGTGGGGCCCGACACATCGCTCTACGCCCTCCTCGGCGGCAAGAGCATCCTGAATTCGCTCTCGCCCGCCCTCCACAACAAGGCTTTCAGAACCATGGGGAAGGATGCGCTGCTTTTCCCCCTGCCATCGGAATCGATCGAATCGGCGCTCAATAACATGAAGCTTCTCGGAATAAAGGGAGCCGCGATCACCGTTCCCCTCAAGGAAGATGTCCTGCCTTACCTTTCTTTCGAGTCCACCGACGTGCAGCGAATCGGGGCCTGCAACACCCTCATAACCAGCGGCGAGGGCTGGGCGGGCTACAATACCGACGCCGACGGTTTCGAGCTCAGCGCCCTCGAGTTCCTGGGCAGGGAAGATTTCAAGGGCATGAAGGTGACCCTTATCGGCTCAGGCGGGGCGGCCAAATCGGTCGCGCTCTCCCTTCACCGAAAAGGGGCCGCCTGCGTCATCCTCAACAGGACGATATCCACGGCCAGGGCCCTCGCCCGAAAATATGGCTTCATATGGGGGCCTCTCGACGATAGGGCCATCGATGTCATCGGCGGTTATTCGGATCTGATCGTCCAGGCGACGAGCGTTGGGATGACGGGAGGGGTTCAGGGCGACCCGCTCGAATTCTACGAGTTCGACGGCCATGAAATGGTGTTCGACCTTATCTACAAACCGGCGAGGACAGCCTTTGTCACGAGGGCGGAACAAGCCGGCTGCAAGGTCTCGAACGGCTACAAGATGCTTCGCTACCAGGCCGCCGGCCAATACAGGCGGTGGATGGGAGAGATGCCTCCCCAGGATTGTTATTGAAAGAGAATCCAAGAGATTCAGGAGAAGAGATGTCCAAATCTGCTTTTGTGGCGATCGTGGGAAGACCCTCCTCGGGCAAATCCACGCTGTTGAACGCCCTCTGCGGCGCCAAGGTATCGATCGTGTCGCCGGTGCCCCAAACGACGATGAACACCGTCCGCGGCATAGTGAACAGGCCATCGGGCCAGCTTGTCTTCCTCGATACGCCGGGCTTCCATATCTCGGACAAGAAGCTCAATTTAAGACTCAGGGATCTCGTGCTTCGCGCGTTGGGCGACGCCGACATCGTCGTCTACATCATAGACGCCACGCGTGAGCCGGGCCCCGAGGAGGAAGCCATGGTGAAGGCGCTCTCCGGATCGAAGCTTCCCCTCGTCGCCGTCGTGAACAAGATGGACGACAAGGAGGCGCGGCCGGAGATCGCGGCCGCTTTCGTGACCGAATACCTGCCCGCGGCCCCGATTCTTCAGATTTCCGCGAAGGAAAAGCTGGGGCTCGAGGAACTGCTGAGCTTCCTGTTGGACAAGGCGGTGGAGGGGCCGACCTGGTATCCCGAAGAATACTATACGGATCAGGAGCCGGTATTCCGAATGGCCGAAATCATCAGGGAAAAAGCGATCATGCACACGAGGGAAGAGCTGCCCCACGCGCTTTTCGTCGAGTTCACCGACTCGCGCAAGCTGGACGACGGCGGCCTGGAGGCTTCCTACGATATCGTGGTGGAGCGCGAAAGCCAGAAGGGCATTGTCATTGGCAAGGGCGGATCGCTGATCAAGAAAATCAGGGAAGAGGCCGAGGCCGATCTCGCAGAGCTTTTCGACTATACGGTCAAGCTCAGGCTCCAGGTGCGCGTGGACCCCTCGTGGAAACACGACGACAAGAGACTCGACAGCCTCATTTTCTAAGGGAAGAGGGGAAGAAGGGAAGAAAAATAAACGGCAGCATAGGCGCTGGAGCGGGACTAGACGTCGAATTAAGCGTCGGACTGGGAGCCGTGGCTTCCCCATCTTTCGCGATCATCTTTTCCGTCGCAGGATTCCTCGGATCCTATGTTCTCGCCCGCGGTATATTCTTCTCTATATCCCGTCGCTTCCGGGCCGAAGCGGATCGGATCGCCGGGCGAAGTCACAAGCAGATCGTTTTTTTAAACGTATCCACGACCGCCTCAAAGCCCGAATTGAGGCACTCCATGATGGCTTTCTCGGCTCGGGGGAAGACGGCCGTGTCCAAGATTTCCTTCTCTTCCTTCCTGAAGTCCGAGAGGACATATCCCGCTATGTCGCTGTGATCGGGCCTGCCGATCCCGAAGCGAAGGCGCGCGAAATCGCGGGTGCCCAGGTGCTTTTCCATGGAACGGAGGCCGTTGTGTCCGCCCAGGCCGCCCGAAAACTTGAAGCCGAAAATCCCGAAGCCCATCTCCAGGTCGTCGTGGACCGCGAGCACTTCGGCCGGTTCCATCCTGTAGAAGCGCATCAGCTCGCCGATGCTTTCGCCCGAGTTGTTCATGTAGGTTTCGGGCATGAGGAACCAGACGCGTTCGCCGGCTATCTCCTTGGACGCCACCCTGCCCTTGAACTTGTGTTCCCAGGAAAGGTCGCCCTTCAGCCGGAGCGAGTCGAGGAACTGCCACGCCACGTTGTGTCTGTTGCCCGAGTATTCTTTTCCGTAATTGCCAAGGAAAGCGTAAAGTCTGATCATTCCGTGATTCCTCGAATATCGTGTGAATGGTACTATATCCCATCGGCGCCACCTTGATGAAGGCCCGGCGCTCCCGATGACGAGAGGTGCGCAGAGATGGATTCCATCGTTTTTGAAAAGCGATATGAGCGCGAAGCCGCGGGCGCCGACGGTGTGGACGGTACGGACGCCGAAGCCGCGGGTGCCGATACCGTCACCGCCGTTTTCCTGGTCCTGCGCTGCGCGCGCGATTTTGCCGCCGATACGCCCCTGCGGGTTATCGCCGATGTTCCCATTGAGGAGCTCTGCGAGGCCGCGGGAAAGGCATTTTTAAACGCCGCCGGAGCGGGCGTGAAGGCCGGGGATTTTTCCGATGCCCGCTCGAGGCTCGTCCTCGTCAACGGTTGGCAGTCCTGGTCATTCTCCGGTGAGCTGCGGCGGAACGAACGCCCGAGACGGGCAATCCTAAAACCCTCGCTGAATCTCTTCGCCGACCATCCGGCCGAAGAGGCGGCGCGGGAGCTTGCCAGGAAGGGCCGCCGAAGCCTTCAGGGTTCGTGGAAGCCCGATATGGTCTCGCATTTTTTTGTGGTGTTGCGCGCGGGAAGCGCGAGGCTTGCCCTCGTTTCGCGTAGCGCTAGCGTCGAGGGAAGCCGGGTTCTTCCCCCTGTCACTTTTTTCGTCGGAGCGACGAACGTTCGGATCGCCGTTTTCGCCGAGGGCGGATCCTTTCGCGCCGGCGAGATCGTCGCGCGAATCGCGATAGTCCCCGCTTCGGGCTACTTCGAGCTCAAAGACAGGCTCGCCGAGCTTTTCGGAGCCGCTGATTTTGGAAATGCCGCGGCGGCGGGGCGGTTCGGGGAACTGGCTTTTCTGGGCGGGAACGTCGCGAGGCGCAAACCCATCGGCGGATTCGAAACCTGGTACAATCATTATCTCGCCATCGACGAGGGCATCATTCTCCGCGATCTCGATGCCCTGGGTGAGAATGACAATCTCATAAACGCGATGTTCCTGAAAAAAGGGAAACCGGTGGTTTTCCAGATCGACGACGGCTGGGAAAAACGCGTCGGCGACTGGACTCCCGACGCGGCGAAATTCCCGGAGGGCGTCGCGCGGCTCGCGAACCGCATAGCGGGGAAGGGTTTCATTCCCGGATTGTGGGTGGCGCCCTTTCTCGTCATGCCCGAAAGCGCCGTGGCGCGCGAGCATCCCGAGTGGTTGCTGCGGGACTCAGGAGGGAAGCCTGTGCTCGCCGGATGGAATCCGGGCTGGGGCGGCGATGTCCACTGTCTCGATCTTTCGCTTCCCGATGTTGAAGAATATCTCGTCGGTCTCTTCGAAACCATCGTCAATGAATGGGGTTTCCGTTACCTCAAACTCGATTTCCTCTATGCCGGCATGCTTCGCGGCGTTCACGCGGGCCTGCCGGGCGGGCATTGGGAACACTATGTCCGCGTACTAAAGCGCATAACGTCGATGAAACGTTCGAAGGACGGCCGGCCGGTCGCGTGGCTCTCCTGCGGGGCTCCGGTGGAGAGCACGGCGCCGCTCATGCCACTGATGCGCGTCGGCGCCGACACCAGGGAACACTGGGATTGGCCGCTCCTAAGACTCATCGGCCACCAGGGAAGACCCTCGGCCAAGGTCAATATTGGCCATACCCTCGCGCGATCCCTTCTCGACGGGACGCTCCTCCTCAACGACCCGGACGTGATATTCTGCCGTACGCGAAAGACCACGCTGGCCGACAACGAAAAGTTCCTCATCGGCCTCGCGGGGCGGATGTTCGCGTCACAACTTCTCATGTCGGACGACCCTTCGGAGTTCGGCATGGAAAGAGCCAACGCCGCCGGCGGGGGCGCCGGAAACGGCGCGGGTACGGGAGGCGGCGCCACAAACGCCGCCGGCGGCCTTTCGGAGCCCGAGTTCACGCGCGAGCTGCTCGCCCTTTTCGAAAAGCTGGGGAACAGGGAATTCGGCGTTGAGCGCTATTCGCTGTCGAGCCCCGACATCTACCGCTTCTTCTCCAGGGACGGCGAGCTGCATGGTCTCATCAATCTGTCCGACCTGACCCAGGCGCTGGAAGCCGAGTCGCCAGCTGGGGAATCGCTGCCGGCGATGCTGCCGCGGCGCTCCCTCGTCATCTTTGGCTTGCGGCGGACTTGAGTCTTGAACTATAAAGACAGAAGACCGGCACGAGAAAATTTCTTCCATGGAGCGGAAACCATATGAAAAAAACCATCGCCACCATCGCGATGCTTGGGCTGGCGGCCGCTGTCGTCGGCGCTCAGGGCGGCGTCGATCTTCCGAAACTCAGTATGTGGAACAGGGGCGTCTTCAACCTTTACGAGAGCGGGGGGACGACCAGCGTCGGTCCCAGCTGGATGGGAGATGCGATCAAGCAGGGGCCTTACAATTCGCTGTCCCTCGACTGGTCGATGAAGGACGTAGGCTGGACCATGACCGCTCAGTGGGACGGTGACGCGAAAACGTACCCCTTCTATCTGCGCGATTTCAGCGGGCGCTACTCCATGTTCAAAGGCTTTCTCAAGCTCACCGCCGGCAAAGTCTGGGCCGACGGAGGCTACCGCTTCCGCAATTTCGATACCACCGGCTTCAGCACGAGAATAGCCAGCGGCGAGACAGGCGTCATGGCGCGGCTGCAGCTGGCCAAGGGGCTTTCGGTGGGAACCTTCGTGCCGATTCCCGTGGCCTCCCAGGCCGCGGGAGCGACATTCGGGAAGATGAATTTCGGCGCCGAATGGATCTTCGAGAACATCGCCACGATAAAGGCGTCCTATCGCCTCGAACCAGTTTCCGACATAAAATCCCTGAATAGCGGCAACCGGGAATTCGCGATAGGAGCGGTCCTGACAGCCTTGCCAGATTTCGCGTTCACGCTCGGCTACAGGTTTTTGGACGCGACGCCCGAGCACGATCTCTTTTTCGACGCTTCCTATAGCCTTCCCGTGTTGAAGCTAAAAATGTTCGCCGACCTCAATATCGTGGACGCCGGCCTGTACTATGGGGGCAAGCTGAACGCCGAGTACTTCGTCAGCGATACCCCCTTCGTCGTGGGGGCTTCGGCGTCCTACGGAAACGGCGACGCCTGGTACGACGATGGGGTGGAAGCGAATCCCTATTTCCGGTATGAATTCGGCGGCTCCTCGGTGCAGCTCGGCGCCGATCTGCTTTATAAAGCGGCGCTGACCTACAAGGTCCAGCTCGCTTATACGATCAGTTTTTGACTCTGGGGGCCTCCGGCGAATCTGCCTTTCCCGACGCCTTGAAGATTGCGCGAGTTTCGCCGGTATCCTATACTGGACGCTCAATGGAAAAAATCACCTATGTCATCGGGCACAAAAATCCCGACACGGATTCCGTCGTCTCGGCCTCCGCCTACGCGTCCCTAAAGCGCGCTCTCGGTTTTGGCGGCACGATAGCGGCGAGAGCGGGCGCGGTCAATCCCCAGACCGAGTACATTTTTCATAGGTTCAATGTTCCCCTCCCGGAATTCATTCCCGATCTCGTGCCCAAGGTCGACTACTATCTCGGCGAGGCTCCCGTCTGCGTCGACGAGATGATGCCGCTCTGGGAAGCGCTTTCGATCATGGAAAAGGCCAACCGCCAGGTGCTGCCCATCGTCGACGCCCAGGGCAAGTACCGCGCCATGCTCCATTACAGCGCCTTCGCGCAGAATATCCTCACCAAGATCAATCCCCGCCACAAAGCCGTCATTCCCACATCCCTGTCCCACCTCATTGAGACGATCAAGGCCCAGCCCCTCGTGGTCTTCGACAAGGATACGGTGTTCAACGCCAGGATAGTGGTGGTGGCCCTGAGCACGGAAAAGTTCCGGGATTATATCCACGCCGAGCCGGCTGACAACAAAATCGTCCTCGTGGGCGACAGGGAAGACGCGCAGCGCATCGCCGTGGAGGCCGGGGCGAAAGCCATCATCATCACGAACGGCATTTTGCCCTGCAAGGAAGTGAAGGAGCTCGCCGAGAAGAAGGGGGTTTCCATTCTCACCTCGCCCTACGACACTTCCTCCACCTCGCTGCTCGTGCTGTATTCGGCGCCGGTCATTACGGTGGCGGACGAGGGGATAGTGCCGCTGGGCCGCCGCGACTGGATAAAGACGGCGAAGCAGGCCATCGCCAAATCCCCGAGCCGGTCGGTGCCGGTCGTGGACGATGAAGGGAAGGTGATCGGGCTGTTCACCGAGGGCGACCTCATCAAGGAAGCCAATATCGAAGTGATCATGGTCGATCACAACGAGTTTTCGCAGGCTGTCGAGGGCATCGACCACTACCGCATCCAGGAAGTGATCGACCATCACCGGCTGGGTTCCTTCTCCACGCCCTATCCGATCACCTTCATCAACAAAGTCGTAGGGTCCACGAGCACCATCGTCGCCTCGATGTTCAGGGAGACCCATACGCCTCTGACGAAGCCGCTCGCCTCCATCCTTCTCTGCGGCATACTCTCCGACACCCTTGTCCTGAAGTCGGCCACGACGACCGATATCGACAGGGACATGGCCGAATACCTGGCCAACATCACGGATCTTTCGATAGAGGCGGTGGGGCTCGACATCATGACCTCGGCTTCGGAAGCCGCTCGCCTGCCGGCCGACAAGATGGTGAGAGTGGACAGGAAGGAATACGAATCCTCGGGGAAGAAGCTCTCGGTGAGCCAGATAGAGCTGACGAGCAACGCGGAGATAATGGAACGCGGCGCCGAGATTCTCGAGGGGCTCGCGCGTCTGCGCGCCGAGACGGGATCCTACCTCGCCGCCCTCATGGCGACGGACATCACCAAGCTGGAAAGCATTCTATTCCTCGACGCCGAGAGCGATCTCTACAACTACGTCAATTATCCTTCGCCCGGGAAGGGAATCTACATGCTGAAGGATGTCCTTTCGAGAAAGAAACAGCTCATGCCCACGATTTTCGAGATGGTGGAAAAGGCCCAGGAACGCTGAAACCGCGTCGCGGAGCGGGCGCTTCCATACAGTAGCGCCCCAGGCTGGCGGGTGGCCGCCGGCCAAGAGCGCTTAGCCGATCGCGCCCGAGGCTAGCAGGGGCAGGGCGATGAAGTTGCCTATCATTCCCCCGATGCTGGAGAGAAAGAACACGAGAAGAATGTGGGTGACCCTGTTCTTGTAGAATCCCTTGGCGCTCATGACATCGTCCGCGAGCCGCTCGAAATCCTGAACCTTGGGCTTTCTCAAGTATGCCTCGACGACGCCGGCGAAGAGCCCGATTCCCACGAGGGGATTGAGCGTGGCAATAGGCGCCATGAGGAAGGATACGGCTATCGTCAGCGGATGGGCGAGGCAGAGGGCCGAGCCGATGGCGGCGAGGGAGCCGTTCAGCAGCACCCACCTGAGCATCAGCTCAAGGCTAGCCTGTCCGCCCGAGCGAAAAAAACCGACGACGATGAGGGCGAGTATGGCGAGGGGGATTATCCACCCTATGTACTTGGACAGTTTCGAGGGCGGCGGCACCATGTCGATTTCGGATACGTCGGGATTCGCCTCGCCTTTATCCAGTTTCCGCAGCCAGGTCTCTATGCCCGCCATATGGCCGGCTCCCACTACGGCGACGACATTCTCTTCTTTTTTCTCGAATATTTTAGCGGCGAGATAGCGGTCGCGCTCGTCGATGAGGACTTCCTTGACCGAAGGTAGGTAGTCGGCGAGCTCGTTCATCATCTGTTCCAGCTCGTTCTTGTCCTTCAGCTGCTCTATTTCGCTTTCCGAAAGCTTTTCGTTGGAAAAAGACGAGCCGACGAGGCTGGCGAGAAGCTTCGACTTGTTCCACAGATTGGATCGCGCCCAGGCGCGTTTCAGCGTGATCTGGACATCCCGGTCGCAGCAGGACCAGGGGATGCCGGCGGCTTCCGCGGCCTTTACCGCGGCGAGCATTTCCTCTCCCGGCTTGGCGTTTATCCCCTCGCCCATGCGTTTCTGGAAGCCCGAGAGGGCGAGGTTGGCCAGGAGAAAAAAGCCCTTGCCTTCCTTGAGCACCTTTCCGATGTCGAGGTTTTCCCAGCGCGAACCCTGGGTCATCGACTGGTAACGGCTGCTGTCCAGCTCTACGCAGACATGGCCCGGCTTTTCCTGCTCGATGATGGCCGAGACCTCGGCCACGCTTTCGTGTGAGATATGGGCCGTCCCGACCAGGGTGATGGCACGGTTCGACAGTTCGATCTTTCTAATGGTGTTCGACATCATCCATCCTTTGGCTTCAATCGGAAAGATAGTACTCTTGTTCCTTCCATCCCGACAAGATGAGGCCTCGGCCTTTCAGGACCATGGCCGAACGAATGAAGAGATGGAGGAGGGGGCGGGAGAAGGACGCCGGGAATCCGCCGCGCAGGGCTCCTTCCGTCTCCGAGGCAGCCCTCGCGATGCGGTCGCAGTCCTCGACGGTATAGCGATGCATCGCCGTCCTGAATTTCTTCTGTCCGCCCTTGCTCGTGATTTTTTCGCGCCTGAAGACTTCCTCGGGGCTCAAGCCCTCGGCGACGCCCCTCTGCAGCTTTTCGAGCTTGCGGAAGCTCCATACGAGGGCCGCGATAATCTGGGAGGGCTCGCTCTGCCTATCGGCGAGGAGGGTGTCGAGAACCCCGAGGGCCGTCGCGAGATCGCTTCCCGCCATTCTGTCGAAAAGGCTGAAGGCGTCTTCCTGCCGCGATTTCGAGAGGGCCGCCTCGACCTCTTCGGCGCTCAGGCGGGTTCCCTCGGGAAAACAGGCGGCTAGCGCCAGGCATGCCGACTCCAGCGCCGATGTCTCGTTCTCGACGAGCTCCAGAATGATATCGATGGCCGCGTCCTCGGCCGAAAGCCTGTCCCGCGACAGCTTTTCCCTTATCCACGCCGGCTTTTCCGAGTCGCGGAGCTCCCAGAACATTTTCTTGTTCGCGGGGCCGACGGCCGCCTCTATCGCCTTGGGTAGGGAATAGCCTTCGGTGACGAGGATGAGGATGGCGTCGTCGGCCGGGTTTTTTATGTAGTTTTCGAGGGCGGTGACGGCGGCTTTACCTGTGATGGCCTCGGCGTTGCGGTATTCGATCAGTCGTCTCGACGAGAAAAGCGAGGCGTTCTGCAGAAGTCCCACGAGCTGTTCGGGCGGCACTTCGCCCGCGTAGAACCTGCTGTATTCCGGCGGGCTGCCGTCCTTCCCGGCGAGAGAGTCCCGGAGTTCGCGGACGAAAGCCTCGCGCTTGCCCGTTTCTGGGCCGGCGAGGATATAGGTCGATGGATGGCGCGCTGTTGGAGACATGAGCTTCAGTAACTCCGGATTATCGCTTTGAGCTTGCCGAGGATGCGTACATCCTGGGTGTAGATGGGGGCGTAGTCGGGATTCTCCGCCTGGAGGCGTATCCTGTTGTTTTCCTTGAAGAAGCGTTTGAGCGTCGCCGAATCCTCGATGAGCGCGGCGACGATCTCGCCGTTTTCCGCGGTTGGGCGCTGCTCGATTATGGCCATGTCGCCCGATTGGATGCCCGCGTCCCTCATGCTGTCGCCCTGGATGCGCAGGGCGAAGCATTTTCCCGTCCTGAGGTATTCGGCGGGAATACGTATCGTTCCAGCCCAGTTCTCTTCGGCCAGGATGGGATTTCCCGCCGCGATGCTGCCCAGCACGGGAATCTCGACGACCGATTCGTCGACGGTCTTCTTCGAGACGATCTCGAGGGCTCTGGAGCGGTTTTCCTGAAGCTTTATGGCGCCCTTCTTTTCCAGGGCCTTGATATGGTCGTAGGCGCCCTTGATGGATATGGAAAAAGCCTTGGCCGTCTCGCGCACGGTGGGGGGAAAAGAGTTCTTCTCGATAAAGCTGGTGAGAAAGTCCAGAATTTCCTGTTGCCTGTCGGTCAGTTGCTTCATCGCGAATCGGTATCCTTGGGTTTTCGCTTCGTTGTGCCGGAATGATGCCGGAAACACTATTCCTTTGTATAGTGTAACCGGATTATTCTTGCGGCGCAAGCTTTACTGGACAAATTAACGCGGCATAAGGTTGTAGACGCGAAAAGTAAGGAGAGAAATGCGGTATCGGCGAAAGCCTGTCCTCAGCCCAGCTCCTCGTTGAACCCCGATTCAAAAAGGTTTTTTATCGCGTCGACGGCGGCCTGCTCGTCAGCGCCTTCGGCGCTGATAGTGATCTTCGAACCATAGCTGGCGGCGAGGGTTATGATGCCCATGATGGATTTCGCGTTGATGCGGTTGCCGTTCTTCTCCAGGAATATCCTGGATGAGAACTTGACAGCCGTCTGGGCGATGAGCGCCGATGGTCTCGCATGGATACCCGCCCTGTTCTTTATCGTCGTCTCAATCTCAACCATGGTTCGCTCCGGTAGTAGGATCAGTAGTCGTCGCGAGAGAAGTATAAGGCCCTCGCGTTTTCGCTTTCAAGCCAGCGCATGATGTTCTGGTTGAATTCTTTCGCGGAGTGGTAGCCCATTTTCTTAAGCCGCTCGTTCATCGCCGCGGTTTCCACGATGATGGGAATGTTTCGTCCGGGCTTTACGGGGATTTCCAGTTTTGGAACCTTCACCTCGAGTATTTCGGTCGTGAGCTCGTCCATGCCGATCCTGTCGTACACCTTCTCGGGATTCCAATCCTCGAGCTGGCAGACCAGCTGGATCTGTTTCTTGTCGCGTATGGCGCCGACGCCGAAGAGGTGGGTGATGTTGATGATGCCCAGGCCCCTGATCTCCATATGATGGCCGATGACCTTGTTCGCGCCTTGGCCCATGAGGATGGAGCCGTTCACGCAGCGGATTTCCACGACATCGTCGGCGACGAGGCGGTGGCCGCGCTCGATGAGTTCGAGCGCCGTCTCGCTCTTCCCGACGCCCGAATCCCCGGTGAGGAGAATCCCGATGCCGAAAACCTCGACGAGGACGCCATGGACGCTGATTCTTGGAGCGAATATGTCGGAGATTACCCTGATGACCCGGCTGGAGAACTCGCTCGAATTGAGGTTCGTGGTGAGAATGGCGCAGCTGGCAGCTTCGGCCGCGGCGAGGAACTTCTCGGAGGGCTGGAGGGAGTTCGTGAAAATGCAGCAGGGGATTTGGTAGGAAAAGAGGGTTTTTATCGATTCGAGGGAGCCTTCGACCTCGAGCTTTTCGAGATAAGCGCACTCGCCGCGGCCGAATATCTGGAGGCGGTTCCACGCGAAGGATTCATAGAATCCCGCGAGAGCCAGCCCCGGACGGTTGAGATCGGGCACGGTGATCTGCCTTCCCAATCCGGCCCTGCCCGCGACGCATTTAAGACCGAGGGCATTCTGCTCCTTGAGATCGAGATCGACGAGATCGAGGACGGTGAATAGCGCCGGTTCGTTTCCTATCACGCGAACCAGTGTACTACGAACGGCCGGCAAGGTAAATGCGCCAATACCTATGAAAAAGCCTTCCCGAAACCGCCTTTTGGGGCGAGGGAAGGCTTGGGAATCTATTTCCTTTCCTGTATCTTGTCTTTCTCCTTGGAGATTTTCTGGTCCAGTTTATCCATGAGCAGGTCTATTCCCGGATTGACCTCGAAGGAAGCTTCCTGGAGGTGGGCCTGTACGCCCCAGCGGAAGTTGACGGTCACCTCCAGTTTATAGTTTTTGGAGTCCTTCGTGATCACGAATAAAAGATCGACGATCATATCCTTTGCGTACCCGATCCTCTCCGCCCTTGTTGCCAAATACTGTCTGCTTTCCTCGCTGAGATCGAAATGTACGGATCGAACGTCGATGTTCATGGGCGCCTCCTGTGATAGTCGCGCGGCTCAAGCCGCGTTCAGCGTTTCTGGCGGCTGAAGGATGAATCCATATCCAGCTCGCCCCGATATTTTGCCACCGTCCGACGCGCTATCTTTATGCCGCGCCCGGCGAGGATATCCACCAGTTCCCTGTCCGAGAGGGCGGAGTTGTCGCCCTTATCCGACTCCAGGATTTCCCGCGCGAGTATCTCGCGAAGCGTCGCCTTTACGCTTTCCTTCGAATGCTGGCCATCGGTCGAGGCCGTCGAGGGGATGGCGTTCGTGAAGAAGCGCCTCAACTCAAATATACCCCATTCCGTCTGCACAAACTTGCCGTTCGCGATTCTCGACACCGTGGTTTCATGCATTCCGATTTCTTCGGCGACATCCTTGAGGGTAAGCGGTTGCATGGCCATGGGGCCTTCGATGAAGAATTTGGTCTGGAACTTCACGATAGCCTTGGCCACCTTGAGGAGAGTCGCGTTTCGCTGTTGTATGCTGCCGATAAAGAATTTCGCCTTTTCAATATTTTCCTTGACGAAGGAGACGGTGTTCTTTTCACTGCCCTTCTTTGCCGAGAGTTCCGAGAAAAAGGGATTTATGCCCAGGACGGGGATTATCTCGTCGTTGAGTTCGATGACGAATTCGTTGTCCTCGATCCGTATGGCCAGGTCGGGTATGACGTAGCGGGTTCTTTCCGTGGAAAACAGTCTTCCGGGGAAGGGCGATAGGGTCTTTATGTAGGCGAGCACGGTGTCGAACTGGGAATCCTTGAGCTTGAGGCTTTTCCTGATCTCCGCGTATTTTCCTTTTTCGAGGTTGTCGAGGTGGTCCCGCAGGGCTTCGATGGTTCCTTTCGGCGCTTCGGAATCCAGGGCCGCCTGCGCGAGGAGGCTTTCCTTATAATCGGCGACGCATGTCCCGGTGGGATCGAGCCTTCTGATAAGGGCCATCACTTCCTCGAGTTCTTCGTTCGGCGAGGCGGGGCAGAGTTCGCGCGGGTCGCTGCGATGAAAGCCGTTGTCGTCCAGGTTCTGGATCAGCCTTTCGCCCAATTCCCTTTTCCCGTGAGGAAGGGGAAGGATGCGAAGCTGCGCGAGAAGGTGGTCCTGGAGGGTTTCGGGAAGAAAGATGGCGCCTTCCAGGAATTTTCTCTTGGAATCCTCATTTTCATACGATGAGGTGTAGCTGAAGTCGGCATTCTCGTCTTCCCATGTGTCAGGGGAAGCTTCCGTTTTGTCCTCGGCGAAGGTTTCAAGAGAGACTTCCGTTCTGTCATCGAGGATTTCGAGGGCAGGGTTCGCCTCTAGTTCCACCTGAATCTCCTCGGTCAATTCCGCGATCGGCATCGCCAGGATCTTGATCGATTGAAGCATTCGGGGATTGAGCTTCTGACGCTGTTCGGCGACCAGAACCGGTCGTTGTGCCTGCACTGGATTCTCCTCTATCAATAAATGTAAGGTACAACGCCACAATGTCAATATGAACCCGAGATGTTTCGACGCGCGACGTCGACTCTGGCCCTGTTCTTGTTCCGAAGCGCTCCGATATCGACGGCGGAATATTGACGGGCGCGACAAGTCTTATTATTTTATAGGCGTACGTTCGATTAACAATTCAATACTCCGCAAGGTAGGAAGATGTCCAAACACAAGAATGATTCAAAATTGCATGGGGAGAGTGCCGTTTCCTCCGCGAACCCGGAGGGTGCCTCAGTCGCTCCCGATGCGGCCGCCGTCTCAGGGGTAGCGGCGGCCGACGCCAAGCCCTCGGGCGCCGCCGTGGAAGCGCCGGCCAAGGGCGGCGGCGGCAAGGAGTCCACGGAAGGAGCCGGCTCTCCCGACGCTCTGGCGGCCGAGCTGGGATCGGCGCAGGCTCAAATCGCCTCGCTCCGCTCCGAGGTCGACGAGCTGAACGAGAAGTATCTCAGGAAACTCGCCGACGAGGTGAACTTCCGGAAACGCATGGTCAGGGAGAAGGAAGAGGCGCAGAAGTACGCCGTCGCCTCCCTTCTTGGCGATTTGATTCCCATACTGGATGATTTCGACCGTGGGATCGCCAGCGTCGAGAGCACGAAAAATTACGAACAGCTCTGCGAAGGCGTTGTCCTTATCCGAAAACAGTTGTCGCAGATGCTGGAAAATAAGTATGCTTTAATGAGATTCGAATCGAAAGGCGCTCCTTTTGACCCGAATCGTCACGAGGCGCTGTTTGCCGAACCAGCCGATGTCGAGGACCCAATGGTCGCGGATGAGTATCTTCCCGGCTATTCCCTTCACGACAGGATATTGAGGACCGCCAAGGTGCGGGTCAGGATACCTAATCCGGCGAAGCCGGCGCGCGTTCCCGAAAGCGCGAGCGATACGTCAGCGTCCGAAAGCGACGGTCCAGCCGACGCGGCGGGCCGGGCTCAATAAAGAAAGTTTTAGGGAGGAGAAAATAATATGGGTAGGATTATAGGCATCGATCTTGGAACGACAAACTCTTGCGTCGCGGTGATGGAAGGCGGCGAACCAATCGTCATTTCCAATTCCGAGGGACAGCGGACAACGCCGTCCATAGTCGGTTTCACGGCAAAAGGGGAGCGCGTCGTTGGTCAGCCCGCCAAAAACCAGATGATCACCAACGCCGAGAACACCGTATACTCCATCAAACGTTTCATGGGACGCCGTTTCGCGGAAGTCCAATCCGAAATCAAGATGGTCCCTTTCAATGTCACCGACAACGGCAACGACGTGCGCGTCGATATCCAGGACAAGATGTACAGTCCTCAGGAGATCAGCGCCTTCATTCTTCAGAAAATGAAGAAAACCGCCGAGGACTATCTCGGTGAGGCGGTGACCGAGGCCGTCATAACGGTTCCGGCATACTTCAACGATTCGCAGCGCCAGGCCACCAAGGACGCGGGCAAGATCGCCGGCCTCGAGGTCAAGCGCATCATCAACGAGCCGACGGCCGCCAGTCTCGCCTATGGCTTCAACAAGGATCAGAAGAAGGAAAGGACCATCGCCGTGTACGATCTCGGCGGCGGCACCTTCGATATTTCCATCCTCGAGCTGGGCGAGGGCGTCTTCGAGGTCAAGTCGACCAACGGCGATACCCACCTGGGCGGCGACGACTTCGATCTCAGGATCACGCAGTGGCTCGTCGACGAGTTTAAAAAGGATTCGGGCATCGACCTCTCCAAGGACCGCATGGCGCTGCAGCGCTTGAGGGAAGCGGCCGAGAAGGCCAAGATAGAGCTCTCGAACGTCATGCAGGCCGATGTTAATCTGCCCTTCATCACCGCCGACGCCTCGGGCCCCAAGCATCTCCAGAAGTCCCTTTCGAGGGCAAAATTCGAGCAGATGTGCGAAGATCTCTTCGAGAGGACCAAGGAACCTTGCCGCAAGGCAATCGCCGACGCGGGGCTGACCGTGGACAAGATCGACGAGGTAATCCTCGTCGGAGGCTCCACGCGCACCCCGAAAGTAAAGCAGGTAGTCAAGGAAATTTTCGGCAAGGAACCTTCCATGGGTGTGAACCCTGACGAAGCGGTCGCCGTCGGCGCCGCCATCCAGGGCGGCATCCTCGGCGGCGACGTGAAGGACGTCCTCCTTCTCGACGTAACCCCGCTTTCCCTCGGCATCGAAACCTTGGGCGGCGTCTTTACCCGGCTCATCCCACGCAACACGACGATTCCCTGCCGCAAGAGCCAGATATTCTCCACGGCGGCCGACGGCCAGACGGCGGTTTCCATCCATGTCCTCCAGGGTGAGCGCGAAATGGCCAGCCAGGACAGGACGCTTGGACGTTTTGACCTGGTGGGCATCCCTCCCGCTCCCCGAGGCATTCCGCAGGTTGAGGTCACCTTCGATATCGACGCGAACGGCATCGTCCATGTGTCCGCCAAGGACTTGGGCACCGGCAAGGAACAGAAGATTCGCATTGAATCCTCGAGCGGCCTGAGCGAAGGCGACATCGACAAGATGGTGCGCGAAGCCGAAGCCCACGCCGACGAAGACCGCAAGGAGCGCGAGCGCGTGGATGCCAGGAACGAAGCCGACGCGCTGATCTATCAGACCGAGAAGGCTCTCAAGGAATACGGCGACAAGGCCGGTCCCGGCGAGAAGGAGAATATCGAGAGCGCCATAAAAGATTTGAAGAAAACCATGGAAGGTTCCGATGTCGAAGCCCTCAAACGGAAGACCGAGGCGCTGAAACAGGCTTCCTACAAGCTTTCCGAGGAACTGTACAAGAACGCGCAGGCTTCGCAGAGTACGGGCGCCCAGGGCGCGGCCGGACAGGGCCAGGGACCGAACGCGGGTCCTGGTTTCGGCGGTCAGGGCGCTTCCGATCAGGGCAAGGATGAGGGCACCAAAACGGCGGACGATGTCGATTACAAAGTAGTAGACGACGAGGACAAGAAATAGGCATTATATGGCGCCCTTTTCAGAGTGTGGCGCCCTTCGGGACGTCATGCCCCGAAGGGCGCCATGCTTTTTTTAAATTCTTTCAGTCGAGGATAACATAAGTGGCGAAGCGAGATTATTACGAGGTTCTTGGAGTGCAGAAAGACGCAGCCAAGGACGATATCAAAAAGGCATACAGGAAGCTAGCCATACAATTCCACCCCGACAAAAATCCCGGTGACAAGGCGGCTGAGGAAAAGTTCAAGGAAGCCACCGAAGCCTACGAGGTGCTAGGCGACGAACAGAAGCGGCAGGCCTATGACCAATTCGGTTTCGCCGGCGTCGAGGGGATGGGCGGCGGTTCTCAGGATCATTCGACCGTTTACCGTGATTTCGAGGACATATTTGGCGGATTTGGGGATTTCTCCTCCATTTTCGGCTCCATTTTCGGCAATTCCGGCGGTGGGTTCGCGGGCGACCGGCGATCGGATAGGCCTCATCGCGGATCGAACCTCAGATACGATATCGAGCTTCCCTTCGAAAAGGCAGTCTACGGCACGACCGTGGAAATCGCGTATTCCAAGGATGATACCTGCAAGACCTGCGGCGGTTCCGGCTCCATGGACGGGTCAGGGCGCAAGGTATGCGGCACCTGCAAGGGTTCCGGACAGGTCAGGAGGAGCTCGGGTTTCTTTTCGATTTCCCAGCCATGCCCCACCTGTAACGGCGAGGGCTCCGTCATCGACAAACCCTGCCGCGACTGCAGCGGCTCGGGCATAGCCAAGAAGAAGCAGAAGATCAAGGTGACCATCCCTCCCGGGGTGGACGACGGCAAGCGGGTGACCATACCCGGCCAGGGCGACGTGGGACCTAACGCCGGAGCTCCCGGCGACCTCTATGTATTCATTCATGTGCGCAGTCACGAATTTTTTGAGCGTCACGAGCAGGATCTCTACTGCGCCGTCAGGATCGACATGACAACGGCGGCATTAGGCGGCGATGTGGTCGTGAACACTCTGGACGGAAAGAAGATCAAGCTCAGCGTTCCGGCTGGCACCCAGCACGGCAAGCTTCTCCGCGTCAGGGAGGAAGGCGTGCCGAGTTCCACGGGCAGGAAGGGCGATCTATATATAAAGATTCTCGTGCAAATTCCGGCTCGTCTGTCGAGAAAGGGCAAAGAACTCCTCGAAGAGCTGCGGGGCATAGAAGGCGAAAACGCCGAACCTCAAGCGGTGAAACTTTCGGAAGTGGCCGGCGCCTGAAGAGCCTAAAGCTTGAATAGTCGAATAGCCTGAAGGGGCATCCCCTGCCGGCGCCGCGCTCGCAAGAGCCTGATAAAAAGCCCACACATCGCGTGCGGGCTTTTTCGTCGCTATAGGGCTATAGGATTACGCGCGCCTCGAATTCGTTATGGCAGCGGGGACAATTGATGAGACGCTTCCCCTTCGCGCGCGGCATCTGGATAAAGGCCTTGCAGCGCGGGCAGGTGCGGAAACGAAATGCCTTGACGTTCTTGATCCTTCGTTCCAGCCTCGAGAACCGCTTTCTTAGCGGTTTCGTGAGAGACAGGTATTTTTCGTTCTCGCGCCGTCTCTTCTCGATATTTTTCGAGAAGGACCTGAAGATCGACCAAAGCATTAACATCCACAAAACCATGTTCAGGATGGGCGACATGAAAAAAGCGCCGGCGACGATTAAAACGAGGCATAGAACATTCGAAGCCCTGTACAGCTCGTCGACGCCATATCTTCCGGCCATGAAGCGCGCCAGCGCATACCTGATTTTATTCATCCCGAAAACTCCTTAGCGACGTGCCGCGAACGCGGCGATTTTTATCGAAATCAATAGAATAGTCGTCCGAAAAACAAGCTCAGGAAGTTCCATACGAGAATCGCGAAAGCGACGTTTCGTACGATGTGCAGCGGTTTGCCGGCTGGGCTTTCCCTCCGCCGGTACATCGACCCGCTGTTCTGTAGCCTGTCCAGCACGAGCCTGTATTCCTGATTGTCCGGCTCCATCCGCGCGGCTATCTTGGCGTGTTCCAGAGCCGCGGCCATGTTGCCGACGCCCGAATTCGCCACCGCGCTGTAGTAGTACCATTGGGCGCCTCTTTCGGCGATCGCGTCGAGAACGGCGAGGGCCTGCGGATAAAAACCGGCGCGGATGTAGTTCTCCGCCGTCTGAAGCGTCGCCTGCCCTTGGCCGCTTCCCCTGTAGCCGGCGCCGCCGAAAAACGCCTCGAATGGGTCGAAGCCGAAACCGAAGGGGTCGTTCGCCCGATTGGAGGAAGTTCCATAGCCGGCGTTTCCATATTCGCCCGGCCCCGAATCGCCGTACTGCCCGTCGCCGTCGGGGGATACATTGCCGCTCTTGATTTGTTCGTAGGCGGCGTTGATCTCGCTCATCTTTTTCGCCGCTTCCGGGCTGCCCTGATTGACGTCGGGATGATATTTTTTCGCGAGCTTGCGGTACGCTTTCGAGATTTCCTCAGCTGAGGTGTCGGGTAAGACCCCAAGGATCTTGTATGGATCGGCCATTATGGACATCGCCTTATAGCATTGTGTATCGTTGAAATGTATAAAAAAAAAGTCCGCGCGGCAAGGCGCGGACTTTCTCATGCGCGGAGAGGAAAGGCTTCACTTCTTCGAAAATGCCCTCAGGGCATTATTGAGATCACTTTATAGCCGGCGTCGGCCACGGCCGCCCTCATCGCCTGATCGCTCAACGCGTCGCCCTCAACCATGGCCGAGCGTTCGAGAAGGTCGACCTTGGCCGATTTTACGCCCGGGATGCCTTCCAGCGCCGACTGGACATGCATGACGCAATGCCCGCAGGACATGCCATCGATCTTTAAAAGTTTTCGCATACTAACTCCTTGCGATTATGGTAGTTATGCCGGCGTGGGCCGGTCTCGTTCACCTTGTTCCACCTATTTGAAATATAAGGAATTCTCAGGCCGATGCAAGTGTCTGCGGCTTGATTCCTTCAGGGGCGAAACGCCCAGCGCTCTAGCGCGGCGTCAAAGCCCGGCGTTAAAGCGCGGCGCGAAAGCGCCGAAGCCTTAGCGCGTTGGTCAGGACGGAAACCGAGCTCATCGACATGGCCGCGGCGGCGATGATTGGCGAGAGCAGAGGGCCGCCGAAGGCGTGGAGAATGCCCGCCGCGACAGGTATTCCGAGGACGTTGTAGCCGAATGCCCAGAAAAGGTTCTGCCTTATGTTCCTCATCACGCCTTTGGAGAGCGAGATGGCGGTGGGTACGTCCATCAGGTCGCTGTGCATGAGCACGATGTCGGCGCTCTCCATGGCCACGTCGGTGCCCGTCCCTATGGCGATGCCGACGTCGGCTTGGGCGAGGGCGGGGGCGTCGTTGATCCCGTCGCCCACCATAGCCACCTTTTTGCCGTCAGCCTGCAGCTTCTTCACTTCCTCGGCCTTGTCGCCGGGAAGAACCTCGGCGAGGATGCGGTCGATGCCGACTTCGCGCGCGATGGCTTCCGCCGTCGGGCGGGAATCGCCGGTTATCATCGCCGTCTCTATGCCCATGGCGCGGAGGCGTGCGATGGCGGCCGCGCTGTTCGGCTTGACGACGTCAGCCACGGCGATGAGGCCGATGAGGACGCCATCGAAAGCCGCGAACATGGGCGTTTTGCCCGAAGCGGCGAGAGAGTCGGCTGTCGTGCCGAAGCCTCCCAGCGCGACGCCTCGTTCGGCCATGAGACGGGCGTTCCCAAAAATGAAAAGTTTGCCCTCCATCGTCGCTTCGATGCCCCGGCCGGGCAGGGCATCGAAACTTTCCGGAGTCGGGAGCGAAAGCCCGAGCTTCTCTGCCTCGCGCACGATGGCTTCCCCAAGAGGGTGTTCCGAGGCCTTTTCCGCGGCGGCGGCGAGGGCGAGGAGCCTCTCCTCCGCGACGCCCTCGGCTGGCAGAATTTCGGTGAGCTCCGGTTTGCCTTCGGTGATGGTTCCCGTCTTGTCGAAGACGACAATCTGTACCTTGCCGGTGGTCTCGAGGGCTTCGCCCGACTTTATGAGGACGCCCAACTCGGCGCCCTTTCCAGTACCGACCATGATGGCGGTGGGCGTGGCCAAGCCCAAGGCGCATGGACAGGCTATCGTGAGCACCGCCACGAAGATGGTGAGCGCGAAGACGGCCGTATGTCCCGCGATGAGCCACGCCCCGGCCGACAGAATCGCGACGCCGAAGACTACCGGCACGAAGACGCCGGAAATGACATCGGCCAGCCTGGCGATGGGCGCCTTGGAACCCTGCGCGTCTTCCACCAGTTTGATGATGCGAGAGAGGGCCGTATCGGCGCCGACGCGCTCGGCGCGGAAGGTTAGGGCGCCGTTCTTGTTGATGGTTCCTCCCGTGATCGCGGCGCCGGGCCCCTTGTCGACGGGAATGCTCTCGCCGGTGAGCATGGACTCGTCCACGGCGCTCGCTCCAGAGATGACCGTTCCGTCGACGGGAACCTTCTCGCCGGGGCGGACGAGGAGGATGTCGCCCGGTTCGACCTCGTCGATGGGAGTTTCGATCTCCTTCCTGTCTTGGAGCAGCGTCGCCGTTTTCGGCTTGAGCCCCATGAGTTTCTTGATCGAATCGGAGGTACGACCCTTGCTCACCGTTTCCAGCGTCTTGCCGAGGAGAATGAGGGTGATGATGATGCCGGCCGTCTCGAAATAGAGCTCCTCGACAGCGCCGAAGTCGCCGTTCGCTATCCTGTACACGGAGAAGAGGCTGTAGAGAACCGCCGCGCTCGTGCCCATCGCGATGAGGCTGTCCATATTGGGAGAGCCATGGAGAAGGGCACGGACGCCGACGACGTAGAAACGATATCCCGCGATGATGGCCGGTATCACCAAGACTATCTGGATGAGGGCGAAGCGGAGGGGATAGTCCATCGGGTGAAGGGAGGCGGGTAGAGGCCAACCGAGCATATGCCCCATCGCTATGTAGAGAAGAGGGAGGGAAAACGCGGCCGAAACGATGAACTTCGTCCACATGGAGCGGATTTCGCGCTCTTTTGCCGCCTTGTGCTCGTCGATTTTGGCCGCCGAGACGGCTTCCATCGCCAGAGGCTCGTAGCCGGCCTTCTTGATCGCCCCCTTTACCTCGGAGAGGCGCAGAACCGCGGGACTATATTTCACCGTCGCCCGCTCGGTGGCGAGATTCACGGTGACCGAGATGACGCCGGGCAGCTTGCCTATCGCCCTCTCGACGGCGGCGGAGCAGGAGGCGCAGGTCATTCCCCCGACAGGAATAGTGACTTCCCTCTCCCCGAGATGTTCTACCGCCTCGTAGCCCGCGTTTTTCACGGCCATTTTTATGGCTTCTATGGAAGCGGACGCGTCGTCGAAACTTACTTTGAGCGTCTCCGTCGCCAGATTGACCGAGGCTTCGGCCACGCCGGGCACCTTGCGCACCGCCCGCTCGTTCGCGGCGACGCAGGAAGCGCAGGTCATGCCGCGAATCTCAAGTGTTTCGGTTTTTATCATGGTTCATATCCTCCGCGCCCCGGGGCGCGCCTTGCTCCCCTATCTTCAGGAATCCTGGTTAAGAATCGCCCAGATAGCGTTCCAGGATGTTGGCTATCTCCTCGATTTTCTCCTGCGCCATATCCTTGTTCACGGCATCCTTCACGCAGGTGTCGATATGCTGCCGGAGCACGACAAGGTTCGCTTTTTTCATGAGCGCGGCCGAGGCGAGAATCTGCTTGGAAACATCGATGCAGTAGCGGTTTCCTTCCATCATCCGTATGGCCGCGTCCACTTGACCCCTCGCTGTCTTGAGAAGGATGAGGGCTTTCTGACTTTCCGCGCTGCAGTGATCCATTGCTGTGTCTCCTCGGGCCGAGAACGGCGTGAAATCGATTTACCCTGCCCAGGTAGGGTGGGGTATGTAGACACTATATAGTAACATCCCTATCCGGGCAAGTCCCTGGCCGGCGACTCAGACGCGGGAGAGCGCGAGAAGGATCAGACAGCCGGTTGAGGCGAAGAGAATGGTCGTGAGATACATGATGAGAATGGAGCGGCCGATATCGGCGGTTTCCGGCGGGCGGCGGGCTTCGCCGAGATAAGGTTTCTCGATCTTTTTCCCTTCGTACCAGGCGGGGCCGGCCAGCCTGATGCCGAGGGCGCCGGCGGTGAGGGCTTCCATCCAGGCCGAGTTGGGGCTTTCGTGGTTGCGCCGGTCCCTCCAGCCGAGGGTCAGGGCCGCCTTGAGGCTGAAGCGGCCCGGGGCCGTGATGGAGAGGAGCCCGCAGGCGAAAAGGCCGAAGAGGAAGCCAAGGCGAGCCGGAATCCAGTTCGCGGCGTCGTCGGCGCGCGCGGCGACGCGACCGAAGCGCAGGTAGCGTTCGTTCTTGTAGCCCCACATCGAGTCGAGGGTGTTGATGGCGCGGTAGGCGAGGGCTCCCGGCGCGCCCGCGATCAGCGCCCAGAACAGCGGGGCGATGACGCCGTCGATGGTGGACTCCGCGACGCTTTCCACGGCCGCCTTCACGACGCCCTCCCGATCGAGCCGTCGCGCATCCCTGCCCACAATGCGCGAGACGCTGGCCTGGCCCGCTTCTAGACGGCTCTGGGCGTCCATCCCGGGCTTTTCGAGGGCCGCCGAGACGCGCAGCGCTTGCTTGGCCATGTCCCTTGGGGCGATCGTCGTATAGATAAGAACGATCCTGGTGACAAGAGCCGCGACCTTCGCCGCGGGTTCCCGCGCTATACCGATTCCGCGGCAGACAAGGGCGGCGAGCGCCGCCGCGATGCCGGGCAGCGCGATTCCCGCGAGGCAGGCGCCGCCGACGGCGATGAGCCAGCCTGCGAGGCCGGCGCCTATTGTGGCGCCCAGGCGGGGACGTAGGAATGCTTCAAGGCGAGCGGCGGCGCGGCCGATGAGCCTGACCGGATGGAAGGCATACTCGGGATCGCCTATGAGCCCGTCGAGTATGAGCGCCGCGACGATTATGTACCAGGCGGTCAAAGCCGGCGCTCCGATCCAGAATACGGCTTGGGGGATGGCCTCATGCGCGCCGCCTTGTTTGCCTCAATGGCGGCGCGCAAGGCTTCCATGAAGCGCCGATTCTCCTCCCGCGATCTGACGGCGAGGCGCGCGTAGCGCCCGCTCAGGCCCTCGTCGGGGGAGAAGCGGCGGATGGCGATGCCGCGCTTGAGCAGCGCTTCGGCGATAGAGGCTCCGCGGGAATCATCGCCGAAATCCACGAGCAGAAAATTCGCGCCGCTTCGGAAAACCCCGATGCCGGGCATCGAGGCCAAGGCTTTCGAAAAGTCGGCTTCTTCGGCCAGAAGCGCCGGGATGGTCCGTCCCAGAAATTCCTTATCGCCCAGCGCCCTTTTAGCGATGGCTTCGGCGAAGGAAGACAGCGGCCACGCGGAAATTTCAGCCCTGACCGCGCCGCGAATCCCGGGATTCGAATAGATGAAGCCCACGCGCGCTCCCGGGACGGCCCAGGCCTTCGTCAGCGACCGCGCGACGATAATGTTGGTTATATCCGTGCCGATGAGACTTTCGCCCTTCAGGGTGAGTTCGAGGAAGGATTCGTCGATCACGAAATAACGGTGGGGGAATTCTTTCGCCAGATCCTCGACCAGTTTCTTCGGCAAGACGCCGCCCGCGGGATTGTTGGGGGAGCCGAGAAAGACGATCATGCGGTCCATCGTGACGCCCCCGCGTTCCCACGTTCGATTCGATGCGTCCGCGCCGCGCCACCGCGCCACCGCGCCCTCCGGTATGCCGCCCGGTGCGCCGCGCTGGAGCGCGTCCCGTAGCGAGGCCATGAAGCGAGGGCTGTCCATCCTGAAATCATCTTCGGCCAGGAGAGGCAGGTCGATTTCCGGGATATCGGCGCGGCGAATGGCTCGCCGGTAGCCCGAATACGTCGGGATAGGCAGGACGCAGGCGTCGGCGGCGAGGGCGCGGGGAAGGGCGAAAAGAAGGGAATCGGCGCCGTCGGCGAACAGAAACCGATCGGGCGATGAGGAGAATCTCGCGGCCGCGGCCTCGCGCGCCTCCGTAGCTTCCGGGTCGGGATAAAAAGCGACGCGCGACAGACCTTCGCCTATGGCGTCGGGCAGCCAGTCGGGCGGTCCGAAGGGGTTGATGTTCGCGCTGTAATCCAGGATGGCCGATTCAGGAAGCCCGGACGCGGCGGCGATGAGCCTCGTGTTGCCGCCGTGGCTCAAATGATCGGCCGCTTTGGCCGGATACCCCGTCTCATCGGGAGCTCCCGCTTCCTCCGAGGGACCAGCGCCTCGACTCATGCGGGAATGCCTCCAGCCAGGCGGACCGCGATGCCGAGGATGAGGAGGGACGAGATTTCACCGATCTCGACGGCGGCGCCCAACGCGTCGCCGGTGAATCCACCGACTTTGGCTGAGTAGGTTCTAGAGATGAAGAAAGCGCTTCCCGCCGCCGCGGCCGCCGTCGAGAAGAAGCAGAATACTGGCAGGATCCAACTGCCCGCCGCGATCCCGTAGGCGAGGGCGGGAATATAGGCGATGCCCGCGCCGCCGGCGATTCGACGCGCCGAGAAGCCGCTCATCAAAGCGCCAAGGCCCGTCGGCCTGGCCGGTTTTGAGACGAGCGGCACGAGCGCCGCCGCGAGCCTTCCCGAGAGAGGCGCGATGAGGAAGCCCGCGATCAGGGCGGAGAAAATGATACCGCCTTCGGAAAGGAGGCTGATCGCGCCGGCGCGCGCGGCGAGAGCGGCGAGGCCGCAGAAGAACCCATAGGTGCCCACCCTGGGATCCTTGAGGATTTCCAGGCGTTTTTCCGGACTTGCGGCCGGGAGCATCGCGTCGGCGGTGTCGACGAGCCCATCGAGATGAAAAATATTGAAAAGAAAGTATTGAAGCGCGATGGAAGCTATAGCCGAAAGGAAGATGTTGCCCGACAGAGTCATTCCGAGCCCGAAGCCCAGAAGGGAAGCCAGGGACACAAGGGGAGAGATGGCGGGCAGCCAGAAATCGGCGCGTGAAAAGTCCGTCTCGAAGCTCTTTTTGACCGGAATCCTGGAAACGAGGGTGAAAATCGTGAGGAACCGGTTCGTGACGGCGCGGCCGGTTTTCATGTCGCCTAGCCTTATCTTTCCTAGCTTCATGGGAGCCACCTCCTCAGCGCTTCATAGGAAGCCCTCGAGTCTTCGAGGGAGAAAGTCTCCAGGACGACGCGCCAGTCGCCGGCCGCCGCCGCGTCGACGAATTCGGGAACCCAAGGCTCATCCCGCCCAAGGGGGAGATGATCCTTGTCCCCCCTCGCGGCGTGGAGATGGACTTCCCTCAGCGAGTCAACGTGATTCAGCATCCAGTCCAGGGGCTGGAGCCCGTCGCGGATGAGACATCCGGTATCGGCGCAGAGCGGCGCCCCGGGCAGAAGCGCGAGGCTTCTTTCGAAAGCCGCCCCGCCAGAGTATTCCATGGCGAAACGTCTCTCCCCGTACTCCGCCCTCAGCTTTTTGAGCAGGTCCGCCCAGGCATCCATCCCCTCGCCGCGCTTTAAGGCCCGATCGGCTTCGTCGACAGCCCCGTAGCCGGCTCGGTCTCCAGCGCCATAGGGGTGGAAGACATACTGATCGACAAATGTTTCCGTCATCGCGACGAGATCCCGGTCGGCTGGCATGAGGGGATCGGGCAGATGCAGGCTGAAAGAAAAACGATCGGCAAAACCAGCGATTCCTTCCCGTTCGACGGCGAAGGTTTTTCTGGCATCCTCATCGAAAGAAAAGAAAAGCAGTTCGATTCCCTCAATCCAGGGAATGGCGGCGAGCTTTTCCACATTGTACAGCCAGGAACCGGGCAGCTGCCAGGAAGGGACGCAAAGTCTCATAGCGGTTTCTTGACCGCGAGCGGGACGCCGGAAATCATGAGGATGACCTCGTCGCAGGCCGCGGCCAGACGGGCGTTCACCCTGCCGATCGTATTGCCATAGCGGCGCGAAAGAGCTTCCGCCGGCACGAAACCCATGCCCACCTCGTTCGTCACGATCACGATATTGGCCGGCAATCCCTCGATGAGGGCGTCGATCGTCGCGTCCACGGAGTCTTCCCTGCCGTAATGGAACATGTTGTTGAGCCAGAGAGGGACGCAGTCGAGAATCATGTTGTCGCGCAGCTTGGCTTGTATCTCCAGCGGCTCCTCGATCGTGACGAAGCGTTCCCGCCTTTCGGCCTTGTGGTGGGCGATCTTCGCCCTCATCTCATCGTCGAAGGCCTCGGCGGTGGCGAGAAAGAATCTCGGTTCGTCGAAGGCCTCGGCCAGGACAAGGGCATAGCTCGACTTTCCCGACTTAACGCCGCCCGTTATGAGAGTTCTCATGAACGCGCGCCGTCACCTTCGCGGCTGTATTTCGCGATGCCGCTGATGTTCACCACCTCGCCGAAATAGGCGCGGTGGAAATCCTGCTTCGGATAGTTCACCATGATGCCCGGATCGAGAAAATGCGCGGGATCGATATCCTGCCAGTACATTTTCTTGCATTCGACAATGAGCTCCGCCTCTTCGTAGCCGGGGGCGGGAGCGATGGCGGAGGCAATGGGCGTGAGCCCGGATTCCTTGATCTTGTCGCCGTCGCGGCCCGATTTGGCGCCCAGGAGGGATAAGGCGGGCTTGCGGGCCTCGGGAAAGACGCAGAGGGTAAAGTAATCGCCTGAGTCCAGGAAGCTTCGCGTGTAGCGCTGCGGGCGCACGACGATCTGGAAGAAGGTCTTATTCCAGATTTCGCCGACGCTTCCCCAGGAAATCGTCATCGAATTGAATTTTCCGGGCTTGAATTCGCCCGCGGTGAGCAGGAGCCATCGCTTCGATATGGTCGACTGATCGAAAACGAAGTCTTTCGGAGCTATGGTTATGCGGTCCATACGTGTCGTCCTCCAGTGTTGGGTATATGGTGAGAGTAACGCTCCTCCGGCGCGATGGTCAACGCGGACTGAGTGAATTCTGGATGGGCCTCTTTTTTCTTGACATATTCGAACGACACTCCTACCATTCAAGGCGTAACGATTCAATACCCTTTCGCCGGAGGCAACTATGAAGAAAATCGTCCTTTTGCTCGCGTCGCTCATGTTGTTCTACGCGCTCATCCCCGCCGTCGCCAAGCCCGGGCAGACTATCGTCATCTATTCCAGCGTCGATGAAGTGAACGCCAAGAAAATTCTCGACTCCTTCACGGCCGATACGGGCATAAACGTCCAGTTCGTCCAGCTCTCCTCGGGACCGGCCTACGCCAGGATCAAGGCCGAATCCTCCAATCCCCAGGCCGATGTCTGGTTCGGCGCGCCGAGCGAAAACCACATCATCGCCAAGGAAGAAAAGCTTACCCAGGCATACAAGGGCGCCAGCTTCGACAAGCTGGGCAAGGAATTCAAGGATCCGGACGGCTACTGGAGATCCTTCTACATGAACCCGATGGCCTTCGCCATCAACAGGGAAGTCCTCGGCAGGATTGGCGCCCCCAAGCCCGCGAGCTGGGCCGACCTGCTCAATCCCGCTTACAAGGGACAGATCCAGATGCCCTCGCCCCAGTCCTCCGGCACGGCTTACAACATCGTCGCCTCCCTCGTCGTCCTCATGGGCGAACAGAAAGCTTACGACTACATGAAGAAACTCGCCCCGAATATCCAGACCTACACTTCCTCGGGCACCGCTCCCTCGAAGGCTGTCCAGGTAGGACAGTGCGCGATCGCCCTCCAGTTCACGCCCGCCTTCTTTGAAGCCATCGAGAAGGGATTCCCCGTCGATGTCGTATTCCCGAAAGAAGGCGTCTGGTTCGAAGCGCCCGCCGTCTCCATCCTCAAGGGCGCCAAAAACCTCGAGGCCTCGCAGGCGCTCATCGACTGGCTCAGCTCCGTTCAGGGGCAGAACTCCATGACGGAGAAACAAACCTATTTCTATCCCGTCATCGCTGGCGCGAAGCTAGGGAAAGGAATGCCGGATTTCGAATCCCTGAAGACGATAGACGTCGATCCCATCTGGGCCGGCGAGAACAAGAAACGGCTCGTGGAGAAGTGGGTGCAGGAAGTCCTCGCCGCGAAGTGATCGAAGCGTAAAATCGTGACCACCTCCAATTTTTCGCGGGCAATCGGCGACGTAAAGCGGATCGCCCGCGACCCGCTATTGTTCGCCGTTTCGCTTCTCACCCTCGCCTCGCTCATCGTCTTTGTCGTCTGGCCGATTCTGAGCGTGGCGCTGCAGAGCTTCAGGACGGGTACGGGTTTTTCTCTCGACATCTATAGGGATGTCGTTAAGTCCGCCTATCTGCGAAAAGCCTTCTACAACAGCTTCATGATGAGCTCGCTGACAGCCGTAGTGGGAACGCTTATAGGTTTTCTCTTCGCCTTCGCCGTGACGAGGGCGAACGTGCCCTTCAAGAAATTCTTCAACGTCATCGCCATCATCCCGATAGTGTCGCCGCCCTTCATCGGCGCCCTCGCCATCATCATGCTCTTCGGCAACAACGGCCTCGTCACCTGGAATCTCCTGAAGATCAACAACTTCCCAATCTACGGCTTCAATGGGCTCTTCCTCGCCCAGGTGGTGACCTTCTTCCCCGTCGCCTACCTGACCATGAAAGGCGTGCTCGAGTCGATGAATCCCGTCCTGGAGGACGCGGCGCTCAACCTCGGCGGCTCCCGCTTCAAGGTGTTCAGTCGCGTGACCCTCCCGCTCGCGTTCCCTGGTATCGCTAGCTCGATCCTCCTTCTCTTCGTGGAAACGTTGGCCGATTTTGGAAATCCTCTCATTCTCGCGGGAAGCAAATTTCCCGTGCTTTCGGTGCAAGCCTATCTGCAGATCGTCGGCATGTACGACCTTCCCAAAGGCGCGGCGATATCGGTTTTCCTCCTTGTGCCTTCGCTCGTGGCATTCTATTTCCAGCGCGCCATGGTTCGGCGAAAAAGATATACGACGGTGACGGGCAAGCCCCAGGCTTCCTCGGGCAAGATCGTGAGCGCGGGGGCGAGAACGGGGCTTTTCGCGTTCTGCCTCGCCATGTCCATCCTCGTCGGACTCATCTATTTCTCCATTCTTCTCGGCTCCCTCGCCAAGGTATGGGGCTACGATCACCACCTTACCTTCGACCACTACAAGTTCGTCTTCGGCGTCGGCTTCAAGGCGGTGCGCGACACCTTGATGATAGCGGGCATCGCGACGCCGATCGCGGGACTCTTCGGCATGGTGATAGCATTTCTCGTCGTGCGAACGAGGGTGCCCGGCAAAAAACTCATAGGCGCCATGAGCATCCTGAGTTTCGCCGTGCCGGGCACCGTCATCGGCATAGGCTACATCCTTGCGTTCAACCACAGGCCGCTGGCCCTCACCGGCACGTTGTCCATTCTCCTTCTCAACTTCGTGTTCAGGTATATTCCCGTCGGCATCGAGTCGGGCATGGCCATACTCCAGCAGATCGATCCCTCGATAGAGGAAGCGGCTGTCGACCTGGGCGCCGACGCGCGCCAGACTTTTTCGAAAATCACGCTGCCTATGATCGTGCCGGCCTTTTTCTCGGGGCTTGTTTTCGCTTTCGTGCGCGCGATGACGGCGGTGAGCGCGGCCATCTTCCTCGTGTCATCGCGATGGAACCTGATGACGGTGCATATAATGTCCCAGGTGGAATCGGGCAACCTGGGCGCCGCGGCCGCCTACAGCGTGCTTCTGGTGCTTATTGTAGGGGTTGCGATAAGCCTCATTCGCCTGATATTGAAAGCCCAGTACGGCCGTTTCGGCGGCAATATGCTTCATTTCTGAAGGAGAGCCCATGAGCGTGCGACTCGTCGGCATTAACAAGGAATTCCCCGATCCCGAGCGCTCGGGAGGCAGCATGCTGGCCGTGAGGGACATGAACCTCGAGATACGCGAAGGCGAGTTCATCACCCTCCTCGGCCCTTCGGGCTGCGGCAAGACGACGACCCTGCGCATGGTGGCGGGCTTCGAGATTCCCACGAGCGGGGAGATATGGATTTCGGGCGAGATGGTGAACGATGTTCCGCCCAACAAGCGCGACACGACGATGGTGTTCCAGAGTTACGCGATATTTCCCCATATGTCGGTGGAGCAGAACGTGGGCTTCGGCCTCGAGCTGAAAGGCAGGCCCAAGGCTGAAATCAGGGAAGAGACGGCGAAGGTGATGGAAGTGATGGGCATCACCGAACTCGGCAAGCGAAGGCCGGATCAGCTTTCGGGCGGCCAGCAGCAGCGCGTCGCCCTCGCGAGGGCCGTCGTGAACAGGCCTCGCGTTCTTCTTTTCGACGAGCCTCTCTCCAACCTCGACGCTAAGTTGCGCGAAACCATGCGCGTGGAAATACGGCGCATCCAGCAGACATTCGGGATCACGAGCATCTATGTCACCCACGACCAGGCCGAAGCCATGACGGTGTCGGATAGGATCGTCGTGATGGAGAAGGGGCTCGTGATGCAGGTGGGCAGTCCCTTCGAGGTCTATTCCAGGCCAGCCAGCCGCTTCGTAGCCGATTTCATCGGCAAGGTGAACATCTTCCCCGTCACGGTGCTGGCCACCGGCTCCGCGCCGATAGCCAGAGATCCGCGCGGCAGGGAGCTGCCCGCCGAGAGCATAGACCCCGCGTTGAAAGTGGGCGACGAAGCCCTGCTCACCGTGAGACCCGAGTCGCTGAGGCTGGGCGAGGCGGAAAAAGCGTCCGCAGGCGGGCTCCCGGGCGGGGCTGAAAACGCTGCGGTCTTTGGCGAGGGAAAAGTGACGAAGGCGGTCTATCTCGGCTCCGTCATCGAGTACGAGATCGATGCCGGCTACGAAAAGCCCCTCATGGCCCTCAGCCACGATCCCGTGAACGGGGAATTCTACAAGCTGGGCGACACCGTGCCCTTCTCGTTCTCCCGGAAAGCCGCGCACATACTGCCCAGGACCTGAAGGGCTTCGCGCCTAGGGCCGCTGACCTCTTAAGGCCGAAATCAGGATGGAAGCGGCGAGCATCCCAAGCACGATGGCGGCCATGGATAGAACATTGTTGAGAAAGAAATTCCAGATCGCGGGACCATAGGCCTTTTTTTGCAGAAGCGAGACGGTTTCGAAGGCGTAGGTGGAGAAGGTGGTGTAGGCGCCGATGAAGCCGACGGCGACAAGTGGACGCCACAAGGCGGGCAGGACAGCCGTTTCCACGAGCGACAGGACAAGGCCGATCAGGAAAGAGCCTGTCACATTGACGAAGAGGGTTCCGAAGGGGAGCGCCTGATCTATTCGCGATCCCACGAGGCGGGACAGAAAAAAGCGGGCGAGGGCGCCTAAGCCCCCGCCCGCGAAAATTACCAGTAAATTTCCCATGGCCTCATGGTAGCGTCCCGGGGCTCGGCGACGCAAGTCTAATCAGAATCCTGCGTCCTCGTTCATGAGAATGATCTTGACGCGCCCGGGCTGGACTTCCTTGTTGAAAATAAGCACTTTCGAGGGACCGCTGTTGAAGCTCTCGGGCAGGCCATAAGCTTTACGCGCCCTCGCGCTTTCCTGGGGCACGACATGCTCGACGAGCCGATTCCAAGCTTCGTCGAGATTTTTAACGATCTTCTTCGTGCTGACGACGAAGATGGCGGTGCCCGCGCCATAGGCGTAGGCGGGAAGCTGGCTGCCGGTGAGGGAGGCGACGAGGAACTTGCCGTCCTCGGTGAGCGCGTGGACCGAGCCCACGGAGAAATCGGGTCCGGCTCCGAGCTTGCGCATCTCGCGGCCCTGGGTGGCGCCGTTCATCGAGCCCAGCTTCGCGCGCACCGAATCGTAGTCGCCGGATTCGTTGAGGACGGCCGATAGCCCGATCGAGTCGACGGTGACCGAAGCCATGGTGAAGACCTCGGCCTTGGCAAGTATCCATTCGAGCGCTTTGGCCTTGGCGGCGGCGGCGTTGGCGGCGATAACCACTTCAAAGCCGTTGGCCCTGAGGGCCGCGGCCGTTTTTTCTACTGTTTCACTGCTGGGCAGGGTATTCCATGAACTCATTTTTGATCTCCTTGCGATCACTGTATGTTGATTAATATATAAAAGAAAATATATATAGGCAAATCGAAAATTGTAGTCATACCGAGCGAAGCTGGCGGGAATGTCGTTCAGGGCATATAATGAGACGCTATATATCGAAGAAAGGAAATCGAAGCATGATCGATGAGTCGAGCGCCATTTACCAAATATTCCTGAGGAACTTCACGCATGAGGGCACGTTCGCGGTGGCGATTCCCCGCCTGGCGGGGGTCGCGGCTATGGGCTTTGACTGGATCTGTCTCACGCCGATCCACCCGATCGGGGTGGAGTCGCGCAAGGGAAAGCTGGGTAGTCCCTACGCCATTTCCGATTACCGCGCCATCGATCCGTCGCTAGGGACGATGGGCGATTTTCGGACCTTCCTGGCCGCGGCTCACGGCCTCGGGCTCAAGGTTATGATGGATGTCGTGTTCAACCACACATCGCCCGATTCGGTCCTGGCGCGCGAAAATCCCGAATGGTTCCTGCGGGAGGGCGCCGCCGGGGCTTCCGCGACAGCGGCCGCGGCTTCCCTCGAGATGATGCATGGCTTGAGGGCTCCCGGGGCTCTCGGCCACAAGTGCGCGGACTGGTCGGACGTCGTCGATCTGGATTACGGCTCCTCGCCCCAGCTCTGGGTGGAGCTCATGTCCATTCTCGTAGGCTGGCGGGAGGAGGGAGTGGACGGCTTCCGCTGCGACGTGGCTTCCCTTGTGCCGGTGGATTTCTGGAAACAGGCCAGACAGCGCGTGAACCAGTATGATCCGGGGCTGCGGCGCGAGCGATATCCGCTGGTCTGGCTCGCCGAGAGCGTCCATCCGGGTTTCCTGAAGAAAATGCGCGAGGCCGGCCATGGCGCCTGGTCGGAGCCGGAGCTTCATTCCGTGTTCGACCTCAGCTACGACTACGACGGCTGGGAACGCCTCGAAAAGGTTTGGGCGGGAGAGCGAGACGCGACCGAGTATCTCGACTATTTGTATACCCAGGAAACGCTGTATCCGGCGCGGGCGCGCAAGATCAGGTTCCTGGAAAATCACGACCAGATGAGGGCGCCCGCGCGTTTCGGCCGCGGGCGGATAACGCGGGACGGCGGCGAGGCGAGGCTCAAGGCCTGGACCTTGTTCACGCAGTTCATCCCGGGGATTACTTTCGCCTATATGGGGCAGGAATGCGCCATCGCGCGCAAGCCGGATCTGTTCGAGAAGGATCCCGTCGATTGGGCCGCGGGCGACGAATCGTTCCGCGATTATTTTATCGGGGTTTTAGCCGCGTGCAAAAAAGCCAAGGCTGTGAGTCCGCGCTTTTCCTGGACCGAGGTGGGCAAGGGTGTCTTCCTGCTCGAACGTTCGGCCGCGACCGGCGCTGGAATTGGGACCGAGGCTAGTGCCGCGCCAGGCGCCGCGCCGGGAACGACACGCTTCGCCGTCCTCGTGAATCTGGAAGGGTGGACCTCGGAACTCGAGTTCCCAAGACCGCTGCGCGGACGCGATCTTCTCTCCGGCGATGTCCTGTCGCTCGAAGACGGCATGATTTCGCCCGAAAAACCGATTTTCCTCGAAATCGACGCTTGACCCTATCCTACTCGGATTCGTAAAGAACCTTGCCATTCTCAATGCGTATGCGTCGGTTCGGAGAAGCCGTCAAACGTTCGTAACCCTTCTCCGTGATGATGACCGTATCGGAATGACGGGCCCCTCCCCAGGCGTCCATCAGGCCGGGCTCCACGGTTATAGCCATCCCCTCGGCGAGCGGCATCTTATTGCCCTTGGTCAACGAAACGAATTCATGAGCCGAGTTACCGATACCGTGACCAATCCGTCCGGGCAGAATGCCTCCGAAGCCATGGCGCCGGAACGCGCCACAGGCCGCTTCGTAAAGCTCCTCAAATAAAGCGCCTGGCTTGAGAATATCAAAAACATTCTGCCTTGCTTCAAGCATCGCGTCATAGGCTTTTTGCCTATCGGCGGAAAGTTCCCCCATGACGATCGAGCGCTCGTTCTCCGCGTGATAGCCGTTAATCTTCGCCCAGGCCATCGGGAGTACCATGTCGCCTCTTTTCGGCCGATAAGGTTTAGGGCAATCGCAGCCGTAGGCGATTCTCTCGTTGCTGAGGCACCAACAGTGAAGGCTGTCTATCATGCCGCCTTCGGAAGTTCCAAATCCCGAGACTTCGTAGTCAGGGAACTCTTTCTGCCAGGTTTTACGCATGGCGTACTGACCTTCGGTGCAAGCCTCGGCTTCGGTGACCCCAGAAGCCAGCCATTCGAGGGTTGTTCCAACTCCCGTGTCCACGAGGCGCGAAGCGGCGCGTATGCATTCTATCTCATACGCGTCCTTGATTATCTTCATCCGCTGGATCATCTCTCCGATGTCGACGTCTTCTCGAAACTCCACTTTCGATTTTAGCCTGCCGAACATCGCCATGCTGAGAGTATCTCTTTCAAAGCCTACACTATCTATCTTGTCGTCAAGCAACGCGGCGACCGCCGCTTCGGGCGTATCGGCCAACGTCTTCTTGCCGCCCCATTTTCCGTAAAGCAAAATTTTGTCCATCGCCGCATCATTCCTGGCATGAGTGTCGCGTAACGCGTGGACCAGGAGGCTGGCTTCACCTTTTTTCGGAACGACCAAAAAAACTGGATGGCTATTCAGTATCGGATTGAAATTGCTGAAATAGAAAACGTTCTCCGGCTTGAGGATGATGGCGGCGTCGATCGACCGTTCTCCCATCAGATCCTGAAGCCGTCGTGTCCGTTCCTTGACTCGATCGTTGATTTCCACGTGGACGCCCCTGGTCATAGCTTCGCGAATCGCAGATTCATGCAAGGGTTGCCTAGGGATGTCCATGCTTCCCTGTCTTCCAATACGAACATGCTCGTCGAAACGGTCCTGCCCAGAACCTCGCCTTGAGGGTGTCTGCACAGGCAATTTATTCCGTCTTTGTGATCCGAGAGGATTCGGAAAAAATCCTGGAACCTCAATTTCCCATAACTTTCCTTCAATAGCTCATCGACACGTTTTGCCCGGAAATAGGTCGAAGTGAATTTTGCCGGATCGGGATTGAGGTGCTTCAGTTCATCGGTCATATAATGGTTGGAACGGAAAAGGATTCCCGAACCATCGTCCTCCTGGAGGACATACCCATCATTCGTCATTTCCAGAACATATGCGTCATGTTCATCCACGACGATGATACTCAATCCGTTCATGCAGGGAGTCGTCTTGATGTATTCCAGCGCTTCCCTAGCGGTTCTGCAATTGGCCAGGATCAGATGGACGTTCATGAATATCTGGGCCGCGTCGACCCGGTCCATGGCCGTGGGGGCCTTAGCCGACCAGAATCCTGTCGTGGTCACTCCCAGGCCATGGCTGCTCATTCCGCTCGCGGGATACGTCACGATGCCGGCGCCATTCACTTCGACGATGGAAGTGCCGTCATCGTAAATGTGGTGGATGACCACTTGCCGCACGTCCATGCCCATGTCGCGGTTCTTGATGACATAGGTCTTGCCGTCCAGGGTCGCCTTCCCTCGGGCCAAGAGCATGGTGCATTCCTGCCTCAACTGTTCTGTCAGAAAGTACGCCGGGATATTGATCATGAGAATATCCTTGAACGGCATCCCCGATCCATCCGCGATCCCGCGCATCTCGTCATACAGCTCCCGATGCCTTTCCTTCATGAAGAGGACATTGCGCTCGACGAAATCCCAGTACCTCTCATTATCGCATTTAGCCTCTCTCAGTTTTGTCCGAATGATTTCCGTATTGTGATGAATAAGATCGACGAGTCGCTTCCCTTGCTCGACACCTTGCTCATAGGGGCTTCCCTTCACGACGATGATCGCTTGTTCCATCTTAAATTATCTCCTTCCGAAATTCTTCTTCAATCGCTTCCTTGGCCTGTTTCACGTAATGCATGGTATTTTCGTTCAGGGGGTAACGGATGACGCAGCCGGGAGTGAGTATCAGCCGTCGGCCTCCGGTCGCTCGTATTGCCCTATAAATCTGGTTCGCGAGAGCGTTGCGGCGGTCTTGGGTGATGTCGGCCCGCTTCAGGCCGCCCATCACGCACTTTTTCGTCATGAGGAGCGCCTCGTCCATATCGGGCAGCGATTCACCGACATGCCAGTTGAAAATCTGCGCAGGATAATCGCGGAGGAGGGGGAACATTATATTGTCGCCATGCGCGTGCAGCATATTGCACCAGCCTTTGGATGCCTTGAGCACGCGGATGTCGTATGGTTTACCGAATTCCTCATACCACGCTTCGGGCATGATGCCGTAATTGCTGAGCTGGGTAGCGAAGAAGATGCCGGAGGCTCCTTTTTCGATCGCCCGCTCCACAAGCCTGCAGGTAGTCTCGGTGATTATCTCCAAAGCGCGGTGAACACGAATGCCCTGCCCTCGCGCGATGTGTTCCATGATCCGGTTCTCCGAAAGTTTTGACGCGGTCGTCAGGGGGCTGAATATCGTGAAGACGACGGGTACCGGTTCCCCATCCAGTCTTTTCATGAGAAGATCGAGATAGCGCAGTTCGCGCGCCAGCGCGCCTTTGCCTGTGTCCGCCGGGCGAATCGTATCCCAGTCCTCGGCTGAGGAGACCGGGCTATGGGTGAGGGCGGCGACTCCTCCCTTCTCGATTCCTGAATAATCCGCCTGTCCCCCGAAATCCTCGATGCTGTACATCCCGTTGTTCAAAGTCTTTATGAAATCGACGTCGTATTGTTTGTAAAAGAGGTAGGTTTCCTCGGCGATTCTTTCCGGTATCAAGTCTATGCCGGGAATATGAGACCATAGGGCATAGGGGATCCGATCCGTCGGTTCGCCGGCGATCGCCGCCCGTATACGTTCTAGCTTCGTCATTTCGACTCCTCTTTGGCTAAGTCCCAATAGGGGCAACGACAATAGTGCTCGGGAGAGATCGGGAGGAGTTCCGGCTCCGACGCGGCACAGCTCTCCCTGGCTTGATAGCATCTCGTGCGGAACTTGCATCCTGAGGGGCTGTTTATCGGGCTCGGTATGTCTCCCATCAAGATAATTCTCTTTTTTTCGAATTTTGGGTCGGGAATTGGCACCGCTGAAAGGAGCGCCTTTGTATACGGATGCGTCGGCGACTTGAACAAGACATCTTTGGGCGCTTGTTCCAATACTCTCCCGAGATACATCACGATGACTCTGTCGGAGATGTGCCGCACAACGCGCAAATCGTGCGATATGAATAGTAGCGTGAGATTCAGCTGCTTTTGCAGACGCGTCAGAAGATTGATGATCTGCGCCTGGATGGATACGTCCAGGGCGGAGACGCACTCATCGCAGATGATTAGTTTGGGCTCAACGGCAAGGGCGCGCGCGATGCAGAGCCGCTGTCGCTGGCCGCCGGAGAATTCATGCGGGAACTTATCCATGCTGTCGGTGCCGAGCCCGACCATGCCGAGAAGCTCGACCGCTCGTTCGCGGGCTTGCCTCCGATCGGCTAAATGATGGATCAGGAGAGGCTCACCGAGCATGTCATGGACTCGTTGGCGAGGATTCAGCGAGGCATAGGGGTCCTGGAAAACGATCTGAATGTTTCGCCGCTGTTTTCGCATCCTTTCGCGCGAAAGCTTCGTGATGTCGTCCCCGTTAAAAAGGATGCTGCCATCCGAGGGTTCGACCAGTCGCATGATAAGCCGCGCGAGCGTCGATTTTCCGCAGCCCGACTCCCCGACGACACTGAGGGTTTCGCCAGGTTTGATGTTCAAACTGACATCTTCTACCGCTTTTACATGTTTTCGCCCATGCGATCCGGCGACGGGGAACCATTTTTTCAGACCGCGTACATCCAACAGATACTCGGAGGAAAGGTTATTCGACATCCGCGGTCTCCTTGTCCCAATCGGGGGAATATATCCAGCACTTGACCTGTCGCCCTCCGCGATCGAATACCGGCGGGATTCGCGCCCGGCATATTTTTTTCGATCTGTGGCAGCGATTGTGAAACGCGCAGCCTTCGGGCATATCATAGAGACTGGGAACCTGGCCTTCGATGGTTTCCAATACTTCCCCTCTATCCTCCATAGTCGGGACGGAGCGCAGAAGTCCTACTGTATAGGGGTGCAGCGGGCTTTCGAAAACATCCCCCACCTTCGCTTTTTCGACGATCGACCCGGCGTACATCACGGCGACGCTGTCCACCATCTCGGCGATCACGCCCAGATCGTGGGTGATGAGAATGATGGCGGTACCGAACTCGCGATTGACATCGTTGAGCAGTTCCATGATCTGCGCCTGAATGGTGACGTCCAGAGCTGTGGTGGGTTCGTCGGCGATGATTATCTGAGGTCGGCAGAGCAAGGCCATCGCTATCATGATCCGCTGTCGCATGCCCCCCGACATCTCGAAAGGATATTGGCGCAGCCTGGTTTCCGGGGACGGAATGCCCACTACGTGGAGCATCGTCAGAACCCTTTCCTCGATGCTTTTCCTGTCTAGTTCCGTGTGCCGGCGAAGGGCTTCGGCAAGCTGATTCCCGATGGAGAACAGGGGATTGAGGCTAACCATGGGTTCCTGGAAGATCATGGAGATTTTGTTGCCCCTGTATTTGCACATTTCGTTTTCTGTTTTCGAAAGGAGATCCTCTCCGTCCAGCTCGATCTTTCCGCCGATCGTCGCCGGAGGGCTCTGCAAGAGCCTCATGATGCTCTTGGCGGTGACGCTTTTCCCCGATCCCGATTCTCCGACCAAACCAAGTTTCTCCCCCTTTTCCAGGGTGAAATCGATACCGTTGACCGCGCGGGCTATCCCTCGTTTGGTCGAGAAGCTGACCACGAGGTCTTGTACTGATAGTAATGATACGCTCATGCTCACTCCGTCAGATGTCCAGTTTCGGATCGAGGTAATCGCGCAGCCAATCGCCGAGTAGGTTCACCCCGAGGACCGTCAATGTTATGAAAAGCCCCGGTATTATCGCGAGCCAGGGGCTCGTCACCAAATGAACGCGGGCATCGGCGAGCATTCTTCCCCAGGTCGGGATGTTTATGGGAACGCCCAAACCGAGAAAACTCAGCGACGATTCCATGAGGATTATCTTCGCCATCTCCAGCGTCGCGATGACGATGACCGGGCTTATGATGTTGGGCAGAATATGCTTGAATATGATGCGTGGATCGGAACCGCCTACGGCCCGTATGGCTTCGACGTACTCCATTTCCTTGATCGACAATATTTCGCCCCGTACCAATCGCGCATAACGTACCCAACTGCTTAATCCCGCGATCAGAATGATATTGAAAAGGCCCGGCCCGATAACGGCGGCGATGAAAATCGCGAGCAGGATGAAGGGAAAGGAAAGCTGGACATCAACGATGCGCATTATGAGCGCGTCGACCCATCCCCCGTAATACCCGCTGATCGATCCCAGGATGACGCCAACCAACCCCGCGATGATAGTTCCCGAAAAGGCGATGAGTATGGTGACGCGGCTTCCGTAAATAATGCGGGAAAGTACGTCCCTGCCCATTTGATCGGTTCCTAAGAGGTTCTGTTCTCGGCCTCCCGAACTCCAGGCGGGCGGCAGGAGCTTGTTGCGGATATCTTGTTTCGATGGATTCTGCGGACTTATAAGGGTTGCCGTCATCGCCATGAGAATGACGAGGGCGACGACAATGGCCCCGACAAGACCGGTTTTGCTCTCCCATAGGCTTCGCAGCATTACTGGTTTCCTTATTGGATTTTTATGCGAGGATTGATGACCCCATATAAAATATCCACGATAAAATTGATGAGAACGAACGCTATGGCCATCATGAAAACGATAGTCTCCACGACATAGAAATCGCTGTTGGTGATGGACTGAACGGCCAATCGCCCGATGCCGGGCCACGCGAACACCGTCTCAACGATCGCGGAGCCGCCTAGCAGGGAAGCGACTTGGAGCCCAAGAACCGTCATGATCGAGCTGAACGCGTTCTTGAACGCGTGCTTCATGACGACGGATCCCCTCCCGAGGCCTTTTGCCTTGGCGGTATCGATATATTCCTTATTCATCACCTCGATCATATTTGAGCGAAGCAAGCGAGTGATGGTCGCCGCGGTATATACGCCCATTGTGAAAGCGGGCATGATGATGGATTTCCATGAGTCGTTGCCCGATGTCGGGAGCAGTTTTAACTTGACCGAGAATAACATTATCAGCATTATCCCCAACCAGAAGGCCGGCAGGCATTGCCCAAGCAGGGCTAGGCTCCTGATTGCCGCGTCAAGTCTGCTGTTGCGCTTTATCGCCGATATGATTCCGGCGGGAATCCCCAGAAGGAGCGAGATCACCAAGGCGACAGCGGTCAATTTCACCGTGGCTGGTATCCGTTCCATGACCACATCCAAGGCCGGTTCGTTATAATTGTAGGACATGCCGAAATCGCCTTTCGCGATACCCATGAGGAATCGGCCGTATTGAACAAGCAGAGGGTCGTTAAAGCCCATCTCTTCCCGCAACCTGTCCATATCGGCGCGCGAGGCGCTCGGGGGCACCATCAGTTCCACGGGATCGCCGGATAGGTGAAGCACGATGAACACCACCAATGTGATCCCGATAATCGCCACAACAGACTGCGCCAATCGCTTTACGATATACCTGAACATTTCGCATCCTTGGCATGAAAGGAGAACCGGCTTTGCGCCGGCTTTCCTTTCATGATTGGTTTCCCACGCCTCTATTTCTTGATCTCGGCGTCGTTCGCCAGTATCATCTCGTCGGTTCTGGCCTTCCAATTCGCCACTCTCTTGTCATAGGCGTACAAGCCATACTGCTGATAGAGGAAGATGGCCGGGGCCTTGTCTTTCATATAGCGCTGCACTTCCGACAGAAGCTTTTTGGCCTCATCCGTGTCCACGGTGGATGCCGCTTTGACGCGAAGGTCATCGAAGACTTTATCGGAATAGCAGGAGAATCGCTCGCCGGTGCAGAAGGACAGCTTCGTCACGAGATCGATATTCGCGTAAGGTCCGCCGATGCCCGTGAAGTAAAGATCGGAGACGGTGCCCGCCCGAATTTTGTCTGTCTGCTGGGTGTTCGACTCTTCGACGATCGTGCAGTTGATCCCGATTTCCCCAAGTTGGGCGCTAATGGCCTGAACCACGTCGTAGGCGTTCAGCCCTCCTGAAGATACGGAGAACGTGAGATCAATACCTTTTGGGTAGCCGGCTGCCTTGAGAAGATCTTTCGCCTTTTTCTGATCGTACTCGTAGGGCTTGATCGAAGGATCATAGCCAAAGTACTCAGGTGTGGAGACCGAGGCTATCTTGGTGCCATATCCGTCGAGAATGCCGCTTATGAGGGCGTCTTTATCGACTCCGTAGTTAAGAGCCTGGCGTACGCGGACATCCTGGAGGGGACTATTCGCTTTTTTCAGGTTCATACCGATGAACATGACGCGGGTTGTCGGGCTTCCCACGACCTCGATGTTTTTCATGCCCTTCAACCTGGGAACCTGGCTCGTCGCCACGGTGCCGATGATCTGCACTTCGCCCGATTCGAGCGCCGCGATACGGGAGGCGGCTTCGGGAATGATTCGATAGGTGACTTTCTTTATGGCGGGCTTCTTCCCGAAGTAACCGTTAAAAGCTTGAAGAACGACTTTCTCGTCCTTTAAACGCTCGACGAAGGTGTAGGGGCCTGAGCCGATCGGCTTTTTCGCGAACTCATCGTCGCCAACCCTTTCGACATAGGCCTTCGGGATGATTTTCATGTAATTCAGACGCAATGGAAGCTCAAGGAAGGGCTGCTTGGTCGTGATACGGAGACGCAAATCATCGATTATTTCGACGCTCATGAAAGAAAAATCCGACGCGAGGCGGAATTTTTTGCTGGGGTCGGAAATCGTGTCCACGGTGTATTTCACGTCCGCGGAAGTCAAGATCGACCCGTCGTGGAATTTGATGTTCTTGTTGAGCGTGAATTCCCAGGTCAAGGGATTGATGTTTTTGTAGGATACTGCCAAGTCCGGCAAAATCTTCCCTGTTTCATCGGTCTTGAGCAGGCTGCTGTAGACATGGGCTAGTATCCCCGCGGTCGGGGTACCCGTGGCGTTGCGCGGATCCATGGTCGAAATGTCGGTCGTGTTGGCGAACACCAACTCCCCGGTTGCGGCCGATGCCGATTGTCCCCAGCTCATCGTCGGTATAATCGCGAGCATGCATACAAGAGCGATTACTATACGTCTTCTCATAGTCTCCTCCTTCAAAAATATATATTTACGGTGAGTTCCCTCCCGAAAATACTCGACATTTCAATTATCAGTGCGCGAGGTGGTGGCTTTCGAAATAGGGGGTAAGCAGCTTAAGCCGTTCCTTGACCGTATCGTTCATGCGGGCGGCGATCCTCAAGCAGAGAAATTCTAGAAGGAAAAGAGGGGCTAAGCCGCAATTGAAAAAGCTCAAATTGAAGACGTCCACCACAAGAAGAACGTCGGCGAAACGAGCGAGAGGAGCCGTGCTTTTGTCCGTCAGAAGGATGATTTTAGTTCCCGTGGTTTTGGCGTATTCCAGCTGCTGAAGGGCGTTTTTACTGTATTGATTGAAGTCGATGATGAAGAAGCAATCATCCTTCCCGATGTCGAGTATCTTTTCGTAGTAATTGTTGTCCGTTACCGCTATCACGCCCGGCAGCATGATTCGCATGAGATAAGAGAACCGTTCGGCCAGGAAGACCGTTGGTCTTTGCCCGCTTATGAACTTGGTCTTGCTCTTGATGAGAATGTCGATCGCCAAATCAAGCGCCTCGGAATTGTTTTTCTGGAAGGCGCTTTTAATATTGTCGGCGATGAGTTCGGAGAAATCGGACATGAATTTTTCCGAATGGTTCTCCGATAGATGGTGACTGAGCCGCTCCAGCGGCGATACGAGAATGCTTTGGGCGAATATCACTTGCCGACTCACCGAGTCCTGGATTTCTTTTTGCAGTTCGTTGAAAGAATCGTAGCCAAGCGCTTTAGCGGTGCGATTGATCGTGGTGCTGCTCGTATCCAGTTTTCGCGCAAGTTCGGCGGCTGACATGAAGCAGGCGGTGTTGCCATTGTCGAGCAAATAGTCAGCGACGACGATTTCCTTCCGTGTCAGTTTCGCGTTTGAGACAAGTGATCGTAAATCGATCTCTGCCATTGTTGCTCCCTGAATAAATCAATAGGGCGGAAAATGTTTGAATTCAAATATTATTGAATTCAAACTGTTCGATTCTTAACATCATATTTCGGCTTTTTTCATAACGCAAGGGCAAAATTAAATAATTTTACGAAAAATCGATGAGTTTTGCATAAAATGAGGTGAAGGGGTTGGACGCTTATCCGTTTGGGGAGCGGAATACTTGAGGCGGCGCGCCGGAAGCGTCTGAAATGGGGGCGCGGGAACGTCGCGCTATCAGTCGGGGATTTCGAAGACTCCCTCGAGGATGTGGCGGGGTCCATAGGCGAATTTGTCAAGGTGCTCGGCGGCCGTTACGCCGGAGAGGACGAGGACCGTCTCCATGTCGGATTCGATGCCGGCGATGATGTCGGTGTCCATCCTGTCGCCGACGATGGCCGTTTCCTCGCGGGTGACGCCCAGTTTCCGGATGGCGTGGCGCATCATGAGGGGGTTGGGCTTGCCCACGAAGTAGGCTTTGCGCCCGGTGGCGAGCTCGATGGGGGCGAGGAGGGAGCCGCAGGCCGGCATGATACCCTTTTCCGTGGGGCCCGTGAGGTCGGGATTCGTCCCGATGAGGCGCGCTCCCCCGAAGACCAGGGAGACGGCCTTCTCTATGGTATCGAGATTGTAGGATCTCGCCTCGCCCACCACGACGTAGTCGGGGTTGACGTTGTTCATCGTATAGCCGGCATCGTACAGGGCGTTGATGAGGCCGGGCTCGCCGATGGCGTAGGCCGAGCCATGGGGCCGCTGGCTCGCGAGGAAGGCCGCCGTGGCGAGGGCGCTCGTGTAGAAGTGGCTCGCGTCCACCTCGATGCCGAGCCGGGCCAGCTTCTGCGATAGCTCGGCGGGCGAGCGTTCGCTCGAGTTCGTCAGGAAGAGGAATTTCTTGTCGTTCGACTTGAGCCAGGCCACGAATTCGGCGGCGCCGGCCAGGAGCCTGTTGCCATGGTAGATTACGCCGTCCATGTCGATGATGAAGGCGTTCTTGGCGCGTATTACCGCCAGTTCGGCGCTTTTCGATACGTCCATTTTCAGCTCCTTAGCCTTGCTTGTCCTACTGATGATATATGGCGCGCCATGAAAGGGTCAATCGAGGCCTCGCGCGAAGAGCTTCCACGCGGCTTCGTCGAGGCCGACGGCCGCCCGGCCCTTTCCCGCCCTGACGAGGGGAGCGCGCAGCAGAAGGGGATCCTGGAGCAATTCTTCCCGCGCGTCGTAGTCCATGAAGGCGAGGCCGCGGGCCATGGCCGCGTGGCTTTTCAGGTCGACGAGGGCGGCGTAGCCGCCGACGGCTCTCGCCACGTCGTCCAGCTCCCCGGGGCTCGGGGCCTTTTCAGCGATATCGCGGAACTGGATCTCGACGCCCCGCTCCTTGAAAAAGCGAAGCGCCTTCTGGGTGTCCTTGCATTTTTTAGTGCCGAATACCTGTATCATGAGCGCCTCCTTTCACGCCGATAATACCCGATTTCGGCGGGCGGCGACAGGGCGTTGGCGGCCAGGTCGCGCGAGTGCGCTGACGCGCGGCGGCGCCACGGCGCAGCGATCGCGTCGCGCGGTTAGGGCCTGGTGGCGCCGCCGCGGCCAGGCGCCGGCGACAGGTTGACAGTCCCGGCGGGCACGTTTATAGTTCAGGCGTTGCGGCGCCATATGGCTTAATCGGGAAGTCGGTGAAAGACCGGCACGCCCCCAGGCACTGTAAGGAAGCTTTAAACCCTGTTCACGGCCACTGCGAAAGTGGGAAGGCCGGGAACCGAGCGAGGGATGCTTCCGAGTCAGGAGACCGACCGCACAGCTGCGTCGTGCGCGCGGATATCGCGATTATTCACTGGGTGTTGAATAATGAAGGTTGCCATTTCCCTCATTCCCCCCAAAGATCCAGTGTCCTCGTTTTATTGTGGCCGCTAAAGCCATAATGGTGCAGGGCACCGCTTCATCCGTCGGCAAAAGCCTCATCGCCGCGGCCCTCTGCCGCATTTTCGCGCGCTCGGGCCTCCTCGTCATGCCCTTCAAGGCGCAGAATATGTCCAACAACGCGGCCGCTCTCCCCGATGGCTCGGAAATAGGCAGGGCGCAGTATCTCCAGGCCCTGGCCGCGGGCGTGGAGCCCCGGGTGGAGATGAATCCCATCCTCCTCAAACCCGAGAGCGACTCGAGATCCCAGGTGATCCTGATGGGAAAGCCCTACGAGACGCTCGGCGCCGTCCATTACTACGAAAGGAAGGCGCCGCTCTGGAAATCCGTCGTGGGCGCCTGCGCGACCTTGAGCGCCGAGGCCGATCTTCTCGTCATCGAGGGGGCGGGGAGTCCGGCCGAGATCAACCTGGCTTCCTCCGACATCGTCAACATGGCCGTCGCGCGCCATCTGGGCTCGCCTGTGATCCTGGTGGCGGACATCGATCCGGGCGGGGTTTTCGCCCAGGTGGTGGGAACGCTGGCCCTTCTTTCCGATGAGGACAGGGCTCTCGTCCGCGGCATCGTCATAAATAAGTTCAGGGGCGACATAAGCCTTCTGGAGCCGGGTCTCGGCATGCTCGAGAGGCTGACGGGGCTGCCCGTGCTCGGGGTAGTGCCCATGCTTACTGGCCTGGCGCTTCCCGACGAGGATGGCGCGTCCATTCGGGTGCGGGGGGCGGCTGGCCGCGCGAGCGGGCGAGACGCGGGCGGCATAGGCGGCCCCAGCGACGACGCCGCCGGAGCCGCGACTTTGTTGGACATAGCCGTGATAAAGCTGCCCCATATCGCCAACTTCGACGATTTCGACGCGCTCGCCTCGGAGCCCTCCGTGGCGCTCCGTTTCGTGGAGGACGCGGGCGATCTGGGCCGGCCCGACGTCATCATCCTGCCGGGCACGAAATCGACCATGGCCGACCTTTCCTGGCTTAAAAGCCGGGGATTCGACGACGGTATACGCTGGCTCGCGAGGACAGGGAGCGCCGTCGTGGGGATTTGCGGCGGCTTTCAGATGCTGGGGGAGTCGATCGAGGACCCCGAGCGCGTCGAGGGTCAGGGTGGTTCGGCTAAGGGCTTGGGGCTTCTGCGCGCTTCCACGGTCTTCGAGGCTGACAAGAAGGTTTCGCCTCGTCGCGGGCATACGGCCGCCGGCCTCGGAGGGCGGCTCGCCTCCCTCGCGGGCATCGCGATCGAAGGCTACGAGATACACAGCGGCGAGACGAAGGTGGATGGTCCGGCCTTCGCCCTGCTCGAACCGGATGGCCGTGAGGGCTCGGGAGAGGCGGCGAATAAAGCGCGGGTGATGCCGGACAGCCAAACGGCGGCGACCGCCGACGGCGCCTGGTCGCCGGACGGGGCTGTCTGGGGGACCTACCTGCACGATATTTTCAGCTCCGACGAGTTCAGGAAGGCCTGGCTCGCCGGCTTCGGCGCGGCCGCCAGGCGGGAGAGCAGGAAGGCCGAGCTCGACGCTTCCATTGAGGCTTTGGCCGACGCGGTGGAAGCGTCGCTCGACATGGACAGGCTTCGCGAAATAATCGGAATAAGCTGCATTCAACCGATCGGAAAAGGAGTACGCATATGACAAAGCTCGAGGCGACACTCGACAACATCATCGAAACGGACAGGAAGGCCGAAGAAGCCGCGAGGACGAGGCAGGCCGCGCTCACGAAGCCCGCGGGAAGCCTGGGCGATCTCGAGGAACTATCGATCCGCATCGCGGGCATCCAGCGCAGGGCCGATCCCGTCGTGGATCCGGGAGCCATCTTCGTCATGGCCGGCGACCATGGGGTCTGCAGGGAAGGCGTGAGCGCCTTCCCCTCGGACGTGACGCCCGAGATGGTCCTCAACTTCGTGGCGGGCGGCGCCGCGATCAACGTGCTCGGCAGGCACGCGGGGGCGCGCGTCGTCGTCACCGACGTGGGCGTGGCCTACGATTTCGACAAAAACATCCCCATCTACCATAAAAAGATCGCCAAGGGAACGAAAAACCTGGCGACCGAAAACGCGATGAGCCGCGAGGAAGCCCTCCGGAGTATCGAAGTCGGCATCGAGGTGTTCGAGGCAGAGTTGAAGGCCAAGCCCTTCGGCATATCAGCCACCGGCGACATGGGAATCGGCAACACGACGGCGTCGACGGCGATGGCTTCAGTGTTCACCGGCCACGGCGCGCGGACGCTCGTGGGCAGGGGAACGGGCATCGACGACGCGGCGCTCGAGCGCAAGATCGGCGTCATTGAAAAGGCGCTGGCCCTGCACAAGCCCGAGGGCGCCGATCCCGTCGGCGTACTCTCCAAGGTGGGCGGCTACGAGATCGGCGCCCTCGCCGGCATTATTCTCGCCTCGGCGGCCCACCGGATTCCCGTTCTCGTCGATGGCTATATTTCCGGAGCGGCGGCCCTCCTGGCCCAGGCGATTTCGCCATTGTCGGCCAAGTATATGATCGGGACGCATGTCTCGGGCGATTCCGGCCACGGCCTCATGCTCGATTTTCTTGGACTCAAGCCCCTTCTTAGGCTTGGGATGAGACTCGGGGAGGGGACGGGCGCCGCCCTCGCCATGCTGATCTGCTCGGGCGCCTGCAAGATCCTGAACGAAATGGCCACCTTCGAGTCGGCCGGAGTGAGCGAAAAAGAATGAAAAAGCTGCTATTGATCGCCGCGGCGCTCTGCTGCGCCGTGACTGTCGCCTTCAGCCAGGGGAATTCCCAGGTCCAGGCCATCGATTTTTTGGGTAGGACCATCGTCCTGGCCAAGCCGGCCCAGCGCGTGGTGTCCCTCGCGCCGGCGTCCACGGAAGTGCTTTTCGCGGTGGGCGCTAATGTCGTCGGCGATACGACCTACTGCATCTATCCGCCCGAGGCGCAGAATGTCGCCAAGATCGGGGGATTTTCGGCGAAATCCATGTCTATCGAGAAAATTCTCTCGCTGAAGCCCGACCTCGTCGTCAGCACGGGCTCGATTCACGCCTCGGTGACGGATGAGCTGGCGCGCTACGGCATCCCGAGCTTCGCGTATTCGCCGGGCGGCTTCGACGAGATAGCGGCCGGGATTCTCGCGATCGGGAAACTGACGGGCGGGCAGGAAAAAGCCGCCCTCGTCGCTACCTCGATGCTGGAGAAGATCGAAAAAGTGCGGAAGACGGTCGCTTCGATTCCCGCAAGCCAGCGCCTGAGCGTTTTCTGGGAAGTGTACGACGAGCCCCTCATGACCTGCGGCTCGGATACCTTCCAGCACGCCATTGTGGAGGCCGCGGGCGGCAAGGATATTTTTTCCGATCTGCGGGGTTCCTGGCCAAGGGTCAGCGCCGAGGAAGTGATCAAGCGCGCCCCTCAGGCGATCATGGGCGCCGACGACCATGGCGACAAGCTGACGCTGAAAGCCGTATCGGCCAGGCCGGGCTGGAATCTCATTCCGGCCGTGGTTTCCGGAAAGGTCCTGCTTCTGCCGACCTATCTCGTGTCGGGCCCAGGTCCGCGCATAGCCGATGGCGTTCTTCTCGCCGCCAAGGCTCTCTATCCGAGATATTTCCCATGAAGAAAGTCCTTCTCGCGATAGCTTTGTCCGCGGGCGCCCTGATCGCCCTCGTGGGCAGCCTCTGTCTCGGCTCGGTGGCCCTCACGCCGGGTCAGATTTTCGCCGTCCTCGGCGCCAAGCTATTCGGGATCGTTTCGAACGTGGACGATGTGACGCTCGTCATCGTCTGGCAGCTGCGCCTCGCGCGGACCCTTCTCGCCGGCGTGGCGGGGGCGGCCTTAGGCGTCTCCGGCGCCGTCCTCCAGGGCCTGTTCAGGAATCCTCTCGCCGACCCTTACTCCCTCGGCGTCTCCTCGGGCGCTTCCCTCGGAGCCGTGGCCGCCATAGCCCTCGGCGCGAAGATCGGCCTCGATTTCCCCGGCGCCACCGAGGCGGCCGCCTTCGTGGGCGCCGTCGTCTCGGCCGTCATCGTCTACGCCGTGGCCACCGTCAACCGGCGGACCGCCCCGACCGCCGCCCTCCTCCTGGCGGGGACGGCGGTGGGCTCCTTCCTCTCGGCCATCGTTTCCCTCATCGTGTCGATCAACGACAAAGACCTCCACGCCGTGTTTTTCTGGATGCTCGGAGGGTTCGGCGGCAAAGGCTGGTCCGAACTCGGCACCGCCTTCCCGGCCGCGCTCGTCGCGATCGTGGCGGCCCTGATTCTCGCCCGCCCGCTCGACATCCTCGGCGCGGGGGAAGAAGCCGCCGGAATCCTGGGTCTCAACGTGGGACTCCTGCGCGCCCTCGCCGTGGCGGTCGCCTCCCTGGGCGCGGCCTCGGCGGTGGCGGCCGGCGGCGTCATAGGCTTCGTCGGCCTCTTGGGCCCGCATTTCGCGAGGCTTCTCGTCGGTTCGCTCCATAAAAGGCTCATCCCCGTCTCGGCCGCCACGGGAGCCATCCTCCTCATGCTGGCGGATGCCGTGGCTCGCTCGGTGATGGCCCCCCTGGAACTGCCCGTCGGCGTCGTCACGGCCCTGCTGGGAGCCCCGCTTTTCCTGAAGCTCCTCGCCACCTCGCGGGAGGGCAAGGCCCTATGATAGCGACACCCATCCTCACCGCCGAGGGACTGACCGTCGGCTACCGGCCCAAATCCTTCATCCTCCACGATATTTCCATCCATCTCGACCGGGGGAAGATCCTCGCCGTCATCGGCCCGAACGGCGCCGGCAAGACCACCCTCTTCAAGGCCCTTTCGGGCGAGCTGCCGGTTACCATCGGAAAGGTGCGGCTTTTCATGGAAGGGAAACATTCGTCCTCACGTGTCGAAATCCACCGATTGTCCTCGCGCAGAAGGGCGCTCCATGTGGCTCGGGTCCTGCAGAACGAACAGCCGGCCTGGGCCGTTCCCGTGGATTCCTATGTCGAGGCGGGACTCTTCGCCAAGGAAGGCTGGTTCGGGCGCGATTCGGGCGGGAGGAAGGCTATGGTGCGGCGAAGCCTGGAGCGCCTGGGCATAGGCGACCTCGGCTCCCGTCTCGTGACGGAACTGTCGGGTGGGGAATTCAGGAGGGTCGTGATCGCCAGGGCTCTCGCGCAGGATCCCGACGTCCTCCTCCTGGACGAACCCACGGCCGACCTCGATATGGCTCATCAGATGGAAACCTTGGACATCATGCGAGATCTGGCCCGCTCCGGAAAAGCCGTGGCATTTTCCGTTCACGACCTCAACCAGGCGGCCATGGCCGCCGATGAGATACTTCTTCTGGTGGAGGGAAGGGTGGCGGCCCTCGGCAGCCCCGAAGTCGTCCTGACGCCCGAAATCATCGAAAAAGCCTACGGCGCCAGGGTGATCGTGAAAAACCATCCCACCGTCGCGGTGCCCCACATCATCCTCGATCCGCCCTGGCTGCACGCGCCGCGGCTCCCGACATCCCGCGACGTGGATTCCGAAGGAGAAAATAAATGAAGCGCGGCTACGTCCAGGTATACACGGGAAACGGCAAAGGCAAGACGACGGCCGCGCTGGGACTCTGTGTGCGCGCCCTTGGCGCCGGACTCTCCGTCTACATTGGCCAGTTCATCAAGGGTATGAAATACTCGGAAATCGTCACGCTCGAAAAGCTTTCCGCGCTTTCAGGCGCGGGAAGGCTCGTCGTCGAGCAGTACGGAAGGGGCTGTTTCATTTTCCGCGAACCTCAGCCGGAGGATCTGGCGGCCGCCCGCTCGGGCCTCGAAAAAGCCATGGCGGCGACGCGTTCCGGACAATTCGACCTCGTCATCCTGGATGAAATCAACGTGGCCTCGCGTTACGGCTTCGTCACCGAAGAGGATTTCGCCTCCCTTCTCGACGCCCGCCCTGGGAACGTCGAGCTGGTGCTGACCGGCCGCTACGCTCCCGAATGCCTCCTCGCGCGCGCCGACCTCGTCACCGAAATGAAGGAGCTCCGCCACTACTACGCCGCCGGCGTCGAGGCGAGGGACGGGATAGAGCGCTGACGTCTCGCCCGGTGACGCCGCCGCGCCCCGGTAGCCGCGCCCAGGGCGCGCATCCGGTGCCTCCGTGCCCCAGCCATGCTCCGGTTCCGCCGCTTCCCGCCCCCCCAGCCGCGCCGACATTGACAATCTTCCAGGCTGAATATATAGTTCAGCAACTTAAGTTATGCTTAAGAAGGTGGCCATGAAGTATAAATTCGGCGAAAAAATCCGAAACGTGCGGGACCGGCGCGGTCTCACGCTCAAGGAAGTGGCGGAAAAGGCCGGGATCAGCGAAAGCATGGTCTCCCAGATCGAGCGCAACCGAGTGTCCCCCGCCATTGACACCCTATTGGCCCTCGCCGACGCCTTGGACATCGACCTCGAATACCTCTTTTCCGACTACAGGCGCGAAAGGTCGGTGCAGATCGTCAAAGCGGCGGATCGATCGACCCTCGCCAAGCCGGGCATCCTCTACGAGCGACTTGCCCAGCTCGAAGGCATAATGCCGGGCATCGACGGCATAGAAGCCTACGAGATCAGCCTGGAACCGGGCGCGCAGACCGGCAGCGACGAATACGGCCACAAGGGTTCGGAGCTCGGCCTCGTCGTGGAAGGCCGCGCCGAACTCGTCATCGGAAAAGAAACCTACAGCCTCGAGAAGGGCGATTCGGCGGGCTTCGCCTCCGATTTCCCCCACATTCTCCGCAACACGAGCCAGAAACCGCTTCGCGTTTTCTGGGTCATAACCCCGCCAAAAAACGAAATATCCAAGAGGAGCTGATTATGGGAAAGACGCTCTCCGAGAAAATCTTCGAGACGCATCTCGTCGATATGCCCTTCGCCGACACCTGGGTGCTCAGGCTGGACACCGTTTTCTGCCATGAGATCACGACGCCGATAGCCATCGACGATCTAGTCAAAAAAGGCATGGACAGAGTTTACGAAGCCGACCGGATCAAGGCCGTCATCGATCATGTCTCGCCCGCCAAGGATTCCAAGACGGCCGAGCAGGGCAAGACGCTCCGCTCCTGGGCGCGCAGGCACGGGATCTCGGACTTTTTCGATATCGGCAGAAACGGCGTCTGTCACGCGCTCTTCCCCGAAAAGGGCTACGTGAGGCCGGGCTACGCCCTCGTGATGGGCGACAGCCACACCTGCACGCACGGGGCTTTCGGAGCCTTCGCCGCGGGCGTCGGAACCACCGATATCGAGATCGCGGTGCTCAAAGGGGTATGCGCCTTCCGCAGACCGGGGACGATCCGCATGAATCTGGAAGGGCTGCCCAGGCCGGGCGTCTATCCCAAGGACCTCATCCTCAAGGCGATATCGGTGCTGGGCGTCGGCGGCGCCACGGCGAAAGTGCTCGAGTTCCGCGGCCCGGCGGTGGACGCGATGAGCATGGAAGGGCGCATGACCCTTTGCAACATGGCGGTCGAGGCCGGAGCGACGAGCGGGGTCTGCATGCCCGACGCAGCGACGGTCGATTACATCTGGCCCTTCATCGGACCCGAGGGCGAGAAACTCTACGCGACGAAGGCGGAGGCGCTGTCCGACTAC
>DATMZF010000070.1:0-25661 GCA_035560555.1 Rectinemataceae bacterium
ATGCGTGACAACACGACATTTATAGTTATTGTGTAAACTTGTTTTATTCAGGAGTGCCTATGACACAGACGATACCCCAGATGTTCGTTGAAAAAGCGCGGAGCCAGCCGGAAGCCGTCGTCCAGCTTTCCAAGGATAGACAAGGGGTATTCCAGCCGACGACCTATTCAGGCCTGCTGGATGCCGTAGCCGTCTTCGCCGCGGGGCTCAAGGCGCTCGGCGCCGGGCGAGGAGACAGGATCGGCCTCATAGCCGACAACAGGAAGGAATGGCTCGCCGCCGATCTGGCCATCATGGGCATCGGAGCGGCCGACGTCCCCCGCGGCTGCGACGCGACCAACCAGGAACTCTCCTACATACTCTCCTGGAGCGAATGCGTCATCGTGATCCTGGAAAACGACAAACTCCTCCACCGACTATGCGGTCTCAAAGACTCCCTGCCTTCGCTCAAAACCATCATCCTTTTCGATCCAGCCGGCGAAAAATACGAGCCCGAGGCCAGGGCGCTGGGCTTCGATCTTTACACCTTCGCGCGGATCACGGAAATGGGCCTGGCGGCCGAACGCGAACATCCCGGCTTCTATCTCGGGGAAGTGGAAAAGGGACAGCGAAACGACCTCGCCACCATCATCTATACCTCCGGCACCACGGGCGAGCCCAAGGGCGTCATGCTGAGCCACGGCAACTTCCTCCACCAGACCGATTACCTTCCCGGATTCTTCGGCGTCAAGCCGGGGCACCTCTTCCTCTCCGTCCTGCCCGTCTGGCACGCCTTCGAGCGCATCGTCCAATACGTCATTCTCGCGGGCGGCGCCATGGTGGCCTACTCCAAGCCCATCGGCTCCGTCCTTCTCGCCGACATGCAGGCCGTACAGCCACACTGGTTCACGTCGGTGCCGCGCATCTGGGAATCGGTTCAGGAAGGCGTCTACAAGAACCTCAAACAGGCGAGCCCCGCGTTGCGGAATATTTTCACTTTCTTCGTAGGCCTCGGCGAAAGCTATTCCTATTTCAGGAATCACCTTCTCAAGCTCGTCCCCGAATTCACGCCCAGGTCGCGCGTCCTGGAAATCGCCTCCTCCATAATCCCCTTCATACTCCTGGGTCCCATATGGGAGCTGGGCAACCTCATCGTTTTCAGGAAGATCAAGGCCAAGCTGGGCAAGCGCTTTATCGCGGGCATATCGGGCGGCGGCGCCCTCCCCGGCTCGGTGGACCGTTTCTTCAACGCCATCGGCGTCCTCATCCTGGAAGGTTACGGCATCACGGAGACGGCACCCGTCATCAGCCTGAGGCTGAGAAAGCATCCTGTCATCGGCACCGTCGGCCCGGCCCACAAGGGCACAGAGATCCGCATCCTCAACGAAAAAGGCGAACTCCTGGGCTCGGGCAAGAAAGGCCTCATCCAGGTGCGCGGCCCTCAAGTGATGCTGGGGTACTACAAGAAACCCGAACTCACCGCCAAAGCTATTTCGCCCGATGGCTGGTTCGATACGGGCGATCTCGGGATGATGACGGTCAACGGCGAACTGAGGATCACGGGAAGGGCCAAGGATACGATCGTCCTGCGCGGCGGCGAGAACATCGAACCCGTCCCGATCGAGCAGAAGCTCTGCGAAAGCCCCTATATCCAGCAGGCCGTCGTTTTGGGCCAGGACGAAAAGTTCATCGCGGCGCTCATTGTCCCAAAGCAGGAAAACCTCACCGCGTGGGTCGAGGAAAACAATATTCCCTTTGTGGATTACGAAACCCTGTTGCAGCAGCCCGAAGTGAGGGAGCTGCTGGATTCCGAAATCTCGGATCTTATCAGCCCCAGGAATGGGTTCAAGCCCTTCGAGAGGATTTTTAGGTTCGATATGCTCTCCGAGCCTTTCCAACCGGGCAAGGAACTGTCGGCCAAGCAGGAGCTGAAGCGATTCGCCATCAACGAGATTTACAAGAAGAAGATCAAGACGCTCTTTTCGAAATAGTCGCGAGAACTAGACGGCCCCGCGAGGTCCAGGAAGGGAAACGCGGGGCGCTCACTCCACTTCGATGTCGCCGAGGACGCTCTTCACGTGGAGACGCTTCGTGCCCTGCCCTATCCGGTAGGCGCATCTCCTCGGCCCCGCTCCCGAGGAAATGGTGGTGCCCGGCGAATTGATCTGTCCGGAGAGGGTTTCGGCGCGGAATTCCACGTTCGCCACTTCCAGCATGAGGTTGATGTCGCCCGAATAGGTATTGGCCTCGCCGCCGCCGAAGGCGCTGGCGAGCTCCAGTTCGATATCGCCCGAGTGCGAGATGAGCCTGATTCTTCCTTCCGGCTTGAGTATGGAAATATCCCCGCTCTGCGTGAGGGCTATGACGTTGCCTTTTACCCTTGAAGCCTGAATATCGCCGCCCTGGGTTTCCACGTGAAGCGAACCGTTCAGCTTTGTGCATTTGACCGATCCGTCGATGGTGTTCACCGTGGCCGAGCCGCAGTTCAGCAAGGTGACCGAACCCTGGACGCTGGACGCCTCGATATTGTGAGCGCCGTGGATGTGGATGGTGCCCAGCTCCGAAATGGCGAGAATATCGATGTCGCAGTCCCTTACGTCGATTTCGCCCTTCATGCTGTGGACTTCGAGGTCTTTTATGCGTTGTGGGATGCTCACGATGACGCTGGCGGTGTAGATATCCTTGGGCGTATCGTTGGTCATTATCAAAATGCTGTCGTGCCGGCGGACCGAAGATCTCCACGCGGCGAGCAGGGAGGAACTTCCATGCAGCTCATACTCGGCGTGAATGAGGTCATCCGAAGAACTGTTGATAGTAATCGCCCCCTCGGGGATTCGCAAAACCATGCGCTCGGCCGCCTCGGGCCCTATGGCTTCCTGAAAATATCGAATCTCGAGATCGGCGCCTTCACTCCTCATAGGTTCTCCTTCATGCGTCGAAAAACGCGCGACTAACATCCGAATCATATCATGGCTACGGTTTTTTGACTACCTTTTGCGGTTGGAGGCCATTTAGCGTCCCGCCCGTGGGTTTTCGATGTCTTTCATTCTCGCTTTCAGAAGTCTGGACCTGGTGTTTTTTTGAGAAAAAGCCAGGTTTATGGAGCGGCGATGATCACTTCGACTCCCGCCGCTTCGATGGCTCGACGCTCCTCGGCGCCTATCTGATCGTCCGTTATGAGGCGCTTTACCCGTGAAATCGGCGCTATGAGGGCCGGCGCTATCCTGCCGATCTTGTTGTGATCGGCCACCACCCAAGCCTCGTCGGCCTGTTTGATGTAGAGGGCCGCGGTATGGGCCTCCCCTATAGCGTACGTGGAAAGCCCATGCTCAACAGAGAAGCCGTCCACGCCGAGCAGGGCGATCGAAAAGTGGAACTCGCCCACTGTTCTGTCCGCCACCTGGCCAATGAGCTCGTAGGATCTGGGCCTGAGGCTCCCGCCAGATACAATGACTTCGATCGAATCGAAGGATACGAGCTCCATCGCCACGTTTATCGCGTTCGTCACCACGGTGAGGCGCTTGCCCTTGAGCGCTCTCATGACGCTTACGATGGTCGTTCCCCCCGTGCAGCCGATGACGGCGTCCTGCGGAATGAGCGAGGCCGCGGCGAGTCCTATCGAAAATTTTTCCGCCTGGGATGTTTTGGTCTTTGAATAGAAGGGAAGCTCATTTTCATCTTCCGCGGCGACAGCCCCGCCGTGGGTGCGTCTCAGCATGCAGAGAGCCTCCATGGCCTCGAGGTCCCTGCGCACTGTAGCCAGCGAGACGTCGAGGATGCGAGCGATATCGTCGTTGTACACCTTCCCGTTCTTCGCAAGCTCCGCCTTAATTTTATCAAAGCGCTCTTCTCTCTCTCTAAGCATGCCTTCCACCTTCCGCCCTCCATTATAGCATGAAACGCTCGTGGCGAGAAATACTATGAGCGTATCGTGATTGATATATAGATAATTGAAGAATTATTAGCGCTATATGATTGACATATGATTGTTTAATGATTTATAGTGCTCTTATTATGATTGTTATGAAAGGATGGTGATTGTGACACAGTCAGCCTTAACCTCTCTTCTCCAAAAAAGCCCCGAGGAACAAAAAGCGAGAGGCTATTTTCATACGGCCGGCGAAATCGCTTCCCAGCCCGAAGTCTGGCGCAAGACCGGTGTCCTCGTTCACGCGGCTCTTCCTGGGCTGTCGGCCTTTCTGAGCGGGACCAGGCGGCTGCTATTGTCCGGCGCCGGGACTTCCCACTATGTGAGTCTTTCGCTCCAGCCCCTGCTATCGGGCTTTTTCGATTGCGTGGAAGCCATCGCCTCGACCGAGATTGTCGTGGATCCCGAGTCCGCCCTCCCGAGGGAGCCCTTCGTCCTTGTCTCCTTCGCCCGTTCTGGCGAGAGCCCTGAGAGCAACGCCGTGATCAGCCTCGCGGAGCGGCTCAGACCCGGCTTGGTCAAACAGCTCGCGGTCACCTGCAACCGCGAAGGCGCTCTCGTCCACCTGGTCGAGTCGTTGGGTGGCAGAGGATTCGTTCTCACCCTGCCCGAGGAATCGAACGACTCGGGCCTCGCCATGACCTCTTCTTTCAGCTCTCTGTGTATCGCGGGCGCCGCCCTCGCCTATCTCGACAAGGCCGAAGAGTATGACAAACTCGTTGAGCGGTTCGCTTCCCTCGGCGGCTCCATGATAGACAGAGCTTCGGATCTCGGCTCGCGGCTTGCCAGCGAGGACTTCGAGCGCGCTTTCTTCGTGGCGTCGCGCCCCTTCCTCGGCGGCGCTTTCGAGGCGCGTCTCAAAGTCCAAGAACTAACCGCCGGCACCATCATCGGCTCAACCGAGGATAGTCTAGGGTTTCGGCATGGCCCCCTCGCCGCCGTGAACGACCGAAGCCTCATTGTCGTCTTTCTCTCCAGCGACGCGCGGCGAAGGCGCTACGAGCTCGATCTCCTCGGAGAGATCAGGGGAAAACGGCTGGGCAAGCGCCTCGTCGCCGCGTCCTCGGACGTCTCGGGGCTCTCAGGGCTCGCCGACTTCGTCCTCGATTTCGGCGCGAACGGCCTGGGCGGCGCTGTCCCTGATTCACTCCTTTCGGTTTTCGTGGGCGTCACGGGCCAGCTCATTGGTCTCTTCGCCTCTCTCGGCTGCGGACTCCGACCCGACGAGCCCTCGCCGGACGGCGTGATAAGCCGCGTTGTCCACGGCGTGCGGATCTATCCGGAAAACGAAGAGAGGTAAGCTATGTCCGATTGCTTCACGGAACTGCGCGCCGCCCGCTTAAGGGGCGAGGCGCGCGGCCTCTACTCGGTGTGCAGCTCGAATCCTTTCGTCCTCGAGGCAGCCGCGCGCAGGTCGGCGGCGACGGGGGAGTCCATCCTCGTCGAGGCGACGGCGAATCAGGTGAACCAGGATGGCGGCTACACGGGCCTGAGCCCCGCGGACTTCGCCGCGAGGCTCGGCGCGCTCCGCACTCGCTGCGGCGCCGATAAGGACCACATCGTCTTCGGCGGCGACCACTTAGGGCCTTATCCTTGGCGGCGGCTCGGCGCGGAAGAGGCGATGGCCCGCGCGGAAACGCTGGTCAGCCTCTTCGTGGCCGCCGGAGCGCGCAAAATTCACCTCGACGCGAGCATGGTGCTGGGGGGCGATTTCGAGGCCGGTTTGGCGGGCCCCCTGGGCTTCGCCCTTCACCCCTGCGTCGCGGCCGAGCGATCCGCCAGGCTCTGCGCGGCGGCTGAAGCGGCTTTCCACGAACTGCGAGAGAGAGAACCCTCCGCCGTCGCGCCTGTTTACGTCATTGGCACCGAGGTGCCGGTTCCCGGCGGCGTCCGCATCGAAGAAAACGCGCCCGCCTCCAGCGTCGACGAGGGTGTCTGCCCCACTAATCCCGAGGACTTCCGCTCGGCGGTGGAGCTGCACCGCAGGTTCTTCGACGAACGCGGTCTCTCCGTCGCCTGGGGGCGCGTATTGGCCGTAGTCGTGCAGCCGGGCGTTGAGTTCGACGCGAACACTATCCACCGCTACGACAGGAAACGCGCGGCCGCCCTCGTCGCGGCGCGAGCGGACTACCCGTGGCTCCTGTTCGAGGGGCACTCCACCGATTTTCAGCCCGACGATGCCCTCGCGGCTCTCGTCGAGGACGGCGTCTGCGTTCTCAAAGTGGGGCCAGCCCTCACCTTCGCGCTCCGCGAGGCCCTCTTCGGCCTCGACGCGATAGCGGGCGAACTTGGGGTTCGACGCGACCCCGGTCTAGCCGAGACTGCCGCGCGCGTCATGCGCGACGATCCCGAATACTGGCGAGGGTACTACGCGCCGGATTCCTCGCTCGCGTTCTCCCTCAAGTACGCGTACTCCGACAGGATCCGCTACTACTGGAATAAACCCGCGGTGTTGGCGGCCCTCGAGAATCTCTTCGCTTCCCTGCGCGGCAGGGAGTTGCCGCGACAGCTCCTGTCCCAGTACCTGCCTCGCCTCGGTTCGGTCCACGGCGATGGCTCGTCGATCCGTGGTCCCGAGGAGCTCGCGCTCGCGGCCGTGAACGCCGAACTCGGGCGATACGCGGCGGCCTGCCATTCGGCGCCCGCCGCGATCGAGAATAGCCCATAAGTGGGCGCTAGCCTGACTAGGCCAACGAACCTGGATCGCGCATTCCGGCATCCGGAATCCTTCCCCCTGGCGGGAGGAGATTGCGGAAGCCCCGATATAACAAGGAGGTTCCCAATGAAAAGGTTCTTCGTCGCTCTCGTCTGTCTCGCCGTCGCCGTCGGCGCCTTCGCCGCTCCCGGCCGCGTCGTCGTCTACACATCGCTCGAGGATCCGATTTTGAACGTTCTGGTTCCGCGTTTCGAGAAGGAAACGGGGATCAAGGTCGAATACGTCAAGATGGGCTCGGGCGACATCATCAACCGCGCCAAGGCCGAAGCGGGCAACCCGCAGGCCGACGTCATCTGGAGCGTCGGCGGCGAGCAGCTCGAAGCCAATACCGGCATCCTCGCCGCGTACAAGCCGAAGGAAGCCGACAAACTCAATTCCCTGTACATGGTCGGGACGAACTGGCTTCCCTTCACCGGCATCATGAACGTCTTCATCGTCAACACGAAGCTCGTACAGCCCGACAAGCTCCCGAAGTCCTGGGCCGATCTCGCGAATCCCCGCTTCGCGGGGATGATCTCCTCGGCGCGCGCCGACAAGTCCGGTTCCGCCTATATGCAGCTTTGCAACGTGATCGCCGATTACAAGGACAAGGGCTGGGATCTCTATAAGTCGATCCTCGCGAACGTCCAGATATCCAACTCTTCCGGAGCGGTTCCCAAGTATGTGTCCGACGGCGAAGCCATGGTCGGCATCACCCTCGAGGACAACGCCTACCGTTACGTGAAGGCGGGCGGTCCGGTCAAGATCGTGTACCCTTCCGATGGAACGGTCGCGGCGCCCGACGGCATCGCTCTCGTCAAGGGCGGGCCAAACCCCAAAGCGGGCCAGAGCTTCATCGACTGGTGTCTCTCCAAGTCAGTCCAGGAACTTCTCGTCGAGCAGATGTTTAGGCGCGCTATCAGGACCGACTGCGCGGCGCCTAAAGGGCTCCCTGCCATCGGCGATATAGCGACGATTCCCTACGACTTCCTCTGGGCCGCTTCCAGTCAGCCCGAGTTCGTGAAGAAGTTCCAAGCCCTTGCGATGGATCTCGGACTCTGAGGTTTTAGGATCGGAACAACGCTCTTGAGCGCGAGACTCGGGGCGGCGCCCATGCGGACACCGCCCCGAGCGCGAAGCGGCCGGCCGTAGGCAGTCGGCGTCATCTTTCCAATAAAGTGAAACAGACATGACATCCATTCGAATAGAGGGCATCGAAAAAAGCTTCGGTTCCATGAGAGCCCTGAAAGGCGTCACCCTGAAGGTCGAACCGGGAGAACTCTTCACCCTCCTCGGCCCCTCCGGCTGCGGCAAAACCACTCTGTTGCGCACGGTGGCGGGCTTCTATCGCCAGAACGCCGGCGACATCTTCCTGGGCGATGAACTCGTCAACGACATGCCCGCTTACAAGCGCGAGACGGGTATGGTGTTCCAGAACTACGCGGTCTTCCCCCACATGACGGTCTTCGAGAACGTCGCCTACGGCCTGCGGGTACGCAAGATGCGCGGACCGGAGGTATCGGCGAAGGTCGAGGCGGCGCTCAAGAGCGTCCGTCTTTCAGGGTACGGCGACAGGACTCCCGACCAGCTCTCGGGCGGCCAGCAGCAACGCGTTGGCCTCGCCCGCGCCATGGTCATCGAGCCCCGCGTCCTCCTCCTCGACGAGCCGCTTTCCAACCTCGACGCGAAGCTGCGCGTGGAGATGCGCTCTGAGATCCGCGACATCCAGAAAGCCATGGGCATCACCGCTCTCTACGTGACTCACGACCAGGAGGAGGCCCTGGCGATCTCGGACCGGATCGCGGTGATCGCCGAAGGGGTCGTTCAGCAGGTAGGGACGCCCTGGATCATCTACAAGGCGCCGATCAACCTCTTCGTCGCGACCTTCGTGGGAACGATGAACCTCCTCGAAGGAGAAATAGTCGCTATCGATGGGGACAAGCGCGTAAAAATCAGAGTGAAAGGCGGAGAGTTTCTCGTCGCCGCGCCCTCCGAAGGCTCGGTTATCGGGCGGCGCGTCACCGTGGGCTTCAGGCCCGAGGCGCCGCGATTCAACCCGCAGGCAGGCGCGGAAAACATGATCGAGGCCACCGTGTGCGCCCACACCTTCCTCGGTTCGACAGCCACCATCGGGCTCGAGGTCGGCGAGACGCCCATCATCGTGGAATACCACCGTCCCGAATCGCTTGACGAACTACGGGCGGGAAGCGCCGCGAAGATAACCCTCGACCCCTCTTCCATTCTCCTCTTCGACCCCGAGACGAAGACGCGGATCGCCATGGTCGGGGAGGACGTATGAGAAGGCTCGACAGCATGGGCGTCTCGACACGGAAGACGCCGCTCGACCTCTGGTCCCTGGTTACCCTCGGGGGGTTCGCCATCGTCGCCCTCTTTCTTCTTTATCCCCTCCTCGGCATTTTCCGCTACAGCTTCATCGACAAGGAGACGGGGGCCGTTTCTCTCGTCAACTACCTGACCTTCTTTTCGAAGAAGTACTACTACAAGGCCTTCTTTAACAGCATGGTCGTGGCCCTTTCGACGACCGTTTTCGCCATGCTTCTCGGCCTGCCCCTGGCATTCTTCACCTCTCGGTACAAGATCAAGGGATCTGCCCTCCTCAACACCCTCGCCGTGCTCTCCCTCCTCTCACCCCCATTTATCGGGGCATATTCCTGGGTGACAATGCTCGGACGCAACGGTTTCCTGAGGCAGGCTCTCATCTCCATCGGTATCACGGTGAAGCCGATCTACGGCCTCGGCGGAATCGTGCTCGTGGGCGCGCTCCAGTACTATCCCTTCGTGAGCCTCATGGCGGCGGGAGCCCTCATGACGACGGATCGTTCGCTCGAGGAGGCCGCGCGCAACCTCGGGGCGAGATCCCTGCGCACTTTCCTCACGGTGACCCTGCCCCTCATCCTGCCCTCCCTCACAGGCGGAGCCCTCATTGTCTTCATGATGTCTCTCTCCGATTTCGGGACGCCGATGATCATCGGTGGCAACTTCCTCGTCCTGCCCACCCTCGCCTACAATCTCTACACGAGCGAAGTCGCCGAAAGCCCCGGCATGGCGAGTACCGTGAGCATCGTCCTCATGGCTTGCGCCTCAGTCATCATCGTCATACAGCAGTGGCTCTCGTCCCGGCGCAAGTACTCGAGCATGTTGGTGAACAGGCCCGTGCCCCAGCGCCTGAATGGGGCGAGCGCCTTTTTCGCCCACTTCGCCTGTTACGCCATCGTTGGCTTGAGCACGCTGCCCCTCGCCGTCGTCGTTTTCTATTCCTTCAGGAACACGAACGGGCCCGTCTTCATCGCGGGCTTCGGCCTCGACAGCTACAAGACCATATTCTTCGACGTCCCGCGCACGGTGATCAACTCATTCTTGTTCTCGCTCATCGCCGTAGCGCTTATAGCGTCCATAGGGACGCTGCTCGGCTTCGTGATGGCGCGCCGCAGGCGGCTCGCCGCGCGCATCCTGGACCCCCTCCTCATGATCCCTTACATGGTCCCTGGAACCGTTCTCGGCATCGGCTTCATCGCGGCGTTCAACCGGAAACCCATCTACCTCGCGGGCACCGGCCTCATCATCGTCCTGACCTACTTTATCCGCCGTCTGCCCTACTCGGTTCGCTCCGCCCTGTCCATCCTCAAGCAGATCGACCCGGCGCTGGAAGAGGCCGGCGTCAATCTCGGCTCCACCCCCGGGCGCACTTTCAGGACCATAGCCCTCCCCCTCATGAAGTCGGGTATCGTTTCGGGCGCCGTCATGAGTTGGGTGACCTCGATGAATGAACTCTCGGCCTCGATCCTGCTCTATGTCGGCAGGACCATGACCATGCCGATCAAGGTCTATCTCTCGGTCCTCGACGGCTACTTCGGGACAGCTTCGGCCATGGCGACGATCCTGCTCTTTGTCACGGGCCTCTCGCTTTATCTCGTGAACCGCTGGACTGGCGGCTCGAGCGATGCCATCGTGAGGCCGTCATGAAGATCGACGATTGTTCCGACCCGATGTCGCTCACGCAGGAACCTGCCCGCGCGGGAACTAGCTCTCCCCGCGTCGGCCGGATTGGAGGACCTGTCATGACCTGTAAATCCCCCTGGAAGGAATTGTATGAGAAGCGTATATACTTCGCCGTCCGCCGCAGTCCCGCCATCCTCTTCGGCCGCTCGACGGACGAGGTCTCATCGATTGAACTTCTCGCCTCGCGGGGCATCTCGGTGGAACGCGCGGCCGGACTCGCGGCTCGCGTCGATCCGGCTTGGTTTCCCGACGGCGCCCTGTTGGACATAGAGTTCCTCGACGAGCTCGCCGCCGGCGCCGATGAAGGCGGCGCTTCCGCCGGTGAACCCGTCGCCAAAGCCGGGAAAAGCGCGAGCGAATCCTTCCGCGCCATCGCCGGCTTCTGTCGGACGCGCCTCCAGGGAACCGATGGGTTGCGCGGCAAGACAAAAAACATAGAGCTTAGTTATAGGAAGGCCCTCGCCCTTTTCCTTCTCGACGGCACCGTGACGCCAGCTTTCCTCGGCCTCTCGGCGAAGGCGCTCGGGATGGAATGCCTGGCGAACGGATTGATCGGCGAGGGACAGAATGTCGTCGTCGGCGCCGATGGCCGCGACACTTCGGGCGCTTTCGCGGGCGCCGTCCTCGCGGCCTTCGCGGAACTAGGCTTCAGGGTTCTGGACGCTGGAATCATCGCGACGCCGGGGATACCCCTTTTCGCTCGCCGCGCTAAGTGCAGGATTGGGGCTATCGTCACCGCCTCCCACAATCCCGCGAACCAGAACGGTATAAAGTTCATCCACGACGGCTTCAAGCTCGCCGATGACGGGCCGGCCGGGGAAGCCGGGCTCACGGCCTATATGTACAGAATCGCCGACTATGAAGCGCCCTCCGGATCATCTGCCGGCCAAGGCGAGATTGAGGATGTGAGCGCCGAGGCGACGGAATTCCTGTATCGCGTCGACATGGAAAACGCGCGCCTTGAGCCCAAGCTGCTGGCCGGCCTAAGGATCGTCTACGACGGCGCCAACGGGGCATACAGCGATGTCGCGACGCGCGTGCTCGCCGACCTCGGCGCCGATTTCAGGGCCGTCAACGTCGACCCCAAGGGCTACAACATAAACCAGGACGGAGGCGTGGGCGAAATCGAAGGTCACGCCTTCTTCGAGGACAGCCCCGCCCCCGGTGAAGGCAAAGGCGATGGCGAGAGCGGGCTCGGCCTAAAGCAGGAACCCCATTCGAGCGACCTCCCCACCATCAGGGCGATGTTCGACGAAGGCAGGGCGGCGGCCGAGACTGGGCGCGTTTTCGGAATCGTGAACGACGGGGACGGCGACAGGGGCTATCTTCTCGCCTACATGCCCGGCGAGGATAGAGTGTACGTAGTGCCTGGCGACGAGGTCGCCTTCTGGCTCGCCCGCGGAAGGCGCGACGAAGGAAGCCTCGGCCGCGAACCCGTCTGCGTGAACAGCGTCGAGAGCGACATCCTCGCGGGACACTACGTGGAAAAACTCCTTGGCGCAAGGAGCGAGATAGCCTGCGTCGGCGACAAGCACCTGCTCGAGGCGGCGAAGGCTGGAAGGAACCACATCGTCGGCTGCGAGGAATCCGGCCATGTAACCTTCGGCGTCCCCGTCACCGACAAAGAAGGCAACTCCTGCGCGGTCTATACAGGCAACGGGCTTCTTTCCATCCTGCGGGCGATCTGTGTCATCCAGGAGAGTGGAGCCGGTCTCGACGAGATCATCCATCCATTCCCTCCGGGCGTGAAGGATTTTCGCTGCGTCTACTTCGTCGACAAGTCACGCTTCTACCGCGGCTCGAAGGTGTGGCGCGAAGACGAGATGCTGGCGATGGAAATACTCCTCAAAAGGAAACCGGAAGGTTATTCGGTCCGCCGCGTGGACTTTCCCGAAGATCCGCAGATGCTCTACCTGGCTTGCTTCAACCCCGAAAGCCTCATGATGGGAGCGCTCTTCGTGCGCAATTCGGGCACGGAGCTCAAGAGCTGCTCGACCCTCCGCTGTTCCCGCTCTCTCTATCCAATGATGCGCGAAGCCCTGCTCTTGGTCCACGAACGCAACCGCGAGCTCATGAAAGACCGCTCCTCGCGCGACGCTGTCGTGGAGGAATGTGTCCTCTATTGCCTCGGATCGGCGACCATGAGCCGCGATTCCCTGAAGGAAAAGGTCGAAAAGCGGCTGGGCGACCCCATCGCTGAGCCCGATTTCGCGGCTATCCTCTACGCGATGCGAAAGGAAGCCCTTCTCGCCGAATCGGCTGACGGCATCACCCGCATCGGCTAGCGTCTCATACAGGGGGCCGCCGGTATCGCATCCAGCGGCCTTCCGCCCCGTTCATTATCTTTTCTCGAACTCCCTAAGCCCAGATTCCGTTCCCGACGATAATCTCATCCCGCGTCGGCGTTTTGGTGGCCTAAAGCTTGACAAAGTTGGAAACAAGAATTAGTATATGGTTTATAACATAAACTAGTTTATAAGAAAAGAGAAAGGAGGGTACCATGAACGTCCCTATCAAAAAAAACTCGCGCGAATCGGTCTCCATCGAAGAACTGGAGCGCACGCTCAGCGATCTGAGGTCGGCGGTGAGAGCGAGCAATCCCCTTCTGAGGGCGGTCGCCTCCTCCCGCCTCTACCCCGCCCTCTCCCTCATCCTCGGCGTCATATCGGTAGTCTTCTGTTTTGTGGCGAGGGCGGCCGAACGCAATCCCGAAGGCGGCGGGCTGGGCCCCTGGAGCTGGGTATTCCTCATAGCCGTCTTCATCATAGGCGGAGCGGGCAAGGTCATCATCACGTCGAGGCTGGCCGCGCGGCAAGGAGGGCGAAGTTTCTACGCCCTTATGACGGCGATCTACGGCGGCAAAGCCTCCACCTTGATCGCGAGTTCGGCCATCGTGATGATTGCCGGAGCCTTTTTCCTCGTATGGATCGGCCATCCCTGGTACATCGCCCCCATCACCGCCATCTACACGGGTCTCGCTTCCCACGCCTTCGATCTTCTGATCGACCTGGCCGAATACCGCGTCCTGGGCTGGGTAGCCATGGCGGCAGGCATCGTCGCCCTCTTTTTTGTGGAGTCCGACCCCCTGCTCTGGACGGCCATCGTGACGGCGGCGGTCTTCGTCGTCTTCGGTTTCGCGGGGCTGGCGGCGGCTTCGGCGCGCGAGAAAGGCAAACGCCGATGAAGGATGGAGAAAGAAGCGCGCCGCCCGAATTCGACAAGGTGATCCACGAGCGGGCGCGTCTCAGGATTCTCGTCTATCTCGCCTCCTCGCAGGAGGCTGAAGTGGGCTTCACCGACATGAAGAAGGACCTGGCCATGACGGCGGGAAACCTCTCCGTGCAGCTCGGCACGCTGGAAGACGCGGGTTACATCCTGCTCAGGAAAACCTTTGTCGGGAAAAAGCCTTATACGGGCGCGAGTCTGACGCCGATCGGCGAAATGGCGCTCGAACGTTATCTCAATGAAATGGAATCGACGCTGGCGCTGTTGCGCGACGGCAGAAAATAGGGAGGACAGGATGGGCATTCTATCGTTGTCGGGAATCACGAAAATCTACAGGAAGGGCGATATCGAAGTCGCCGCGCTCGGAGGAATAGATCTGGAATTCGACAAGGAGGAATTCTGCGCCATCGTCGGTCCCTCGGGCTCGGGCAAGACCACCCTTCTCAACATCATCGGCTGCCTGGACAAACCGACGGCGGGAACGATGAAGTACAGGGGGCAGGAGCTCAGGATGCTCGGCGAGAAGGAGCTGTCAGCCTACCGGAGGGAACATGTCTCCTTCATCTTCCAATCCTACAACCTCATCCCTGTCCTCACCGTCGCCGAAAATGTCGAGATCCCCTTGAGCATAGCGGGCAAGCTCCAGAAGCGGGAAATGCGCAGGAAAGCACTCGAGATCCTCGACGCCGTCGGGATCGCCGACAAGGCCGACAGGTTTCCGCGCGAGCTTTCGGGCGGGCAGGAACAGCGCGTCGCCATCGCCAGGGCCCTGGTCAAGGACCCGGTCGTCGTCCTCGCGGATGAGCCGACGGCCAACCTCGACTCGCGCACGGCCGACGAAATCGTCCGCCTCATGAAGTCGATCAACAAGAGCCTCCATACAACCTTCATTTTCTCCACCCACGACAAGATGATCATGGACGAGGCCCTGCGGGTCGTCCAGCTTCACGACGGAATGATAACGAAGGACGAGAGGAGGGCGCTATGACGCGGGTACTGATCTCCATCGCCTTCAGGAATGTGCTAAGGCATGGGAAACGCACGCTCATCACCTCCCTCGTCCTCACCGCCGGCATCGGAATGTTCATCTTCTTCGACTCGATCCTGGCGGGGATGGACCGCATGACCATCGATTCGATGGTCGACTATACCGAGTCCTCGATGCAGGTGACGACGGCGGAATACATGAAGGACAGCCGCGCCTTCCCCCTGAAATACGGAATACCCTCGCCCGATGCGGTGATCGGACGAATCGACGAATTGCTTCCCGAGGCGGTCGCGTCGACGCCGCGGACAGCCTTCATGGCATACGCGTCCAACCGCGTCGACAGCCTGCCCGCGATGGGCACGGCCATGGACCCGGTCCGCGACAGGAAGGTTTTCAAGCTCTCGGAACATCTCGCCGCCGGAGTCTGGCTGAATCCCGACGCGGCCGACAACGAGATTCTCGTCGGCCAAGGACTCGCGAAGGACCTGGGTCTGGGCGTGGGCGACTGGCTCGTTCTTTCGGCCCGCGGTGTCGACGAGGCGCTGAACGCCGACGAGTTCCGGATCGCGGGCCTTCTCGACGTGCCCGCGCAGGAAGTGTCCCAGAGCGGCGTCTTCGTGAGCTACGGCGCGGCCAAGGCGCTATTGGGCGAGGATTTGCCCGTGACCATGATCAACCTTTCCCTGCCCAAGTCCGCCACCCTCGATCGGGAGCTGGGCGATTCCGAGAAGGCGGCCTTTACCGTCAGGGGCGCCTTCCCCGGCCTCGCCGCGCGTCCCATCGCCGAGGCGGCCAAGGATTACATGGCCATGAGGAACATGAAGGCCAAGTATTCCTCGCTGATCATCCTCGTCGTCCTCCTCATCGCCGGCGTCGGCATCGTCAACACCGTCCTGATGAGCGTCTATTCGCGCATAAAGGAGATCGGCGTCCTGCGAGCCTACGGCATGCTGCCCGGCCAGATCAGGCGGCTCTTCTCCCTCGAAGGCATGATGATAGGCGTCATCGGCAGCTTGGGCGGCGTTCTTCTGGGCTGCGTCCTGACATGGTGGTCCATACGCTGGGGGATTCCCCTGGACAAGATGTTCGCGGGGCTCGACCTTGGCTCGATCCCAATGGGAGGAGTGATGCGCGGCGAATGGCATCCGGCCACCATTATCCAAGGCTTCGCTTTCGGCGTGGTCGCTTCCTGGATTTCGGCTCGGATTCCCGCCAAGAAGGCGGGCAAGCTCGAGGTCACCGATGCCCTGCATTTCGTCTAAAGGAGGCGGCGCATGAAAATCATTCCCTTCGCGGCGAGGAACCTCCTCAGGAACAAGCGCAGGAGCGCGCTCGCGGCCACTTCGGTCTTCCTCTCCATCCTCATGGTCATCGTCCTCCAGGGCTTCACCAACGGATTCCTCGATTCCATGGTCAGGAACTACATTAAAAACGAGACCGGGCACATCAACATAGCGACGAAAGGCTTCAGGGAGCGCGCGAGATTCCAGCCCGTCGACGAGTATATCGAAAACTCAGCCGCGCTCGCCGAGTCCATAAGGGCGGCCATAGCCCCGCGGGACCCGGGCGCCGTCGTGGCCGAAAGAATTCGTTTCGGCGTCCTTCTCTCCTCCGAGAGCGGAAACAAGGAAGCGCTGACCATCGCGGGCGATCCAACCGTGGAGCGCGGGCTCCTCATGCTCGACACGCGGATACTGCCGGGCGGCGCCTACATGGGTCCCATCGGCGAGACGATCCTGGGTGAGGCCCTCGCGGCCGACCTGGGGCTCAAGGTCGGCGATACGCTCAAGGTGGTGACGCAGAAGGCCGACGGCGGCCTCGGATTCAGGAAGCTGAAAATTTCCGGCCTCTTCAAGACGGGGGTCAACTCCCTCGACGGCATCGTGTTCCAGATGAGCCTGGCCGACGCCAGGATTCTCCTCGGCATGGAGAACGGGGCGCAGCAGATTTCAGTCACCTTTTCGGGGATGAGGGAGGTCGCGGCGACGGAGAAGCTCGTGCGCGGCATTGTAGAAGCAAACGGGCTGACCTCGCTCTCGGTCCTGCCCTGGACCGCCATCGGCGAATACCCGAAAATGATCCAGCTGATGAGCGTCGTCTACTATTGGGTCTTCCTCTTCGTCGCCCTTTTAGGTTCCTTCATCATCGCCAACGTGATGACCATGGTGATCCTGGAGCGCCGACGGGAGATCGGCATCCTGATGTCGATGGGCATGCCGAGGGGAAAAATCCTCGGTCTCTTCCTGACCGAAGGCACGATGCTGGGGCTCATGGGCTCGCTCGCGGGGACGGCGATCGGCGTCGGGACCATCGCGCTCATGGCGCGCAAGGGCTTCGACATGACGAGCGCCATGGCGGGATTCTCCTGGCCTCTCGACAACGTCATCTACCCGTCGGTCACGCCGGGAACCATTTTCATGGGCGTCTTCATGGGAACCTTCGTCTCGGCGGCGATTTCCTACCTTCCCTCGAGGAAGGCGGCGAAGATGGCGCCGGTGGAAGCCATCAGGTCAGTGTAGCGCCTTGGCGCTGGGAGAAACGACGATGAAATCTATTTCGCGCGCGATAATTTCGCTTTTTGCCACATTCTTTTTCTGCGCTTCGGCCGCGGCGACGGCGGGTGCCCAGGCATCGGGCGCCGTCAACACGGCAGGCTCAGCGACGGCGAGCGCCCAAGCTCTCGGCGCCTCCGAGATCCTCGCCAGGGTCGACGCGAACCAGCTCTATTCGACCATCTACTATGAAGGGAAGATGGAGATCGTCTCGGGGGCGCGGACGAAGGTGAAAACCATGAGGGCATGGGCGGCCGGGAGCAAGAAGGCCTTTATCGAATTCACGAACCCCGAGGACAGGGGCGTCAGGATGCTCAAGCTGGACAAGAACCTCTGGATGTATTTTCCCTCCGAGCGCGACACGGTGAAGATATCGGGCGCTCTCCTCCGCCAGGGCATGATGGGTTCCGATTTTTCCTACGAAGACGCGATGGAACCCGACGACCTCAAGGCGCTGTACGACGCCGAAGTGGTCGGGAATGAAGCCATCGACGGCCGGGAATGCTTCGTCCTCTCTCTCGTCGCCAAGGGCAAGGATGTAGCCTACGCGAAGCGGAAAATCTGGATCGACGCCGAGCGCTTCATCGTCGCCAGGTCCGAGCTCTACGCCAGAAGCGGCATGCTCCTCAAGATTTCCCGAACCCTGGACTACGCGAAACTAGGTTCCCGGTACTTTCCCTCGGTGGTCGAATTCTCCGACGCGCTCAAGAAGGAATCGCGGACGGTGATGTCGATGACTTCCCTGAAGCTCGACGCGCCGGTGGACGAGGCGCGGTTCAGCCTCCAGGCGCTGACGAAATGAGGAGGGCTTCCGGCATGCGCGGCGCGGCCACGCGCCTTATATCTCGGGACTGCTCCGTACCGCGCCGCGCCGCGCTTAGCCGCGCCGATTGGCCGCGCCGCGCCGCCATCCTCCTCGTCGCGCTCGCAGCCTTAGGCGCGGCTCCCCGCGCGGAAGCCCAAGCCGCCGCGGACGCGAGCGGCGCCAACCCAGCAGGCGAAGCGACGATCTCGGGACAGGTCCAGCAGACAGCCTCGGTCGCGACTGCGCTTTCCGGCGCCGCCTCCTTTTCCGGCGGCGCCGCCACGAGCCTCAGCCTCGCCCTCGACGCGAGGCGCGCCTCCGCCTCTCTGCGCGCGTCCCTCCATTTCTCCATCCTCTATGGCAACGAAGCGGCCGCCCTCTGGACCAGCCTCGCGGCTTCGCCCTCGGCGGGCTCCTCCCTCCTGATGGCCCCCGCCTTCGACGCGACGGCCGCGGCGCCGGAATGCATCGCCCTCCTCGCCCTCGACGAGCTCGCCCTGACCTGGGACATCGGCCCCTTCTCCTTCGAGGCCGGCAAGACCATCGCCAACTGGGGCGTCGGAAAAGCCTTCAGCCCGGCCGATTTCTTCGCTGAGTTCGACTATTCCTCAGGCAGCCCCACCAGACGCTCCGGCCTCCTTGCCCGCGCCACATGGTTCGCTGGGGCGACGAGCCGCGTCGACCTCGTGTACGCTCCCTACGCGGCCTCGGCCAACGCCTTAGCCGGCGCCGCATCCAGCGCCGCATCCGGTGCCATCCCGACAAGCGCCATCATCGCGGCCCGCGCCTACGCCACGGCTTTCGACTCGCTCGCCTTCGCCCTTGCCGCAGGCGCCCGCGGCGCGGCGGGAAGGTCGCCGGCCAGCCTCCTTGGAGCGCTGGAGGTTACCTTCGACCTTCCCTTCGTCTCGCCCTACGGCGAAGCCTCCATCGCGGCGGCCCTGGACGGCAGTAAAGCCATCGCGTATTCGCTCCTCGGAGGCGGCCAGGCCCGGATCGGGGACGCCAGCCTCCTCGCCGAATACCTCTACTCGCCCCAAGCCGCGGCCGCGCACAGCTTCTTCGCCCTGGCGGGCCTGCCTATCGACGAATGGATATCCATCTCCGCGCCCCTCCTCTACTATCCAGAATCGGGCGCGCTCACCGTCGCCGCGTCCCTCGCGGCCAGCGATATCGCCGGCTTGAGCCTCGCCATCACCGCTACCGCGAGCCGCTCAAGCCTGCAAGCCTGGAGCGGAAAACTCGCGCTCTCGGCGCGGACGAGCTTCTGATCCGCAATACTGGAACAGCGGGACCCTTTTATGGCATACTTAAAAGGTATCCAGGAGGGTTATCGTGTACAAAAATGTGGACCCCAAGGTCAGCTTTCCCCAGCTCGAGGAAGAAGTAGTCCGTTTCTGGGAAGAGCGCGGCACTTTCAAGAAATCCGTCTCACAGCGGGAGAAGAGCCCGGAATACACGTTCTATGACGGCCCTCCCTTCGCCACGGGGCTTCCGCATTTCGGACACTTCGTGCCCGGCACCATCAAGGATATCATCCCCCGCTACAAAACCATGAAGGGCTTCCACGTGGACCGCCGCTTCGGCTGGGACTGCCACGGCTTGCCCGTCGAGAACCTCATCGAGAAGGCCCTCGGCCTCAACTCCAAGACCGACATCGAGAAATTCGGCGTCGCCAAATTCAACGAAGCCTGCCGCTCCTCCGTCCTCCGTTACGTGAAGGATTGGAGAACCATCATCACTCGCCTGGGGCGCTGGGTGGACTTCGACAACGACTACAAGACGATGGATCCCGACTATATGGAATCCATCTGGTGGATCATGAAGCGCCTTTGGGACAAGGGCCTCATCTATGAAGGCCACTATATCCTTCCCTACTGCCCCCGCTGTTCCACCGTCCTCTCGACGCACGAACTCTCCCTCGGCGGCTACAAGGACGTCCACGACCCCGCCATAACCATCCGCTTCAAGGTGACGAAGGCTCCCGAATCCCTCGCCGGTCTCGCCGACGGAAAAACCTATCTCGTCGCCTGGACCACGACGCCCTGGACCCTTCCCTCCAACCTAGCCCTCGCCCTCGGTCCGGACATCGACTATGTCTGCGTGGTCGACGGCGAAGAACGCTATATCCTGGCCGAATCCCGCCTCGCCTCCTACTACAAGGATCCGAAATCCCTGAACGTGGCGTGGAAAAAGAAGGGCTCAGAGCTCGCCGGCATCCGCTACGAGCCGCTCTTCCCCTATTTCGCCGATCTCCACGATCAGGGCGCCTTCGTCACCGTGCTCGGCGGCTATGTGACCACGGAAGACGGCACTGGCATCGTCCACACGGCTCCCGGCTTCGGCGAGGACGACTACCAGGTGCTCAAAGGCACGGGCATCCCCGTCGTCTGCCCGGTGGACGCCGAATGCCGCTTCACCGAAGAAGTCTCGGACTACAAGGGCATGTTCGTCAAAGACGCCGACAAGCCCATCCTCGAGCGCCTCAAGGCCGAGGGCAAACTCGTCAAGCGCGAACAGATCCTCCACGCCTACCCTCACTGCTGGCGCTGCCAGAGCCCTCTCATCTACCGCGCCGTAGGCTCGTGGTTCGTGAAGATCGATCCGATCAAGCCCGTGATGGTGGCGCGCAACAAGGAAGTCACCTGGGTTCCGGCCCACATCCGCGACGGACGCTTCGGCAAGTGGCTCGAGGGCGCGCGCGACTGGGCCATCAGCCGCAACCGCTACTGGGGCAACCCCCTCCCCATCTGGAGATGCGAGACCTGCGGCAAAACCGTCTGCGTAGGCTCCAAGGCCGATCTGGAAAAGCGCTCGGGCGTAAAACTCACCGACCTGCACAAGCATTTCGTGGACGACGTGACCTTCCCCTGCGAATGCGGCGAAACGATGCGCCGAATCCCCGAGGTCCTCGACTGCTGGTTCGAGTCGGGAGCCATGCCCTACGCGCAGGTCCACTACCCCTTCGAGAATGAGGCGACTTTCGGGGAACATTTCCCGGCCGACTTCATCAACGAAGGACTGGACCAGACCAGGGGCTGGTTCTATTCCCTCACCGTCCTGGCGGCGGCCCTCTTCGACAGCCAGGCTTACGACGCCTGCATCTGCTCGGGCCTCGTCCTCGCCGAAGACGGCAAGAAAATGTCCAAGTCCCAGCGCAACTACACCGACCCCATGGAAGTCGTGAACAAATTCGGCGCCGACGCCCTGAGGCTCTTCCTCATGAACAGCGCCGTCACCCGCGCCGAGGACCTGCGCTATTCCGACGAAGGGGTGAAGGATGTGCTCAAAAGCATCATCATCCCCCTGTGGAACGCTTACGGTTTCTTCGTCACCTACGCGAACATAGACGGCGTCACGGCGGGGGATCCCGATCCTTCCGCGGTGAGCAATATCCTCGACAAGTGGATTCTTTCCGTGTGCGAGCGCATGGTCGAACGCGTTTCCGCCGGCCTCGAAGCCTACGAAATGCAGCCCTCCATCGAGCCGATCATCGATTTCATCGACAGTCTCAACAACTGGTACATAAGGCGTTCGAGACGCCGGTTCTGGAAATCCGAGAACGACAGCGACAAGGCCCAGGCTTACGATACCTTGAACAGGGTGCTTCGACGCCTCATCCTGGTGGCGGCGCCCTTCATGCCTTTCATAACGGAATCCATCTACCAGAACCTCAAGAAGCCTTCGGATCCGGAATCCATCCACCTCTGCGACTGGCCCGAATACGACGCCCGTTTCAGGAACGTCGATCTGGAGCGCGACATGGACTCGGTCCGGCACGCCGTCTCGATGGGCCACGCCCTCCGCGTCGTCAACGACCTCAAGACGCGCCAGCCCCTCGCCTCCGTCCAGCTCGTAACCAAGGTAGCGGAGGAACACGAAGTGCTCGCCGCCATGGAAGACATCCTGAGAGAGGAGCTGAACGTCAAGGCCGTCATATTCCGGCGCAACGAAGAGGAACTCGTCGAGTATTCGGCCAAGGCGAATTTCCGCGTCCTGGGCAAGGTCCTGGGCAAGGACATGAAGGCTGCCGCCGCCGAGATCGAAAAGCTCGCGCCCTCGCGGATCGCGGCCCTTCTCGCCGGCGAAACGGTGGAGATAACCATCCCCGGGCGGACCGTGAGCCTGAACCAGGAAATGGTCGACGTGCGGCGCAATGAAAAGGCGGGATTAAAGGTGCTGAACGAAGGCACGCTCACACTCGCCCTCGACACTATCGTGACACCCGACCTCCTCCGCGAAGGTTATGTCAGGGACCTCATCCGCGGCGTTCAGAATTTGCGCAAGGAGTCCGGCTTCGAAGTCACGGACCGCATCGCCATAAGCCTTGGCGGCGAGGGGGAACTCAAGGAAGCCCTCGGGCAGTTCCGCGGCCTCGTCGCGAACGAAACCCTGGCGGAGAGCATCGAATGGATCGATTCCCCGGGCGATGAAACCGCTTCCATCGAAGCGGGCGAAAAAACCTGGAAGATAAAGATCAGAAAGGCCTGAATAAGGCTGGTTCCGGATAGGTGATGTTCCTGGCTTAGGGCAACTTTCCCTCAAGCCAGGAAGCTTTCAGCAAGCCCCCGAGTTCCTTCCATCGAAGGACGAAGGTAAAATCCCCAAAAGAATAGGGGGCCAGCTGATAACGGTCGTAATGGAATCCCACGCCGCTCTCGCAGAGGAAAACGTTGGTCGAAGGCGGAATCCGCTCCTCGAAAAATCCGCGATCGACGAGACTCCCAGACGCTGGGGCTTTTCCGTCCGCGCCTGAAAGCAGCCGTAGGGCTTCCTTCCTCAGCTTTTCGGCGACAGGCTCCTTCCATCCATCCACGAAGATATCATCCGGTTGCAGAGTCCGCCCGCTTTTCGCGTCGATCATTTCGATGAGCAGCGTCGTATTGCCATGTGCCCCGCCCTCGAAGACGTAGCGTTCGGTGGCGAAGGAATAGACCGAAGGATAGGCTGAGACGAAATACTGGCGTTCGACGAGGACCGAAGGCCATCTGAGGATATCCGAAACGGCCTTGCGGCCGTCGATGAAAGCCTTCCAGTGATTTCTGGAATAGTCGTCGGGATTCAGCCCCCTTCGCAGCCGCGTGTCCAGGAATTCTCCCAGAAGTCCGGTCCCCGCGCCCAGCGCGGCGACATAGAAAAAAGACAGGTTCCCGTTTTGGAGACCATCTTCCACCGAAAGTCGTTCGAAGAGATGGAGAAGGGGGGACAGGATCCGGGTCGCGCCATCCAGCCTGCCCTCGCGGACTTCCAGGACTATGTCCGGCATTTTCTGGCGTTTCAGCGCGAAGTCGCCGGAAGGCTCTCCCTCTCCTTCGAGGCGCAGTCGCAGGTTTCGCGCCGGCCCGGACTCCCCTGCGCGCGCCGGGGAGCCCGGGAACACGGTTAATACCATCGACGGTCCCGCCGACTGGACATTGGCGCGGATTTCCCCGTCTTCCTTCCTGCTTCCGTTGAAAAAGCCATAACTTCCCTTTGAGGGCCATTCGAAAAAGCCCCACGCGTCCTTTCCCGATTCATGCAGAATGAGGGAAATTCCCTGTTCCGAAGAAACGAACAAATCGACGAAGCCGCCCCTTTTCCCCAGTCCGGAGCCGAAGTCGACCCTTTGGCGCATGATTGCCAGCGACGATCCGGCCAATAGGACGATCAAGCCCGGAATCAGAAGCTTTCGTGGCATCCACCGGGATAGTGCTTTGTTCATGCGACACTCCATTTTTAGCTTCAAAGGCCGGTTTCGAGGGAGGCCCCTTCCTGAGTAAAATAGTTCGCCAACACTGTTCGCCCCCGGTTTTCGTGATATAATTATCGGAAGGATGGAAGACATCCATTGCCCTTCTATGCGAGGCATATCGATATTATATGGCGAAGAGACTTTATATTTCGATAAATACCGGTGGACGATGGGCGCTTTACGGTTTATCATGAACCGAGAATAATAATATAGCAGGAGGACACCTATGCATAAAGGCAAAAAGCCTCTTGTCGTTTTGATGGCGATACTTATCATGGTATTGGCGTCATGTGCGACAAAGCAGCCGGACGTCAAACCGGAGCCGGTTCCCGAAGTCACGACGACGACGGTGCAGGCGCCAATTCCGGAAGTTGTACCAGCTACAACCACGACGACCATCGCCGTCGTATCGACCACTGTCGTCCAGCCTTCAGTCTCCGAAATCGAGCTCAGGAATCTTTTTGGACAAGCCAATTCCCTCAAGATGGAAGCAGCCCAGTACGATATCCCAAGGGTGCGTCCGGATGAGTTCAAGGTCGTCGATGACGATTTCTCGGCCATCAAGACCGCTTACGATTCCATAATGGATGAAGTGAGCTTCGATGGCGTAAAAGCTTTCCCCATCAAGGCGCGGCTGGAAAAATCCATCGCGTCATGGGAAGCCCTGATCGCGGAAGGGATGCCGCTCCGCGTCGAGGAAGAAAGCGACAAGGCCACCGACATGAAGTTCGCGGCCATGAGCGTTGAAGCCCCAGAGCTGGCCGGCGATCGGTTCCAGGGTTCTGAGGAGCTCTTTGGCGACGCCAACGCCCTCGCCGAAAACAAAGAATACTCGATGGCCATCCCCGCTTACCAGCAGGCGGCCGCAGGATTCGACGTGGCGGCCGAAAAGGCCAAGGCCAACAAAATCCGCGAAAAGATTTTCGCCAACGGCTACGCCAAATACGCCGACAGCAACTTCCAGATGGGAGAACAGAAGTACAACGCCGAAGAGGGACTCTGGGTCTCAGGCTCGCTCGAGGATCTGAAAGCCGGCGCCGAGGCGCTCAGGGAAGCCAACGGATACTTCGAGTTCGTGGCCGCCACCGGCGCGGAGTACAAATCCTTCGAGGGAAAGGACAACGCCCTCCTGGCCAAGGAAAAAGCCCTCTCGATAAAGGCCGACCTTAACGCTCCCGAACAGTATTCCTCGGCTAGCGACATCCTCGACGAAGCCCTCGCCAATCAGGGGAAGGGCAACTATGAAAGCGCTTTCCTCTGGTTTGGCGACGCGGCCGAAGCTTTCGGCGGCGCTTTTGACGCGGCGATGGTCCTGCAGTCCGCGAATGAGGAAGCGATCGCTTCCGCGGAAGCGGCCGTTCAGGCCAGCGAGCAGAAATCCGATGAATCGGGAATCGAAAACAACGTTTACCTGGCGGAGGCCAAGACCTATCTCGAGAACGCCAAGGCCCAGGCGGAGGAAAAGCTTTTCGCCGACTCCACCGTCAACGCCAACGAGGCGGTCAACTATGCGGGAATGTCCGATACGTATATCGACAGCGAACTGCAGAAGATCGCCGACGCCGAAGCCAAGGCGCTGAAAGACGCGAAAGCCGCTGCCGACCCCGCCATGGCCAACGCCAGGACGCGGATGGCTTGGGCCGAGAGCAATGACATCAAGGCCGACTATCCGACGGAGTACAAGGACGCTTCGGCCGCGATGAAGGGTGCCGAGATAGCGTATTCCAACGAGCGCTAC
>DATMZF010000071.1:0-18414 GCA_035560555.1 Rectinemataceae bacterium
TTTGTATTCTTCCGATCACAAAGGGACACAACGAACATGATAAAGCATGAAAACGAAGGAACGATCATCAATCTCTGCCAAGCGGGCGCGCTGGATTCGCTCGCGGAAATAGTCAACAAGACCTTCGGCCGCGACGCGTTGGGCGAGGATACGCGCGGCCTGATCGTCACCGATGAGACCGTCTGGAAGGCCGTATCGAGCCGTTTCTCCGCCTTCTTACGGGAAAAGCCCGATACCGTCTTCCATATATTGCCGGGATCCCCGGCGCCCTACGCCTCAGACGGACTCGTCGCGGAGATCGCGGCGGCGCTCAAGGCCAATGAGGGCTTCGTGCCCATCGCCGTCGGCTCGGGCACGATCAACGACGTGGTCAAGCGCGCCTCTTTTGAACAGGGCACCCGCTACGTTTGCGTGCCGACCGCCCCCTCGGTGGACGGGTTCACCTCCTGCGGCGCCGCGATCACGGTGCGCGGATTCAAGCTCACCCTGGAATGCCCGGCGCCGCTCTGCGTCGTCTCGGACGAGGACATTCTGCGCGAGGCGCCCCTTCCCCTCATATCGGCTGGCTTCGCCGACCTCCTCGCCAAGCTGCCGGGCGGCGCCGACTGGATCCTCGCCGACGAACTCGGCATCGAGCCGATCGACCCGGGCACATGGGAGATCGTGCAGCCCGTCGCCAGGCGCCTGCTTGGGAACGGCGCGGCCGTCAGGGCGAGGGACTCGGACGCGATCGCTGGCCTCTACCAGGGACTCATCGCCTCGGGGCTGGCGATGCAGCGCTACAAGGATTCGCGCCCCGCCTCCGGCGCCGAGCATCTCCTAGCCCATACCTGGGAAATGTCCCATCTCGCCAAGGACGGCAAGCCCATCTCCCATGGCTTCAAGGTGGCGCTCGGTTCCCTCATCTCGACGGCCCTCGCCGAGGAGCTCTTCGGGGAAGAAGGCTCCCTGCGTCGGCTCCTTGAGGGGAGGAGCTTCGCGCCCAAGGCTTCCTTGAGCCTGGCTCGGGCGCGGCGCGCTGAAACGCTGCTCTCCGGCTCGCCCTACCTCGATCAGACACTCGCCATGATCGCGAAAAAGACGCCGGAGCCCAGGGTGACGACGGAGCGCGCGGCCCTCGCCCACAAGGCGTGGCCTGTTCTCGCCCGTCGCTACGCGGCGCAGATCCCGCCATTCGCGGCGCTCAAGGCCGATCTCGCCGCGGGGGGCTGCCCGACCGAGCCCGCCGATATCGGCCTGAGCCGCGCGGCCTGCGTCGACAGCCTGAAGATTGCTTCGCTCATCCGCAACCGTTATACTGTCCTCGATCTCGTCTCCGAGCTGGGGATACTCGACGAAGCGGCCGAGGCGGTCTTCGCCGAGCCCTGGTTCTCGGCCTACGAATCCTGACGAAAATCGCCATGAAAAAAGAAGGCAACATGAGCCGAACCGACTACACCCAGATGCCGGCCGCCCGCCAAGCGGCGATCTACGCGCTAGCCCAGCAAAAAGGCGTCGTGAAAGTCGCCGATCTCGCCGAGGAGTTCGGCGTCACCGAAATGACGATCCGCCGGGATCTCAAGGTGCTCGAGCGCAAAGGGCTCCTCGAACGGGCGCATGGTCACGCGATCTGCAACGCCCATATCGGCCTGGAGCCGCTCTACGCGCAGAAGAGCGCCCTCCACCAAGGCGAGAAGGCGGCGATCGGCAAGCTCGCCGCGAGCCTGATCAATCGCGGCGACACCGTCTTCGTCAACTCGGGCTCGACGACGATACAGTTTCTCGAGCAGCTCGATATCGACGCCAAGATCGTCACGAACAATCCGCTCGCCCCGATCCATATCCGCTCGTCCAAGCTCGAGGTCTACCTCACGGGCGGCGAGCTCAGGCAAGAATCCCTGACGCTGGTGGGAGAATCGACCGTCCGCTCGATCAAGGAAATCATCGCGAACAAGGCGGTGGTCGGCGTCGACGGCTTCAGCATCCGCTACGGCCTCACCAATCCGACCCAGGCGGAATCCTGGGTGAACCGGCTGATGGTCAAGCGAACGCACGGAGAGGTGATTCTCGTCGCCGACTCCTCCAAGCTGGGGCGGGTGGCGAATTTTCAAACCGCGCCAATTTCTGCTGTCAACACGATCGTGACCGACAGCGCCATGGACCCGGTCAATGTCGCCGAGTTCAAGCGCCTGGGCATCAGGGTCCTGATCGCCGACGCCGACCCGAAGCCCCAAGCCGGCTGAAATCCATGCCTCGCCACAACGACGACGTCGTCCTGGCCATCGACGCGGGGACCGAGGGCCTGCGCGCGGCGGTGGTCGACGCCTCCGGAACGATCAGGGGCCTGGGTCGGGCTTCGCTGCGTACCGCGTATCCAGCCCCCGGACGAGCCGAGCAGGATCCCGCCGAATGGGAGGCCGCCCTCTGGGCCGCCGCGCGCGCGGCGATCGAATCATCGGGTCGCCGGGCTGGCGACATACGAGGCGTTTGCGCCGATGGCACGACCAGCACGGTTGTCTGCCTCGACGGCGCGGGCGCGTGCTTGCGGCCGGCCATACTCTGGTCCGACGTGCGCGCGGCGGAGGAAGCCGCTCTGATCGGCGCCGCCGGAGACCCCGTCCTTATCCGCGCCGGCGGCGGGAACCCTTCCGCCGAGTGGTTTCCCTGCAAGGCGCTCTGGCTCAAGCGCCGCGAGCCAGAAACCTGGAAGCGCGCCTCGACCATCTTCTGTTGCGCCGACTGGCTCGCCTGGAAGCTGAGCGGCGAGCGCACGCTCAATTTGAATACCGCCACGATGCGAGGCTTCTACGATGCCCGGAACGGCGGCGCCCCGCGCGGCCTCTACGAAACCGCCGGCATCGGGGGCCTGGTCGAGAGGCTCCCCGAACGCGTCGTCAGGCCCGGCGAGGTCATCGGCGGCCTCTCCGCCGAAGCTTCCGCGCTCGCGGGCCTGCCCCAGGGAATCCCCGTGGTGGCGGGCGGCGGCGACGCCTTCGTCGGCGTGATCGGGCTCAACGCCCTCGAGCCGGGCCAAGTGGCCATGATCACCGGCTCCTCGCACGTGATAACCGCCCACGTCCGCGCCCCGACCACCGTCCGCGGCCTTTTCGGCAGCTTCCCGGACGCCCTCTATCCCGGAAGCGACCTCCTCGAGGGCGGCCTCGCCTCGTCGGGCTCTGTGCTGCGCTGGTTCACCGAAGGGTTTATCGGCCAGAAAGTGACCACGGCGGCCGAAGCGGCCGGCGTAAAGCCTCTCGCCTACCTCGACCAGCTCGCCGAGCGCATACCTCCCGGCTCGGAGGGGCTCATCGTCCAGGAACATTGGCAGGGATCGCGCTGTCCCTGGGTGGACTCGGCCTCGCGCGGCGCCATCCGCGGACTCACCCTCCTCCACCGGCCCGAGCATCTCTACCGGGCTATCATGGAAAGTGTCGCCTTCGGCGCCGCCCTCATCCTCGAAAGAATGGAGGCGGCCGGTGTGTCCATCGAGGGGATCCGCGTCTGCGGCGGCCCCTCGCGGAGCGCGCTCTGGATGCACATCCACGCGGACGTGACGGGCAAGCCCATCGCCCTTCCCAGGGAACCCGAATCGGTCCTCCTGGGCTCGGCTATGCTCGCGGCCCTGGGCGCGGGGCTCTACCCCACCCTCCAGGAAGCGGCAGCCGCAATGTCCGGCACGGCCAGCACCATACTTCCCGACGCGGGAAGGCACGCCCTCTATAAAAAGCTCCTCAAGCGCTACGTCGCCACCTACGAGGCCCTCGGCCCCGTATCGCGCGCCGAGGCCGCCGAGGCATTGGAAGGAACCCCATGACCTGTGATATCCTCGCACCCATGCAACCGCTCCACGAAATGACGGCCGCCCAGGCGCGCGCCGTCCGTTATGTGCTCATGGACATCGACGACACCCTCACCACCGAAGGCAAGCTGCCGACCGAAAGCTACTCGGCCCTCTGGAAGCTCAAGGAAGTCGGCCTCATCGTCGTGCCGATCACCGGCCGGCCGGCCGGCTGGTGCGATCTCATCGCGCGCGAATGGCCGGTGGACGGCGTCGTGGGTGAGAATGGCGCCTTCGTGTTCTGGGAGGAAGCCGAGGGGCGGCACCTCCGCGCCATCACCCACCCCAGCGCCGTGAAGAACGACGCCCCTGCCCTGTCCCGCGTGCTTGAGCGTGCCCTGGCCGAGGTGTCCGGCTGCCGGATCGCCCGCGACCAATTCGCCCGGCTCTATGACATAGCCATCGATTTCGCCGAGGAGGAGCCCATCCTTCCCCTCTCCGACGCGCTGAAAATCAAGGCGATATGCGACGAGGAAGGCGCGAAGGCCAAGGTCAGCTCCATCCACGTCAACGCCTGGATGGGCGATTACGACAAGTTGTCCATGGCGATCCGCTACTTGACCGCGCGCTTCGGCTACGACGATGCGCGGGACCGGACGAGCGTCGTCTTCGTCGGCGATTCGCCCAACGACGAGCCCATGTTCGCCCATTTTCCCATGGCCTGCGGCGTTGCCAACGTTAGCCGATACAGGGAACTGATGCGATCCTTGCCCGCCTTCGTCGCGACAAGGGAATGCGGGGCGGGCTTCGCCGAGATCGCCGCGACCCTGCTGAACCTGCTAAGGTAGTCCGCCGTTGACATCATCGCGGTATAATTCTACGATCATCGATCATTTCGGGAAAGACAATGAATATCAAAAAAATCGCGTTCTTAGTGTTGATCGGCGCATGCGTCAACGGCACGGCGCTCTACGCGAACGACCAGATTGAAGAGGAAAGCGCGGTCGAGAAGCAGCAATCCGACAGAGTCCAAAAGAGATCGGCCGATCTGACTTTTTTGTATGAGACATTGCGAACCGTTCATCCAGACCTTTTTGGAAGGGCAGGCAAAGATGCTTTCGATCGCAGGACGGATGAAATTCTGCGATCGATCCGCGAGGATGCGATAAGCGACGTCGAATTCGGTTTGGATCTGCAGACACTTGTCGCCCTGGCGCGCGATTCGCATACGTCGCTGAATATCGGAAAGATTCTCGCCAAGGATTCGGACATAATCCCCTTCGCCCTCGCGCATTTCGAGGAAGGCTGGACGGCGACGATTCTTCCGAAGGGCAAAGAATCATATCTTGGATGGCAGGTGATTTCCTTGGCGGGGATTCCGGTCGATCAAGTATGCGAAAAAATGGCTCCACTTTTCAGCCATGACAATACTATACGATTAAGGCGACAGTTCAGGCAGTATGTCTCTGAAATCGATATCCTGAAGTACTGCGGGATACTATCGGGCAGCGAGAACAGTATTCCCCTCGAACTTCAATCGTTCGCGAGTTCAGATAGAGTGGTCGTGGCATTGCCTGTCATGCGGGCGGCTACGGAAGATTTGCCCATCTGCCGATTGCTTCCCGCGGAGATCATCCAGCGGCCGGCGACAGACTACAACCGGAAGGCTTTGTATTTTTGGGAAAAAATCGATCCTTCCACGCTCTATATTCAATACAATCAATGCAGGAACGATAAGAAGTATCCGATGGAGAAGATGGCGTCGGAAATCGCCGAAACGCTGAAATCGAACGATATTAAAAAGATCGTGCTGGACCTGCGCAATAATTCGGGCGGTTCCGACGGCGTGATCGGTCCCTTGATGCCGGTTATCGAGCAAAGCGTGAAGGCCGGAATACCTTGCTCCGCCCTGCTCGGCGAAGCGACATTTTCTTCGGCGACCATCAACGCGGTGATGCTGCGTGAGATCGGCTGCGTATGGGTGGGAACGCCGACAAGCGGGAACGCCAATCATTTCGGATCCGTGAACGCCTTCACGCTGCCCAATTCCGGTTTATCGGTAAGCCACTCGACGAAATACATAAACCTGAATAGCTATTTCAACGGAGGCTACTCGGACTCACCTTTGATTCCCAACATGATCGTCGAACAGAAACTTTCGGATTATCTGAACGGCCGCGACACCGCCATCGATTGCCTGATCAAAGAATAGGCCTTATTGTTTCATCCAGGAGCCCTTAAATCCCGCTCGCTCTTTAGCCTCTGGCCTCAAAAAGCTGAAAAAATAGAGTATAGCGGGGATTCAGGGCATATCGACGATTCCATGGCATCTCGGGCCTTGGGATGTCCTTCCTCAGATGAACGGAGCGTCTTTTGCCGGTCTCTCCCTTGACCAGTAATACTTTGTATAATATATTACGAAGTAATACGAGGCTTTCATGGGAAACCCAAAGACAGATCTCATCACGTTCAAGGTAGAGCATTCGCTGGCGGAACTGATCGACCGCCTGCCGAACAAGTCGGAATTTATACGGAACGCCCTCCTCGCGGCCTTTTCCAATACCTGCCCTCTCTGCCAAGGAACGGGCGTCCTCACGCCCGGCCAACTCGAGCATTGGAAACGTTTTACCGAACACCACCACGTCGAACGCTGCCCCGAATGCAGTTCCGTCTACCTAAGCTGCGAATTCAAGCGGGAAGATCACGACGAAATCGAAAAGGAAAGAAATCTATGAAAAGCTACTTCAAGCGTTTCGCCATCGCAGGGCTCTGTGTCGCCGCGGTCCTCTCCCTGGGCTCCTGCGGAGGGAAGACAGGTGGAGCCAAGAAGACCATTGTCGTGACCTATTCGATCCTCGGGGCGGCGGTCAAGGAACTCGCCGGGGATGCCCTCGAGGTAGTGGTCATGATACCCGATGGCCTGGATCCGCACGAGTGGGAACCGTCGGCCAAAGACATCGAGACGATCAACAAGGCAGCCCTTGTCGTTGAGAACGGGCTCGGCCTCGAAGAGGGCATGGAAAACGCCCTCTCCCAAGCGCGCGCCGCTGGGGTTACATTCTTCACGGCTTCCGATCATATCGCCGTGAGGATAGTGGGAAAGGGCGAAGGGATCCCCTCGGGGGATCCCGATCAGGCCACAGGCGCCCAGGACCCGCACCTATGGACAGACCCAATGGCTATGAAGTCCGTGATCGACGCGCTTTCCAACTACTGCGAGGCAAACCTCGGCGTCGACCTTTCGAAGCGCCGCGTCGACCTCGACGCGGGTCTCGACGCCCTCGACGAGGAGATCGCCGCCGAAGTCGGGAAGATTCCCGAAAACCGCCGCAAGCTCGTGACCGGCCACGAGTCCATGGGCTATTTCGCCCAGCGATACGGGTTCAAGCTCGTCGGCGCCGTCGTCCCGAACCTCTCGAGCCAGGCCGAATCCTCGGCGGGAGAACTCGAGACGCTAAAGAAGCTGATCGCTGAAAACGATGTAGGCGTCATCTTCACCGAGCTGAGCGAAAATCCCAAGGTCGCGCGGGCGTTGGCGGATGAAGCGAAGGTGAAAGCCATCCCCCTCACGACGCACTCCCTGCCCAAGGACGGCGGCTACGCGGAGTTCATCCGCGGCCTCGCCTCGACGATCGTGGGCGCGTTGAGCCAATGACCGATTTTCTGTTCGGACCTTTTATAAGGAATGAATTCATGGTGAGAGCCCTGGCCGGAGGGGTCCTCGTATCCCTGTCCTGCGCCGTCATCGGAACATTCGTGGTACTGCGAGGGCTCGCCTTCATCGGCGACGCCCTCTCCCACGGCGTGCTGCCGGGAGTGGCCATCGCCCTGCTTCTCGGTTTGCCCGGCCTTGTGGGAGCGGCGGCTGGCAGCCTCGCCATGATACTGGGAATCGGGTATATAACGAGGCGTTCCAACCTCTCCTCGGACACCGCCATCGGACTGCTTTTCGTCGGCATGCTTGCCCTCGGCGTGGTCATTGTGTCCCGATCGCGATCCTTTTCGGGAGACCTCATCCGCATACTGTTCGGGGAAGTCCTCGGCATCTCCTGGGCCGATGTCGGGGGCCAAGCGGCCGCGGCCCTGATGGTATGCGCGGTGGCACTCGTCTGCCGACGCCCCTTCCTCCTCCTCAGCTTCAGCCCTGAACAGGCGGATGTCTCGGGCTTTCCCTCGAAGCGCTACCACTCAATCATGCTCCTCATGATAGCCCTCACCATCGTCGTATCCTTCAAGACAGTGGGAACCCTTCTCGTCTTTGGGCTCCTTATCGCGCCGGCGGCATCGGCCGCCCTCTACGCGAAAAAAATCGGCTCGATGATGGCCATGGCCTGGGCTATAGGCATCTTCTCGATCTACGCGGGCCTCCTCGCGAGCTACCACCTGAACATCGCCGGCGGCGCGTCGATCGCCCTCGCCTCAACCCTGGTCTTCTTCGCCCTCTTCGCGGGAAAACGTATCACCGCGAGCAGGAAGCTACGATACGCGAAAAGCCTAGGAGCGCGAGCGTCCAAAGCGGGGCTGCCATGAGCGAACCAGTTCACCCCTGCGGGGGCAAGGGTGGTGGCGGAGTTGAAGCCGTTTCCGCCCGCGGGCTATCGGTAGGATACTCGGGCGATGCCATCCTCTCCAATTTGAGTTTTTCGCTGCGCCGGGGAGAAACCCTCGCCCTCGTGGGCGCGAATGGCTCGGGAAAATCCACCCTCCTAAAAACCATCGCAGGCCTTCTCCATCCTTTGGGGGGAGAAGCGCTCGCGCTAGGCGGCCTCCCCCTCGCCAATCCCGTCCGCGTGGCGTATCTCGGTCAGTTTCATCCATCGGGATTCGTGCTTCCGTTACGCGTTCTGGACATCGTGCGGATGGGAAGATTCGCGGCAAGGGGACTTTTCTCCCGTTTTGAGGCGGAAGATGAAACAGCCGTCCGCGAGGCGATCGAGGCCGTCGGCATCGCCGATATTGCTAAAGCGCCCCTCAACGAACTTTCAGGCGGTCAGCGACAGCGTGTCTTCATCGCCCAGACCCTCGCGAAGCGCGCCGAACTTCTCCTTCTCGATGAACCCGAGGCCAACCTCGACGCCGCGTCGCGCGCGGCTACCAGAAGGCTCTTCGCCGATGAAGTAGGCAAGGGGGCCTCGGCGGTGATCGCCACCCACGATATCGAGGCCGCCGCGGCCTGCGACTACACCATGCTGCTCGCCCGGCGCGTAGTCGCGTATGGGATATCGGCCGAAGTTCTGCGGACCGACGCGCTTCTGGATACCTTCGGCGTCATAGGCAGGGCCGAAGGCGAAAAGATCCTCGTCGTCAACAGGGAACATGAACACGACTGCGGAGATGAAAATGACGCTCATGCGTAAGGGCGATTCCCATTTTGCCAGGTTCACCTAGCTTGCCCCAGGCTTCGACACGATCATTCTTCACGGGTTTTCCCATAGCTGGCGCGGCGGCTCGCTTCCCCTGCCAACGCCAGCGGCGGGGGCTCTTTCAACGAAGCATTGCCTCCTGAGAGGCTCCGAAACCCGTGACCAGGACAAAGGCGATGGAAAGCGGGATACAAACCATGATATCATTGAGGCTATGCTCCCTATCCGAAATGACGGCGTCCCGGGCTCGCGCTCAGTTTCTTATTGGCATCCAAAGCGGGAAGGCGTCATTAGGACCATCGTCATCTATACATCAGCCAGCGGCTTCACGAAAAAATACGCCGAATGGATCGCCCAGGACTTGGGCGCCGATCTCGTCGCCTGCGCGGAGGGAAAAGCATGAAAATAACGCTGCTCGTGGAAAACACGCCTAAAGACGCTTCCATAAAAGCCGAACATGGCCTTTCCTTTTTCATCGAAACCAATGGCAAGAAAATCCTCCTCGACGCGGGACAGCGGAGCCTCTTCCTGGAAAACGCGGCTCTCCTTGGATGCGATATCGCGGGCGTGGACTACGCCGTTCTCTCCCACGGGCACGGCGACCATTCGGGGGGGCTGGCCGCCTTCAGGGAAGTCAACCCGAACGCTCCTGTCTACATGGCGAGAACGGCGACGCGACGCTGCTACGTGCGATCCTTCGGGATACTGTACTTCAACGTCGGCATGGACAGGGCCTTTGCCAACGACGAAGGCATCGTCTTTCTGGACGAGGACAGGGAACTCAGCTCGGGCGTCCAAGCCGTCGTCAATATTCCGAGGACCTCCGCCTACCTGACGACAAGCTCGAATCTCTACATGAGAAAGGGCTGGCGCTTCGAACGCGACGACTTCTCCCATGAGCTCGCCCTCGTGGTCCGCGAAGGCGAAACGGGCGCGACCTGCGTCTTCAGCTCCTGCTCGCACACTGGTCTGCAGAACATCATGGGCTGCCTCGCGGGAAAAGGCCTGCTCGGTCCCAGGAATCTGGTCTTCGCCGGCATGCACCTCGTAGACCCCATCGCGAAGAGAGCCGAGAGCGACGAGCTTCTCGACCGTTTCGCGAACGACCTCGCGGCCTTTCCCAATACGACCTACTACGCGGGCCACTGCACGGGCCAGGCAGCCTATGAGCGCCTGAAAACCAGGCTCGGCGAGCGGGTACAGCCCATGCGCTGCGGGGACCTGTTCGAGGTCTGAATACCCCGGCCTCGCCCCTCCTCATCGGAGAGGAAAAGCCGATATTGAGAACGCGCGCGATCGGTGCGATACTTCGTTTATGAGAAACCGACGCGGACTTTTCGTCTTTTCGACGGTTCTTATGTTCTTCTTCGCGCTTGTCTCGATTTCGGCGGCTGACGCGCCCAACGTCTCGAACGATCAGGATCTGAAAGGCTCGGGCTTCGACATCACCACCGACGAACTCATCGAATTGCTGAGCTTCCAGCGCTCGGTCCGCCTCGATCCGGATTCGAAGATACTATCGGATTGGGATTCGAGGCTGGAGAGACTAACCTTGCGGGAGCTGGAGAGAAGCGAAAACCGTTACGCGTACGCGGTGGATCCGCTTCGGCACAGGCAGATCATCGCCATCCGGGGGACGGCGAATCTCATGAACGCGCTGCTCGACGTGGAGTACTGGAAACGGGAAAGTCCGGAACTCGGGATCATGTTGCATCATGGATTCGAGGTCGCCGCCTCGATCGTCTTCAACGATGTCAAACAATACCTGAGAAGCGATCTTCCCATCGTCGTCTGCGGCCATTCGCTCGGGGCCGCGGAATCGATCATCGTCGGCATGTTCCTGACGAAGGCGGGATATGACGTCGAAAAAATCGTCGCTTCGGGGCCGCCCAAGGTTACCGACGCCGAAGGCTGGCTGGCATTCAAGTCCCTGCCCGTCGTGCGCGTCACCGCGGCCTTCGATCCCGTGCCTTTCCTGCCGCCGGCCAGCCTGTACAGGAAAGCTCCCTTCGAGCAGGGCGGCCCTCTCCTGATGCTGCTGGATGGGCCTTACATGACGATAGCCCAACCTGGGTTCTACGACGCGATGAGCGCGGCTTTCCGCGAAGCCAAAAAGGTTTCGGAGCATTTCGACATCGTCGATCACCGGGTTTGGACCTATCTCGCGAGAGCGGAGGAGAAGCGGCAGTCCGTCACCTTCGTGCCTTTCCAGGAATGGCAGGCCTTCGCCAAACCGAGGGATATTAAAACTTCACCTTGAATCCCAACCTGGCGACTTTCCTACCGCGCCCCGGGCACGAGGAGGGCCGGTAGCCTGGTCGCGGCGATGATGCGGACGGCGGCGCTTTCCGCCCAAAACGCCTGGCTTCCCGCGCGGCCGTGCTTCCCTAGCGCGATCATATCCGAGCCGCGTTCCGCGGCCACGCGGGCGAGCTGCCGCGCGGGATCGCCGCGGCGCCGTATCGCGCTCGACGCTATGCCTTTCGCCGCGAGCCTCCTCGCTCTCTCGCACACATACAGATCGGCCTCTTCCTCGGCGAGCCGCAGCGCTTCCCTGCTGGCCGAGGGAGAGAATAGCCCCGACGCTCGCCCGGGACCCTTGAGCGTCGACCGGGTGGGCACCACGGTGGCCACATCCACGGCCGCGCCCGTGGCCGCCGCGAATTCCTCGACGAGGGAAAAGGACTGTTCGTGTTCGGGCTTGCCGTCGAGCGCCAGGAGAATGCGCGCGAAAGGCGCGTTCGGCGGGGAATCCGACCGCATAAGAAGGACAGGAGCTGTCTGGTGCCTCATGATCCGCTCGCCAATGGCGCCCTCGAAGAGGCGCCATAGCCCGCCCTTCCCGTGGACGCAGAGCACGACGAGGTCCTGGGAGAGTTCCGAAGCGTGTTCGGCGAGGCTCCGCGGCACATCGGCGACCTGCGCGACGTGGACATGGCGCTCCACGCGGGCGTCCGCCGGAAAGGCGCGGCCCGCGACATTGTCCAGGTATTCGATGGCTTCGCGCTCATCGCCCAGGTGTCGCTCCCCGTGAATCTCTCGCGGGGCGTCCGCCTCAAGAAGATGAATGAGCGTCACCGTGGAATCGAAGGCGCGCCTGAGCGCCTCGACCGTCGGCAAGGATGTTTCGGCCGCGACGGAACCGTCGAGCGGCACGAGAATAGTGGAAAACATGCTCAACCTCCCGCCACGAATGTGTTGAAGATGAGGAAAACGTTCAAGGAAATGATGACCGCCGCGACGATCCCGATGGCGACCTTTGTGGCGGGTCCGTTGACGAGGTCGCCCATTTTCTTCTTGTCGTTGGTGAACAGAATCAGGGGCACGACGGCGAGAGGCAGGCAGAAGCTCAAGACGACCTGGCTCAGAACGAGCGTCTGCGTCGGGTCGAATCCGATCGCTATGACGATGAGCGAGGGCACCACGGTGACGAGGCGCCGTATCCAGATGGGGATGTCCTTCTGGATGAAGCCTTGGATGATGATCTGGCCGGCCTGCGTGCCCACCGTCGATGAGGAGAGGCCCGAGGCGAGGAGGGAAATGCCGAACACCGTGCTCGCCGCCCGACCGAGCAGGGGCTCCAGGGTTTTGTGGGCCTGTTCGAGCGTGCCGACGCCGCTCGCGCCATGGAGGAAGAAGGTTCCTGCCGCCACGATGAGCATGGCGGCGTTGATGAGGCCTGCCATGCCCATCGCGAAGACGACGTCGATGATCTCGAAACGGTAGAGGCGCTTGCGCTGGGCTGGACTGTGGGGTATGCGTCCCTGGGTGAGGGCTGAGTGCAGGAATATGGCGTGGGGAATCACGGTCGCGCCCAGGATGCCCGCCCCTAGAACGACGCTCTGGCGTCCGCTGAAGAGGGGAATGAAGGCGTGCGGAAGAACGTCGGCCCAGATCGGCTTTACGAGTATGAGTTCTGTCATATAGCAGAGCGAGATGACGCCGACGAAAACGGCGATCGCGGCCTCGAGGGGACGGAATCCGAATCTCTGAAGCGCGAGTATGGCGAAGGTGCAGAGAGCGGTCAGGATTCCGGCTATCCAGAGCGGCATACCGAAAAGAAGGTTGAAGGCGACCGCCGCGCCGAGAAACTCGGCGAGATCGGTGGCCATGGCCGCCAGCTCCATCACGATCCACAGGGCGTAGGCGACCGGCTTCGGAAAGGATTGTCCGCAGTGCTCGGCCAGATTCTTTCCCGTGGCGATGCCGAGTTTCGCGGAAAGCGTCTGGATGAGCATGGCCATGAGATTGCTCGCGAAGATGACCCAAAGGAGCATGTAGCAGAATTTAGCTCCCGCCTGGATGTTCGTCGCGAAATTGCCCGGATCGACATAGGCGATGCTCGCGATGATGGCAGGGCCGAGGAAGGGCAGGATCCTTTTGATCCGCCCACCCTTCGTTCCGCCGTCCAGGGTTTCCTGGGCTTGCGCTATCGTCTTCTGGTCCATCGCCGATGAAGACATGGGATCTCCCTTTTATCGCTTCGTCGCTACATGGTTATCAGGCCCAGCGCATCATTCCCGGAACGAAACGATCGCCCAAGGCGGGATGCTTGGGAAGTATCCTTATGGAATAGCCGATCTGCCCGGTGAGCTTTCCGTTGACGGCGGCGTCGTATTTCCAGACCGAACCTTCGTTCGAGGCGGCGGTCATTTCGGTCCTCTCGGGCGACTGTATCTCGCCCTTGCTGGTCAGCGGTCCGCGGTAGCATTCGACGCGCACTTCCTCGGGCGAAAGGCCGGCGAGGTTCACCGTCGCCTCGATGTGGATCTTGGTCCCGCGCAGGATGACGGGAGGCGCGTCGTCGCGGAGTTCCAGGACGGCCACGGAATTCCAGACCGATCCGGCCCTGTCGAGATAGGCCGAGAGCGACCGCGACGAGGCATAGCCCTCGGCTTTCAGCTTGATGCCTTCCGCCATGGCTGGTTTGTAGTAGCCGTCATAGTACTCTTCGAGCATCCTGTGGGAAGAAAAGTTCTTGCCGATCGACTTGATCGACGCGCGCATCCTGGCGATCCATTCCCTGGGGAGATTGTCCCTTCCCCGCCTGTAGAAAGTGGGCAGGATTTCGCGCTCGAGAAGGTCGTAGAGGTCTTCGCTTTCGATCTTGTCCTGCAACTCTTCGTCCTTGTATTCCTCGCCCTGGCCTATGGCCCAGCCGATGTCGGGCTTATAGCCCTCGGCCCACCAGCCGTCGAGGACGGAGCAGTTGAGGACGCCGTTCATGCCGGCTTTCATGCCCGAGGTGCCCGAGGCTTCCAAGGGGCGGCGCGGCGTGTTGAGCCAGACGTCGGAACCCGAGGTCATGTAGCGCGACAGGCCCATATCGTAGTCCTCGAGAAACACGAGGCGCCCCAGCACCTCATCCTTGCGCGAGAAGTGCACGAGCTCCCTGATGATTTCCTTGCCGGGGATGTCGTGGGGGTGGGCCTTGCCGGCGAAAATGATCTGCACCGGCATGGCGCCGTTGGACAAAAGCCTGATCAGCCGCTCCGGATCGCGCAGGAGAAGGTTTCCCCTCTTGTAGGTGGCGAAGCGGCGCGCGAACGAAAGGGTAAAAATGGAAGGGGACAGGGCGTCGCCGGCCTTGATGAGAGCCGGATCGGTGATGCCGAGGCGCTCCATCGTGGCGCCGAGCCTGTCCCTGCAGGAGGCGACGAGACGCTCCCTGCGGCGTTCGTGGGTACGCCACAACTCTTCGTCCGAAACCCTGTCCATTCTGTCCCATATATCCGTGGCGCCCGGTTCGTCGCTGAAGCGCGGGCCGAGGAAACGGTCCAGGAGGGTGAGCATGTCGTGGCTGATCCATGTCCTGGGGTGAACGCCGTTCGTGACGTGGCCGATGGGAATTTCTTCGATGGGCAGCTGAGGCCAGAGGTTTTTCCACATCGCCCGGCTCACTTCACCGTGGAGATCGGAAACGCCGTTCGCGTAGGCCGAAAGCTTTATGGCGAAAACCGTCATGCAGAAGCTTTCGTTGTTGTCGCCTGGGTTTTCCCGGCCGAGGGAGAGAAAATGCCCCCAGTCGACGCCGAGTTCCTGCATCCAGCGGCGGAAATACTTGTCGATGAGGTCGATGCCGAAACGCTCGTTGCCCGCGGGAACGGGGGTGTGGGTGGTGAAGATATTCGTGGGAATGAAAGCCTGGATGGCCTCCCGGGGTGAGAGCCCCTGCGCGGCCATGAGGATCCGGATCCTCTCGAGAGCGAGAAAGGCCGAATGCCCTTCGTTCATATGCGTCGCGGCGACTTCGATGCCGAGGGCCGAGAGCGCCCTGATTCCGCCGATGCCGAGGACTATTTCCTGGCGAATCCTCATCTCCTTGTCGCCGCCATAGAGCGTGGCGGTGATGATCCTGTCCTCGGGGGCGTTCTCGGGGATATTGGTGTCGAGGAGATAGAGACTCGATCGCCCGACTTTCACTTCCCAGATCGCCGCGCGCACCATCTTTCCGGCCAGGTCCACCGAGATGAGGATGGGCGCGCCGTCGGCGTCGACGCACCGCTGAACCGGCATATTGTACCAGTCATTCTCGGGATAGGATTCCTGCTGGAAACCGTCCGCGTTCAGGTATTGCTTGAAGTAGCCCTGACGGTATAGGAGACCGACGCCGACAAGGGGAAGGCCCAGGTCGCTCGAGGTTTTCATGTGGTCGCCCGAAAGGATGCCGAGGCCGCCCGAATAGGTGGGCAGCGAGACATCGATGCCGAACTCCATGGAGAAGTAGGCGGTGACGGGAGCCTTGGGACCCTTGTACCAGGTCTCGCCCTTCTTGTAGCGCTCGAAGCGATTCTTCACGTCGTTCAGGGAAGCGATGAAGGAGTCGTCCTGCGCTAGCTGGTCAAAGCGTTCCTGGCTCACCATGCCCAGCATTTTGATCGGGTTCTGGCCGCTCGCCGCCCAGGCGTCCGGGTCTATGCGGATGAAAAGCGAGACGGCCTCGAAGTTCCATGAAAGCCACAGATTGCGCGCGATCGGATCGAGGGCGGCGAGTTCGCCTTCCAGCCTCGGTTTTACCGTGTGGGTCAGAATTTTCATCTCGATTCCACCTTCTCAAGTACTCAGTCTTTATGGGTTCCGAAAAGATCCTGAAGTTTGCCGAAAAACCCGCGGGGCTTTTCGCTCGTGGCGGGCGTTTCGACCTTCCGCGGGACCTTTTCCTGCTGCTTGGCTTCGACGATGGGCGCTTTGGCCTTCATAGCGTTTTCGTTCGGCGCGCCGGCGGCCTTGGTTTCCTGGCCGCGACGGCGTTCGGGACCGCGCTGATCGGGATTTCCGCGCTCTGGGCCTCGGTGTTCGGGGCCGCGGCGCTCGCTCTCCGGGCGTCCCTTGCGCCGAGGATCGCCTCTGCCACCGTTGGATGCCGGCGTCTGTTCGACGCGTTTGCCGTATTTTTTCTTGTACAGCGCCATGCGCTCTTCCATCGACATGGCGTAGGGGTCTATGGTCGGAAGATGACCGGCCGGAGACGAGGATCTCGCCGCGTCTCTCGGCGAGGCTCCCGTTGGGGAGCCATCCAGCCTCGGCCTGTTCTGCCGCGGAACGCCGCTCGAATCGCGCCGGCCAGCGCCGCGCGGCGCTTCGCTTCTCGGAGCTTGGCTTCGCGGCGCCTCGTCGCGCGGCGCTTCTCTTTGGTCTCCCCGCTCAAGCCTTCCGTCGCGGGCCGCGGGTTCCCCGCGGTCATCCCCGCCCAGCCGGTCGCCCCTGTCAGGCCTGTCGTCCCTGCCTCGTCGATCGAACCTGCCGCGGAAACGCGGCTCCGGCATCTCGATTCTCTGGCCCGCGCTCAGGTCCTTGGGCAATTCGATGCCCGCGTCGAGGGGAGCGACCGAGAGAGAGGCGTCGACCATGCGCTGAATGGCGGGAATTCCGTACATGTAGCGCTCGCAGACGAGATTGTAGAGAAGAGCCTCGGGATCCTGGCGTTTGAGGAAATTGAGGCGTTCAAAATAAAACTCGGGTTCCAGGGGAATGTCGTAGTTGACGACGGTGAGGAACTCGGGCCTGTTCAGGCCTTTGGCTCCATCGTCGGTGAGGACGAGAACGAAGCTGTCGGCGGGAAAACGCGAAACGGGTGCCTGCCTAAGAGGCTTGGTCGGCGTGGCCTCAATAGCCGCCACGTCGTTTTCGGAAGCCACAGCCTCGTTTCCGAGAGCGGCCCCTTCATTTCCCGGGGCCGCCGTCCCATCCGGGGCCGGCTCGGGCTCATCGCGCTTGCCCTTCCAGGTCAATGCCTTGGAGACTATCTGGTTCTTGCGATCGGGGTTGAGATTGCCGGCTATATAATCGGCCTCGACGCCGTTCAGGGCAAAGCGGGCCGAGAGCTCGGCCGCCATCGATTTCAGGTTGCAGAAGACACAGAGGTGGCGATTCGTTCCATCTTGAAGCAGTTTGAGGATGAACCGCAGCTTATTCTCTTCCGCGATGTCGCGCGATATGGTGGAGGTGGTGCCGGCGTAGCCCATGGTCTCGCCGAGCTTTATTTCCTTGGGGTTGTCAGCGAAGTCCCACGCGAAATTCTTGGCCCTGGGCGTATGCTTGTTCGCTATGACGAGGGTTTTTCTCTCCCACGAGGGCAGAAGGCTTCCCTGCAGCTTTCGCAGCAGTTCGCCCGGCATCTCGGCCATCAGCTCGGCCTGGTCGGCGATGACGAAACCATAGTCCCTGGGCACGAAGGCGCCCGTGGGGATGAGATCGTGGAAGGTCTGAACGGCGGCATAGAGCAATTGGGCGTTCTTCACCTCCTCGCTTCCCGCGTTGTCGGCGCCGAGGAGGATAGGCTTCGATGTTCCCGTCAAGCCATCGGCCATCCGGAACGCCGCGTCGCGCGCCGCCATCGCCGAGGCTTCGTCGCAGCATAGATAGAGGGCCTTGCCCTTCAACGTCTCGTGCCCGGCATGGGTGAGCCAATAGAGCGCGGGAAAACCGAAGATCTGTTCCCGCTCTTTCTGGATGTCCGTCCGGACGAAAAGATTTTCGTTTTCCTCGAAGAGGCCCGCGAGCAGCCTTTCGTAGAAAATCGACCGATATGCATTGGATGCGTCCGCGCCCGAAAAAAGCGCCGCATCGATGGAAAAACGCGATAAATCCATATACATTCCTAAACTATCAAAATATGTGCCCGGATCTCCGGGAACGTTTCGCTTCGCGGGTAAGCGATAAATGATACCTTAAATAGATGGGAAAGTGAAGGTATAGGCTGCGACTCTCTCGTGCCGGTCGATCGGCTCGGTGTACGGCTCCGGAGTTCGACATATTAGGCAGTTAGAATATGCAAAATACATACAATTAGAA
>DATMZF010000072.1:0-42178 GCA_035560555.1 Rectinemataceae bacterium
ACTAATAATAAATACGATTGTACAATAGCCACTATGAACACGAACGATATGGAGCTTCGCGCTCGAGCGGTAGTCAGGAACGGCTGCGTCAGAGCCGCGGTCGAGAAGGGGGATATTCCCCAATTCCAGGCTGTCTCGATGAGCGAAGCGCTGGTTCTCGGGCTGCTGAACCAGGGTGTGAGGAAATTCCTCGGTGTGTTCGGCCACGGGAGCACCGTCCTTGGCGACGTGCTTTCCTGCTATGAAAGGGCCGGGGCCTTGCGCATGTGGAACCTTCGCAACGAAACCGAGGCGGCCCACTGCGCCACCATGCTCAAATGGCATTATGGGGAGACGGCGGCTGTCGTGACATCGATTGGCCCGGGCGCCCTTCACGCCTTTGCCGGTTCGCTGGCCTCCGCCTCGAACGGGATCGGTGTCTACCATATATACGGGGATGAAACCACCCACGACGAGGGACCCAATATGCAGCGGATTCCCATCGGCAGGCAGGGGGGCTTCCTCTCCCTGGCGAACACGATGGGATCGGGGTATCAGATCCATACGCCGGAATCGGTGTTCACGGCTCTGAGACTGGGAGCCTCCACGGTTTTCAACCCCGATTTTCCGGGACCTTTTTTCCTCCTCCTCCCCATGAATATCCAGGCAGCGGTGATGGAGACCTGCAACCTTCTGGAACTCCCCGCGCCTCCTCGTTACGCCCCAGCCGCCTGCGTCGATCAAGGGATTTTCGCGGAAGCCACCCGTCTGGCCGGCGCCGCCAGCGCCGTGACTATCAAATTCGGGGGAGGCGCGACGGGCTGCGGGCCCGAGATCCTCGAACTGGCTGAGCTCCTGGACGCGGTGATCGTTCCCGGGGCCAAGATGAGCGGCGTGGTTCCCTATTCATCCCGGCGATGCATGGCGGTGGGCGGCTCCAAGGGGAGCATATGCGGGAATTTCGCCATGAATGAAGCCGATCTGGCGATAGTGATCGGCGCCAGGGCCGTATGTCAGTGGGATTGTTCGGGAACGGCGTGGAAGAAGGCGCGGGCTGTGGTCAATTTCAATACCCGGCCCATCGACGCGGGGCATTACAATCGAACGGTCGCTGTCGTCGGCGACGCGCGGACCAACCTTCGGTCTTGGATAAACCATCTCAAGCAAGCGGGGTTCGCGCCGAAAACGGGCATATCGCCCTGGCTCGAGGCCAATCTGGCTAAAAAGAGGGAATGGCAGGCGCTGAAGGGAAAGCGTTTTTCGAATCCCGCCCTTTTCGACCCTGTCTGGGGGAGGAAAGTGCTCACCCAGCCGGCGGCCATAGAGACTGCCTACCGTTTCGCTGTCGAAAAGGGGGCGGCGCGGTACTTCGACGCCGGCGACGTCCAGGCCAATGGCTTTCAGATAGTGGAGGACGAAGCCGCCGGCCTCACCTTCTCCGACACGGGCGCGTCCTACATGGGGTTGGCGGCGAGCGGCCTTCTCTGTACCGCCATAGCGGATCGGCCGGTCTACACCTTCGCTTTCAGCGGCGACGGCAGTTTCACCATGACCCCCCAGGTAATCTTTGACGGGGTTGAGCACAGGGCGCGCGGTTGCCTCATCATCTTCGACAACCGGAGCATGGGGGCCATCGCCGGACTCCAGATGGCCCAGTATGGGCATGCCTACCGCACGAACGATACCGTGGATATCGACTATACGGCCCTGGCGGGATCGGTGAAGGGAATAAACGCTCTTTTCGGCGGCTACGATGCCGTCTCGTTCAGGGAAGCTCTCAAAAAAGCCTACGTCTACGACGGACTCTCCGTCGTCACCGTACCCGTCTATATCGGAGACGACGAACTCGGCGGCCTCGGGGTGTACGGAAACTGGAACGTCGGAAACTGGTGTACGGAGGTGCAGAAAGAGCACCATCGGATCGGGCTTTGAGCTTGAGCGGCGCGTCCCGATATGCGGATTTTCGCGCCGCCGCGTAAATAAGGGGGAATGTGTGAGGGTAGTCGTAGTAAACGAAATCAGCGCGGCCGACAAGAACGCCGCCATCATGTCGGCGCTGAAAGGACGAGGCCTTGAGGTTCTCAACGCGGGGATGACGAACAAGAGCGACGTTCCCGCGCTGCTCTATACCCATACCGGATTCATATCAGCGCTCCTCATCCACCTGGACATCGCGGACCTGGTGATAGGGGGCTGCGGCACCGGTCAGGGCTATCTGAATGCCGTAATGCAGTACCCGGATATGACCTGCGGCCATATCCTCTCCCCGCTGGACGCCTGGCTTTTCGCCCGCATAAACAGCGGGAATTGCGTATCCCTCGCCCTCAATCAGGGCTACGGCTGGGCGGGGGACATCAACCTCGGGTTTATCTTCGATCGTCTCTTCTCGGTCGAGTGGGGCTCGGGATACCCTGAAGAGCGGCGGGAGCCGCAGAAAGAATCCAGGGAAGCGCTCAAGGCCATATCCAAGGCGACGCACCTGAGTTTTCCGGATATCATTCTCTCCCTCCCCGACGCGATCATTCTTCCCGCCCTGGAACACCTTGTTTCAAGGGGAATCCTGGACACCGGCTCCCCGGGGAATGAAGCGATCAAAAACGCCATCGATAAGCGGCTGGGGAGGAAATAAAATGGAAGCTCAGGTCATGAATGAAGGTTTTCTCTCCCTGCTGCGGATCAAGGACTCCGACATCCGGATTCTCTGCCTCGAACAGGGGAGGGACGCTGTCGACAGGGGCATCCACATCGGCGGGGCCTTTTCCGCCGTCGTTCCGCTGGTAGCCTTGCATTACGGCGGCGTCATGCGGTATTCGGTAGAGGAACCAACCAAAATCGGGCAGGACATGTTCGTCCTCAGCAAGGGCCATGCCGTGGCCGCACTCGCTTCCGTCTATGCCGATCTCGGCTTTTTCGACAAGAGCATCCTGAAGAATTCCCGTTCGCGTGAAAGCATCCTGAACGGCCATCCCGGCCCCCTGCTTCCCGGTATCCATATCGCGACGGGGCCGGAAGGGCATGGGCTCGGCGTCGCCCAGGGATTTGCCCTGGCCGGGAAGGAAGACCCTCGGTTCGACGTTTTCTGCCTGACCGGGGACGGAGAGCTCCAGGCGGGGATGATCTGGGAAGCGGTGATGTTCGCCGGAGGCAAAAAGCTTGACAACCTCTGTCTCTTGGTAGACCTGAATGGAGGACAGCTGGATAATCCGCGGGCGATGGCCTTTCCCATGAATGGAGTGGAAGGCTGGTTCGAATCCTTCGGCTGGAACGTGGTGTCGGTGGACAGCACGGATTACGGAGCCGTCCTGGAGGCATTGCGCGAATTCAAGGGGAAGCCGCGGAATGGAAAGCCCACCGCCATTATCTGCCGGACAAGGAAGGGTTTTGGAGGTTTCTCGAGCTTCTGCGTGAGCCACAAGGGAGATATCTCCGCCGAACTGGCCGCCCAGGAGATCGGGTTTCAGGAGCGACGAAGGCGGCTCCGCGTCGAACGATACCAGGAAATTCTCGGTTCCCTACCCGCCGAACAGGCAGCCATTCTGGCCCAGCGAGAGAGGGAGATGGGCATTCAAGCGGGGGAGGCTTCCGAGCCTGGCGCGGCGCGAACCGGCTCGCGAGTCCGGAAGGCCGAACCAAGGGACAAGCGCGTCCCCTACGACCCGGCGCGGCTTCCGGTACTCGATCCTTCCCGTACCTACATGGCGAGCTGGGTTGTGACCGAATGCATGAAGGAGTTCGGCAGGTCAGGGAAAATCGCGACGGTCGACGCCGACCTCGCCTCCACCAGCGGCCTGGAGGGAGGTCTTTCATGGGCCGATTCCACGAAAGCCTTCAACGTCGGGGTGGCGGAATCCAACATGATGAACGCGGGCGAGGCCCTGGCGGTGCTCGGCTGCAACACCTGGGTGAGCACCTTCTGCCCCTTTTTCGACTGGCGCGTGATGCGAAGGATCGCGATAGGATACCAGGAGCGCAGGGAGGTGATCGAATCCGGGGGATGGCTCTCGGATGGCCACAATCTCGACCTGACCTTCCTCGCCACCGCCCCGAACTTCGAGACAAGGACGAACGGATCCACCCACATGGGGAATGACGATTCCCTCCTATTCAGCGAAATCGCCCATCTTAAAATAGTCGACATATCATGTCCGAATCAGTTGATCGGGTTCATGAAATGGGTCATGGAGGGAAATAAAGGGCTCTTGTACGCCCGGATCATGCGTGCGGCGTCCGCCGTCATCCACGGCCCTGACTTCGCCTTCAGCTACGGAACGGGGTATCGGCTCAGGGGAGGGGCTGACGATGAAGCCGTCATCGTTTCCAGCGGGCGCGGGGTTCACGAGGCGCTCTCGGCGGCGGCGCTTCTGGAAAGGGAAGGCATTGGCGCGGGCGTGATCGACATGCCTTCTTTCGATCCCAGGCTCATGACCACGCTCTGGAAAGGTGGTAAGCTTATCATAGTGGCGGAGCAGAACAACGGTTATCTCTACAAGATGACCAGGGAACTTCTTTTTGGTGAAGAGGGAACCGGCCGCTTCGTTCCCATCAACGCTCTGGATACGGAGGGAAAACGCCAGTTTATCCATTCGGCGACCTACGATCAGCTCCTGGACCACTTCGGTCTTTCCCCCGCGGGGATCGCCCGGAAGATTCACGCGGAGTTGGGCCGCTGAAGCGGGCGATGGGCGCTCGAAACCGCGAAGCAGGAAGTGACAGGGAATGGAAACCATAGGCATTGGAATCATTGGATGCGGAAGAATCGCGGATATGGCATATGAAGGCTACCGGAACATCCCGGGAGTCCGCATAGCCGCAGTCTGCGACTCGGACGAAGCCACAGCCCTTCGCCGCCGCAATGAATGGGGGGCGGCGAAGCATTATACGGACTATCGGAGGCTGCTTGAGGATCCAGCGGTCGACGCCGTGGAGATTCTTACCCCGCATACCACCCATGTCGATATCACCCTGGACGCCATATCAGCCGGAAAGCATGTCGCCCTGCAGAAACCCATGGCGGTACGCAGGGCCGACGCCGAAAGGCTGGTCAGCGCCGCCGCTTCGGCTAAAACAGTATGCAAGGTAACGGAAAACTATATCTTCTATCCCCCCATCCGGTTCGTATCCCGAGTAATCACGGAAGGATACATCGGGACCCCGTCATCGATCTCCATCAAGCTGATCGCGGCCGGAAAGGGCGGCTGGCCAGTCCCTGCCTCCGCATGGGCTTGGCGGTTGGGAGAGTTCGCCGCGGGCCGGGGAATGCAGACCTTCGATCATGGCCATCATCTCTGGTCCACCGCGCGTTTTCTTCTGGGGCCGGTCGAAAAAGTGTCCGCGTGGATAGGCACGACAGCCTCGGTCATCGATTCCCCAGCGGCTATCATGTGGAAATACCGCGACCGCGAGGCCTTCGGAGTCTGCGAATACGTGTATAACCAAGATATGGAGATGCCTTCCCGCTATTATGCCAACGACGAATGGATCCAGGTCTCCGGTTCGGCCGGGTTGGTCATGGTAAACCGCTGCACCGGCGAACTCGTCGATGGTCCTTCGGTCAGCCTTTATTCCCGGAATGCATGGCGCCACTTTCGGATCCCCTCGGACTGGAAATCGGGATTTATCGGATCGGCCTGGAACTTCGTCAGGGCGATAAGGGGAGAAGAAGAACCCGCCTTGAGCTTCCCCATGGCGATGGAGATTCTCTCTATCGATCTGGCCATAGCCCGCTCCGCGGCGACGGGGAGAGAGGTCCGCCTCAAATCGGATGGCGCCATCCTTCCGCCCCTCGCCGCTTACCTGAAGAAAAGGGACGAGGTCCGGAAAGCCCGGAGGGCGCGGGAATTCCTGACAGAGGCCGGAGGGACGGACGGCTCCGCCGAGTCGGCCCGTTCCGCGGTTCGGCTCACGCGCGAATTGCCCGCCAGGCTAGCCGCCGGGGCCGTAACACAAGAGGGCCTGTCGATAGGTCTGGAGCTTGGCGGAGCGGCTTTTCCTGGGGGCATAAAGCTGATGTCCATCATGATAAAGGAAGGCGCTGCCCAGGTCGAGGAAGATCGGCTTCCGGAAAACCCTGACCTGGTCATCAAGACCTCCGCGGGCATCTGGGCCGGCATTCTGTCAGGGAAGCGGTCGGTCGAAAATGCATACCTTCATGGACGGCTGAAATTCGTCGGGCCAGCGGAAACCGCTCTGGCACTTAAAAAGTTCTTCAGCCTATAGCTTCCGTCCCTCCGGTGAGCAGACTGTTGATCGCCGCGGCGGCTTCCCGCACGATGCCGATGTTTCGATCCAAATCGGGCAAACCCCGATCCGTAGGTCCGGAAATACCGATGGCCGCGACGATCTTGCCCTGGTAATTCTTGATCGGACAGGCGAGACACACCACCCTCGGCTCAAATTCTTCCATATCCACCGCGTATCCCTTGGTTTTCACGTCCTGGAGTTCCGCTCTCAGGGCATCCATATCCGTTATCGTCCGTTCCGTGAACCGCTCAAGCGTTCGTCCGCTGAAAAGGATATCCAAACCCTCGCGGGAATAGTCGCAGATAAGGCATTTACCCACCGCCGTACAGTAAAGCTCTTCCATATCCCCTATATTCGTGTTGGTTAAAATCCGGTTCGTCCCCTGTTCCCTGTCAATGAAGACAGCCTGAGTGCCTGACCTTACCGCGAGATGCGCGTTCTCGCATGTCTTTCTCGCGATCTCCCGCAGGAAGGGAGAGACGACGACGGGAAGCTTCATCTGTTCGTACAGGGAGGAGGCGAGGCCGAATATCCCGAAGCCGGGTCTATACACCTTTTTCCCGTCCTCCTGCCTTACCAAGCCATGCCTGAAGAGGGTGGTCAGAATCCGGAATACCGAGCTCTTGTCCAGGCTCATCACCTCCGCGAGCTCGGTCAGCGTCAACCTTTCTTCCGGGTGCGAGGCGATATATTCGAGGAGGAGGAGCGCTCTGTCCACGGATTGGATGACTGTGTTTTCTTCTTTCATATCTTGGGCATTGTACAATGGACCGATGTTGATATGCAACGAAGCGGCGATGGAATCAAAGCGTGATGGATGATAGCGACATATCAAGAACGCAAGACCCTCGTAGGCGCCTCATTTTATCCGATTCGCAAACCAAAAAGCCCGTACAGCGGGAGGTTGGTGAGCCATGATTCTTCGCGGTATGGGGAAAGAGATACTCGATAGCTTCGGAGAGGACTAAACTTGTCGCGATAGGCTTTCAGGCTCTTGGATTGGAGGTTCTCCGAGGCTTTAACCTCGATCGGATACATAGAATCCGCGTGCTGAACAATAAAATCCACCTCTGCCTGGGATGTATCGCTCGACCAATAGCACAGGTCAAAATCGTCGCGGAGCCGAAGCTCCTGGGCAACATATTGTTCCGTCAAGGCACCCTTGGCTTCTTCAAAAAGATCCGATCCCTCCAACAGTGTCTTCAACGGTATACGTGAATGAGCGGCGAGCAAACCCGTATCCACCATGAAAAGCTTGAAGGCATTCCCCGCCTGATAGGCCCGAAGCGGTATGCCTGGCTTGGAAATCCTATAAACCTTATTTAAAAGCCCCGCGTCGCAGAGCCACTGGATGGCGATCTCATACTCTCGAGCCCGTGCCCCTTCCCGCACGAGGCCATAGGTGAATTTTCGCTGTTCCCGCGCAAGCTGGGAGGGAATGGAGCCCCATACAGCCCGGATCCGCGGCACTATCGAGGTGTCAGCGTATTTTGAAAAATCCTGATCATAGGTTCTTAAAAGCTGATTCTGGATATCTCGTGTTTTTGTCAGGTCTCTCGAAACAGAAAACTGGCTCACAGGCTCGGGCATGCCGCCAACGCAATAATAGTATTTCAGGTGTTCGATGAGCTTTTCCCTGAACATATCCATCATCGACCAATCCCCACCGCGGATTACTTCGGCCAAGGGCTCCTCTCCCAAAGCCCAAAGGAACTCCTGGAAAGAGAGCGGATAGAGGTTGAGAAATTCGACCTTTCCGACAGGGAAGGAGGTTCCTCCATGCATGGCGATACCCAGCAGCGATCCTGCGGCGACGATATGGTATTCCGGAGCATTCTCGGCAAAATACTTGAGGGAAGTGAGCGCCCGAGGATTTTCCTGCACTTCGTCAAAAATGATGAGCGTCGTATCCGGTTCTATGGGGCAGCCTGCTTCGATCCGAAGTCCCGCTAAAAGTCGTTGGGTATCCAAACTCGAAGCGAAAAGCGACGCCATTCTGGTATTCGCCTCGAAATTTATATATGCCACGTTTTTATATGCTCGTCTGCCGAACTCCTTCAATATCCAGGTTTTGCCAACTTGGCGGGCGCCGTGCAATATCAAGGGCTTCCTGTCCGCTTTGTTTTGCCATTTTTGCAGGTCAAAGAAACTCTTGCGTTCCATATAAAGAATATTAGCGCGTATCAATCACAAAAGTCAAACGACTTTTGTGATTTTTGTGCACAATTATGGTAGGACTATACAAAGGTGCTACCGATTGACAAAAATTATCGCGAAGAATATAAGTATGTGAACATTCACTTACAAACATGGAAAGGACATCGATCGGCCGGATGAAAACGCGCGCGTTGCGGCGTCGAGGCGACGAGGTCGGTAGGTGAAAGCCGGAGGTTGTGATGGATTTTCACGACAAATGGGCCTTGATCACGGGAGCCAGCATGGGTCTCGGGAAGGCTTTCGCGGAAGAGTGCGCCGGGCGGGGCATGAGGCTATTCCTGGTTGCTTTGCCGAACAGCGGCCTGCCTGAGTTGGCCGCTCGGATCGCGACGGATTATGGTACGGAGACCCGATGGCTCGAGGGCGATCTCACCAAAACGGAAACCCTGGAGGAGCTTCACGGGAAAATCCTCTCCGAGGGCATCGGAATCGATCTTCTCGTCAACAACGCGGGAATAGGCACTCCGGGCACCTTCATGGATCACTCGCTGGAGTACCACGAGGCGACAATCGAATTGAACGCCCTGGCCCTTGTGCGGCTCATACGGTTCTTCCTGCCCGAGCTGCGGAAACGCAAAGCCTCCATCCTCAATGTCGCGAGCCTGGGCGCCTTCTTCCCCATGCCCATGATGCCGATCTATTCGGCGACCAAGAGCTTCGTGCTTCACTTCAGCCTGGCGCTCCGGGAAGAGCTGGGGGGAGCGGTGGGCATTAGCGTCCTCTGCCCGAACGCCATCAGAACCACCGACGAGGTCAATCTCTATATCGACAACCTGGGTTTCATCGCGCGGCACGCCTGCTTCACCCCCGAAAGCGTGGCCAGGGCGGGGATCGACGGCGTGGCGCGCGACCAGGCAGTCATCGTTCCCGGAGCCATCAATCAAGTGGTAGCGACGCTTGCCCATATCGCGCCGCGAAGATTGATCAATTGGACGATCCGATATTACTGGGGCACCTTTTTGAAGTGCCATCGCGGGAAGCATTCTATTCCGGCCAGCGCGCCGGGGAAGGCTGTGTGAGCATGAAGAGGGCCGAAACCTCAGCCCGGCTGGCGCCCCTGATGATCCTTTACTTCTCCGGCGTCGGCGGAACCAAGGTGATCGCGGAGCTGCTCGGGCGGCTCTTAGCCGATCGGATCGCCCGCGAATGCGAAGTTCGCTCTATCGAGGAGGACGGGGCGGCGGAGGCGGCCGCCCGGGCGGGCTTCCTCGTCCTCTGCTACCCGACCTATTTTCTCAAGCCGGCGCCGGCCATGAGGGACTTCATCCTGAGCCTCCCCCCGGACGGGGAAGGACGCAAGGTCGCCCTGGTGACGAGCTACGAACTCTATACGGGCAATTCGAATCGCGTAGCCGCCGGCCTGCTTGGCGGCCGGGGCTACGCCGTGGCGGGGGCTTACGAACTGCGGGCCCCGGGCACCGACGTGACCTGCGTCGTCCCTGATTGGGCCTGCGCCTGGCTCTATCGCTTCGAATCCCGCTTCCCGGGGAAGATCGCTGAAATCGCCCAACGCATCGCCGCCCTCGCCGCGGCGTTGCCCGCCGAGTCCCCGCCCGTCGGGGACGGGCCTGCCGCGGACGAGTCCTCAGGGCGCGCGCCCTCAGGAGTCGCGCCCCGCGATTTGCCGCGCTCCGAGTTTCCGCGCGCCAGAGCCGGGATTCCCTCCCCCAAGTGGTACACCCCCCTCGCATGGCCGCTTCAGGTTCTCTTTCTGGATGGCTTTATCCGCTGGAAGGACAGGATGAAAGTGCTCGAAGAGCGCTGCTCGGGCTGCGATCTTTGCGTCCGCGACTGCCACCGTAGCGCCTGGCGGCGTACCGGGGCGGGATTGGAGCACCGGGGGGAAACCTGCGATCTCTGTCTGCGCTGCGTCCATCATTGCCCCAGGCGGGCTATCGTCCTGAAGAAAGGACTCAAGGACAATAGGCGCCTCGATGGATCCCTGTACCGCAATCTCTCGCGGGAAGCCGAGAAAACCTGCAAGGATGGCGCCAACGCGCGAAAAAAAACGAGGCAAGAACAATGAGCGACACAGCTCTTCCAAAACGGATGGGAAGGCCGATCCGCAAATCGGGCGAGCCCGCCACCAACGATAAAATCCTCGATGCCGCCATACTTCTCTTTTCCGAGCGAGGTTACGAGGGCACGTCGATGAAGCGGATAGCCCAGGCCGTCGGCCTTACGGAGAGCGCCATCTATCGGCACTTCAAGGGGAAAGAGGATCTCCTGTCGGAAATCATCGCCCTGACCGAAATCGCGGTCACCCAACCTCTCGCCGAAACGGGGGAGGGCAACGCCGACGCCTCGGTGTTCCGGAGACTCTTCGAAGCGCCGGTGGAGGCCTTCGGCGCCGACTCCCGCGCCCTTAGGATGAGCCGCATCTTTTTCACCGAGTGCCCGCGCAACGAAAGGATGCGGAGGTACCTCAAATATGCCATGGAGGAGATGGCGGACGTCGAAGTCGGTAAAATTCTCGAAGAACAGATCAAGGAAGGCGCCGTGATTCCCTGCGACGTGAAGACGATAGCGCGCCTTATCAACGTTATACGATACCAATGGTGCTACCAGGTGGCGATTTTGGACCGCGACGAGGCTTACGATGTCGCGAAGAACAAGAGGGACCTCGAACCCATCGTCGAGTATTTCGAGCGTCTTTATTCCCGCTGCTAGGACGAGGAGGAGTAGATGAATCACGCCTCATTCGAGGAAAAGCTCGAACGGAATCCCCTTCGCGGCATGGTCCGCGAATATTTCGAGGTCAAGCCGCTTCGGGATATCGCCGATCCCGGCGACATCGATCTGGCCCTGCATTATTGCTCCCGGAACGGCAAGGGAACGGAACTCATTCTCAAGTATTTCTCGCCTGGGAAAATAAGCGCCGTCGATCGCGACGAGGGTCTCGTCGCGATCTCCCGGGAGACCTTGGCTGACCTTCCTGTCGATATCGCCTCAGGCTCGCTGACCGGGCTCGCCTATCGCGACGCCAGCTTCGACGCCGTCTTCGTCCTCGGGGAGCTGCACAACTATCCCGAATGGAGGGATTGCCTGGGGGAGATCGCCCGGGTCACGAAGCCCGGAGGCTTCTTTTTGATAGAAGAGTTGTCGGCCGAGTCCTTCGAGTACGCACTGGGCAGATACTTCAGGGCAAAAACCGAGCATCGCTACGACGCGATGCTCAGGCTGGAGGAGTTCCGCGAGGCCGTTCAGGCCGTGGGTTTCGAGATACTGCGGCTTCAAAAGCGAAAACCTTTCGGCCTCTTTTCCTATTTCGTCATGGCGGCGAAGAAGCGCCTTTGACAATATCGACGATGCCCTGAACGATGAATTTCAGCGAATAGAGACCCATGACGGCCGACGAAATGGGCATGCAGGCATAGATAATTTTTCTGGGGAATTCGAACACCGCCGTCACCTCGATGGACCGGCTGTACAGCTGCAGGGAATACCAGAAAAACACCGCGATGAAAACGAAAGAGATGAGGTCTACGACGAGGCGGTAGGCCGCGCGAGCCCTCGGGTTCTTGAGCAGCTTGCCGATCCAGTCGCCCGCGCTGAAATGCCCCTTCAGTATCCATATCGCGGCCGATCCGAAAAATACCATCCACGCGAAGGACAACTCCACGATCTCGTCCAGCCAGTGGAGCGACATGATGGGCACATACCGCACGAAGACGTTGGCCGTGATGATGATGGTGAGGACGACGAAGAGCGTCACCGATATCCACTTGAAAATAAAGAGAAAAATCGCGTCGATCGCGTCGAATACCGCTTTGGCCTTCATTTCACCACCCCCATGATCAGATTGGGCAGGCAGGTGGAGATCGCGGGCACATAGGCGATGATGACCGTGACGACGAATATGCCTAGGATATAAGGCAGGCATTCCTTGGACAGTTCCCCGATTCCTATCTTCGTGAAGCTGGACACAGCGTACAGGCACATGCCCACGGGCGGGGTGAGGTTCCCTATCATTATGAGGAGGGTCATCACGACGCCGAAGTTGACGAGGTCGAAGCCGTACTGGGTGGCGATCGGGATGAAAATGGGGATCGTGATGAGGAATATGGCGTTCCCTTCCATGAAAAGCCCCAGGATGATGATCACGACGATGAACATGGCCATGACGCTCGGTCCGGTGACGCTCAGGCCGGTGAGGGTCGCGATGATGTTGTCGGGGATGCGCTGGTAGATGAGGAACCAGCCGAAGAAGTTGGCCGCCGCCATGATAAAGAGGAGGGCCACCGACTGCTTGATCGAAGCCCAGAAAAGCTCCGGAAGATCCTTGAACTTCAATTCCTTGTAGAGAAAGCCGAGGAAGAGGGCGTAGAGGCTGGCGACGACGGCCGCTTCCGTCGGGGTGAAGATGCCGGAGAAGATGCCGCCGAGAATGATGACTATGGACATGAGCGAGAGGAAAGAACCCTTGGTGGCGGCCCATATCTCCTTGAGGTCGGCTTTGGGATAGCGGGGGAAGCCGCGGGGTTTGGCCATCAGGCCGATGGCGAGCATGATCGCCCCGCCCATGAGGGCGCCGGGAAGGAATCCTGCCAGGAAGAGGCGGGGCACCGACACCGAGGTGAGGGCGCCGTAGAGCACGAAGGAAATCGAGGGCGGAATGATGGGGCCGAGCGTGGACGAGGAAGCCACGATGGCGGCCGCCACGGGCTTCGAGTATCCGTTGTCCGTCATGGCTTTGTAGGATACCTGCCCCAGCCCCGCGGCGTCGGCCACGGCCGAGCCCGATATGCCCGAGAAGAGCATCTCGGCGACCACGGATACATGGCCGAGGCCGCCGGGGATGTGGCCGACGAAGGCCTTCGCGAACCTGAAGATCCGGTTCGTCACTCCGCCAGTGTTCATGAGATTTCCCGCAAGGATGAAGAAGGGCACGGCGAGAAGGGTGAATCCCGTGGTGCCCGCGTGCATCCTCTGGGGCAGGAGGGCGAGGAACTGACCCTGCCCCTGCCCAACGAAGAAAGCCACCGCCGTCAGACCGATGGCAACCACGATGGGCAGGTCGATCAGGATGAAAATGAGGAGGACGAGGAATACCGATACGGTAGCCATTATTTTGACTTCGCCAGCATCGACTGGAAGGCCTTCCAGTCCGCGTCGCTCACCTTGGATTTCAGCGTGTCCCAGACCGAAGTCGTCGCCGCCTGGAAGGGCGTGGTGTCGGGCGAGTTGACTTCCATCCCGTTTTTCACCATCTCCTCGATCTGTGCCTTTTCCCCGTCCCTGATAGTTTTCTGCATGAACTGCCCGGCTTTCACGGCTTCCTCGAAGAGGATCTTCTGCTGGTTAGCGGACAGCTTGTTGAAGGATGCTTTGTTCATGATCAGGTGTGTGGCGACATAGGTATAGTTGAGGATGGAGAGGTACTTCTGCGTCTCCCACATCTTGCCGGCGTAGATGGTGGCGATGGGGTTTTCCTGTCCGTCCACGACGCCCTGTTTGAGGGCCATGGGCAGCTCGGCGAAGGCTATCGTCTGCACGATTCCGCCCAAGGCCTTCACGGTTTCCTGATTGACGAAATCGGGAGGCGTGCGGATCTTCAGGCCCCTGACATCCTCCGGCTTGGCGATCGGCCGCTTGGAGTTCGTGTAAGTACGGAATCCATACTCCCAGCGCGCTATGTATTGGAGGCCGGCCTTGTCCAGATCCGGCTTGATCCAGTTGACGAAGTCCTCCCCCGCGAAGAATTTGTCCACCGAGGCGTAGTTCTTGAACGCGAAGGGCCCGGTGACGAGGTTGACCTTGGGCGACCATTTGGCCAGGGCCGGCTCCGTGGGCAGCACGAAGTCGATGGCGCCGAGCGTGGCCTGCTCGACCATCTCCTGCGAGCTTCCCAGCTTGCTGTTGGGGAAGATGTCGATCTTCACCGTGCCGTTGCTGCGCTTGGCGACGTTCTCCGCCAGCATGACGGAGGCGAGGTGCATGGCGTGTGTTTCCGCGGAATAATGGCCGAGCTTGAGGACGACCGCTTTATCCTGAGCGAAGGCCGAAGTCGATACGAGGATCATGAGCATCACGAGAGCTAGCCTTTTCATACTACCTCCTGTTTACAAGTATCGTGTTCCATAATGTGGAACACGATTCCAAATAAGATTCAGTGTAAACCCGCCATTCCGCTATTGCAAGCACGTTTAGTTGAATAATGCAATTTTTATTGAAATGGGGCGAACTGAGGAGGGAGAATATGGCTGACTGCGGGTGGCTTGCCGTTTGGCCCGCAAAACTGCTACTATCATTGAAATATCCACGCTGTAGCGCGCGAAACCTTTTTTCTGACAATCCGGAGCGAAGCAGATGGCGAAATATCCTTTTGACAGCATCGAAAAAAAATGGCAGAAGCGTTGGGAGGAAGACAAAACCTTCGCGGCGGCCGAAGATCCCTCGTTTCCCAAGGAAAAACGCCGCTATGTTCTCGACATGTTCCCCTATCCCTCGGGCGCCGGCCTCCACGTAGGCCACCCCGAAGGCTATACCGCCACCGACATCTACTGCCGTTTCCTGCGCATGAACGGCTTCAATGTCCTGCATCCGATGGGCTTCGACGCCTTCGGCCTGCCCGCCGAGAACTACGCCATCCAGACGGGCACCCATCCCGAAGTGACGACGATGGCCAATGTCGAGCGCTTCCGGACCCAGATCAAATCTTTGGGCTTTTCCTACGATTGGGACCGCGAAGTCTCGACCTGCCTGCCCGACTACTACAAGTGGACTCAGTGGATATTCCTTCAGCTCTTCAAGAAAGGCCTCGCCTACGAATCGGAAATGCCCATCAACTGGTGCCCCTCCTGCAAGACCGGCCTCGCCAACGAGGAAGTCAAGGACGGGGAATGCGACCGCTGCCACACCAAGGTGACGCGCAAGCGGATCCGCCAGTGGGTGCTCAAGATCACCGCCTACGCCGACCGCCTCCTCGAAGGCCTCGACACTCTCGACTGGCCCGAGCCGATAAAAATCCAGCAGCGAAACTGGATCGGCCGTTCCGAGGGCGCATCCGTCCTCTTCGACCTGGACGGCCATGACGAAAAACTGGAGATTTACACGACCCGGCCCGACACCCTCTTCGGCGCCACCTATATGGTCCTTTCGCCCGAACATCCCTTCGTCGAGCGCATCACGACGCCCGGACAGAAGGTCGCCGTCGACGCCTACGTCGAGGCCGCCGCACGCAAGAGCGACCTGGAGCGCACCGACCTGGCCAAGGAAAAAACCGGCGTCTTCACCGGCGCCTACGCCATCAACCCCGTGAACGGCGCGAAGATACCCGTCTGGATTTCGGACTACGTCCTCATCTCCTACGGAACCGGCGCCATCATGGCCGTCCCCGCCCACGACGAGCGCGACTGGGACTTCGCCAAGGTCTTCGGCCTGCCCATCATACAGGTGGTGGCAGCGGCCGGCGAAACCGGTCCCTTCGACCGCGAGCCCGCGGAATGCGCGGCCGCCGACGGTTTCGCCGTCAATTCCGGTAAGTTCACCGGCCTGCCCACTCCCGAGGCCATCAAGCGGATAACCGCCTGGCTCGAGGAGCGCGGCATCGGCAAAAAGGCCATCAACTACAAACTCCGCGACTGGCTCTTCAGCCGCCAGCGCTACTGGGGCGAACCCATCCCCGTCGTCCACTGCAAGAAATGCGGCATCGTGCCCCTGGACGAAAAGGACCTGCCTCTCCTCCTGCCCGAGGTGAAAAGCTACACGCCCACCGGCACCGGCGAATCGCCTCTCGCGAACATCCCCGAATGGGTGAACACCACCTGCCCGCGCTGCGGCGGCCCCGCCAAGCGCGAGACCAACACCATGCCTCAGTGGGCCGGTTCCTGCTGGTACTACCTGCGCTTCCTCGACCCGAAGAACGAAAAGGCCTTCGTCGATCCGAAGATCGAAAAATACTGGATGCCCGTCGACCTCTATGTGGGCGGCGCCGAGCACGCGGTGCTCCACCTCCTCTACAGCCGCTTCTGGCACAAGGTGCTCTACGATATCGGCGTCGTCAGCACGGACGAGCCCTTCCAGCGCCTCATCAACCAGGGCATGATCCTCGGCGAGGACAACCAGAAAATGTCCAAGAGCCGCGGCAACGTCGTCAATCCCGACGACATCGTCGCCGAGTTCGGCGCGGACACGATGCGCGTCTACGAGATGTTCATGGGCCCCCTGCAGGTGTCCAAGCCCTGGTCGACAGCGGGCCTCGTGGGCGTCAGCCGCTTCCTCGAGCGCGCCTGGGCCACATCGGAGAAGCCGATAACCGACGAGGCGCCCTCCGCCGACCTTCTCAAGCTTCTCCATAAGACCATCAAGAAGGTGACGGTGGACACCGATACGCTCAACTTCAACACCGCCATTTCGCAGATGATGATCTTCCTCAACGACGTCTCGAAACTGGACGCCGTGCCGCGGGCCCTCTGGGAGCCCTTTGTCCTCCTGGTCGCGCCTTACGCCCCCCATGTCGGCGAGGAGATGTGGGAGCGCCTGGGCAACAAGGACAGCGTCGCCCGCGCGGCATGGCCTCTCTACGACGAAGCCCTCACCCTCGACGAGCTGAAAGAAGTCGTCGTCCAGGTGAACGGCAAAATCCGCGAGCGGATCACGGTGGCGGCGGGCACCGACGCTGCTTCCCTCGAGGCGAGCGCCAGGGCTCTGCCCAAGATCATCGAGTGGATCGGCGGCAAACAGATCGTCAAAGTCATCGTCGTCGCGGATAAGCTGGTCAATATCGTCGTGAAAGGCTGAAAGCGGCGAGATCCCCGAAACTATAAAGGCCGCCCTTTCCGGGGCGGCTTTTTCGTCATCGAGCGAAACGGAAAACGCTAGCGAATATACTGTTCGTCGCGCAGGAGCAGACTGTCGTATGAACGCCGAATAAGGGTCCTATAGCGCTCGACCGTCATCTCGATCCTGCTATCGAGCACATTGTTGACGAGCGAGTTCATCAGGACCAGGAACATGTAGATGTCGTTGAAGACGTCCTGCCGCTTGGATTCATCGTTGACGCGGGGAATGAGGAGATTGCCGATGTCGCGAAAACGGTCGGCGATATTCTTGTCCGCGATGAGCGGGGTGATGGCGGACCTGAAAAGAAAGCGGTAGAGGTTGGGGCGCGCCATCCCGAAATCCAGCATATGATCGGCCAGTATCAGGTACTCGCTCAGGGGATTGCTGGCGGCGCCGTGGCTTTCCAGCTTTTCCCGTAAGCCGATCCAGAGTTCGTCGAAACCCTTGTTGACGACATCCTTGAGGATGGCATTGCGATTTTCGTAGTAGTTATACAAGGTCATGGGCGATACTTTGAGCTTGGCGGAAATATTTCGTGTCGACAGCTTCGAATAGCCGCATTCTTCGATTATCTCCAGCGCGGCATCGACGACGGTGGAAACATCATCAATTTTCTTTTCTCTGCTCAAGGCGCCACCTCACGATGCAATCATCCCGATTTAGCGCGCGAAGGTCAACGGATCATCGTTTCCCGACAAGGTATAGCGCCAAAGCCCAGGCCAAGAAGGATACCCCTATCAGGATTGCGAGGCCCTTCCGGCGCGTGGCGGGATCGCCCGACGCTTCGGGAGGGGCCCCGATCGACGCTGTGGATCCCGCGAGGGCGGCGGATTCGGTGGCCGCCGAGGCGCCATGCGTCTCGCTGCTCTCCCATACCCATATCATCAGGGCGTCGGCGTCCATAGCCAGGCTGGCGGGATGTATTTTCCCTTTGTACTCGATGATTCTGTCATAATAAGTGAATGCCGCCGCCACGATTCGGCCGATCCGTCCTGGAAGCTTGAGTCCCGACATGATCGACGCCTTGGAAAGAAGCATGAGTCCCTCGAAGGTGAGGGCCTTCCCTATACCTTCGAGGAGCGCGCCTTCGGTGATGCGCAGGCCGAAGATCGTCGTAAGGAGACGTCCCGAAGGGACGATGAGGTTGGCGATCACGATTCCCAACGAGACCGAGAGCGTGACGAGGAGGGAGAAGCGCTTTCCCATGGCCCACGCGGCCACGACGAAGAGGCAGAGCATGAGCGTCTTGGGAAGGATCCCCTTCATGCTTAGAAAGGCTAGCATGATCAGAAGCCCAGCCAGGGCGAGGGCTCCGGGAGAAAAGAGAGCTTCGGCCTTTGCCCTGCGCGCCACCCGCGCCGCGGCCGTTTTTGCCTTTTTGCCGCTGTCGCTAAACGCCTTATTCTCTCTATTTTCCTTGATCGACGCCCTGACCGCTGACAGCCGCGCGAGCGGGCCGCGGGATGGCAGAGCGTAGGAGCCGTCGGCTCCACCCGCGAGGGGCTCGACCATTGCGCCTTCATCGGGAGCGGAATGGCCAAGCGCTTTTGCGTACCATCGGGAAACGCGGGCGAAATGTTCGGCGAAAAGGCCAAGAGCGCTGCCCGTGATCAGTCCCATGGTGAGAAAGAGCGGGGCGATGAGCCAGGCCGTTTCCCTGAATACGAGAAAGCGCGCTATGAGGACTTGTATGGCGTTCGAAACCATGGCGCCCGCGACGGAGACGCCGATCTGGCTCACGAAACGTCCGCCCGCTCGCCGCACCGTCCACATGGCGAGGGCCGCGGCCAGGGTCCCAAAAAGGGAGAAAAGCGCGATATAGGAAAAAAGCGTGCCGGAAATGAGGCTCATCCCGATAACCTTGACCGCCGCGAGCACGAGAAACCAGCGGAAAGGCAGGATATCCACGGCGAGCAGGATGGGAAGGTTCGCGATGCCGAGCCTCATGAAGGGGAGGGGTTTGGGCAGCATGTATTCTATGGCCGACAGGAAAAAGCAGAAGGCTCCGAGAAGGGCGGTCACGTCCGCTTTGTCCGAAAAACGTTCAGTAGGACGCTGCATCGGGTAATCCTCCTGAGCCGTCGTTGCCTTCTATATGGACGAACACGTTGTTGGGCATGCAGGCGAGCCACTGATTGGCGCTTTCTATATCGCCCGCGGCCACGCAGGTCTGGTTGGGGCAGGGCGAGGATGAGATGTGTACGCGATTTCCCTCGATGTGGATCCACGTCGAGCCGAGCGGGCCGGGCACTTCGATGTCGCCGTTCTTATCGAGCGGCTGTATCCATTCGCCCGATTCGCCGGTGACATAGACCATGAGGCGACCCTTGTTGTCGGAGTACACCGTCGCCGTGACGATGAGAACCGCCGCGAGTCCCAATAGAACCGCCACGATGTCGAGTATTTTGAGACGATAGTTTGTTTTCACGAAAGAAGGATCAGTCGCCGCAGCCACATCCGCAGCCGCCACCTTCGCAGGCTTCGTCGCCGCAGCCGTCTTCGCAGTCGCAATCGCATTCTTCATCGCCGCAGCCACAGCCTTCGGCGTGGACGTGACCGTGATGGAGTTCTTCTTCGGTGGCTTCGCGGATGTTGAGCACCTTCACGTCGAAATGAAGGGTTTCGCCGGCGAGGGGGTGGTTGGCGTCGATGGTGACCTCTTCCCCCGCGATATCCACGACGGTGACGATCTGGGAACCTTCTTCGCCGTGGGCTTCAAACTGCATCCCGGGAGACACTTCAACATTGTCGCCGAAGTCCTTCTTGGCGACTTTGAACACGAGCGTCTCGTCGCGTTCGCCATAGGCTTCCGCGGCCGGAACCACGCAGGTCACCGCGTCCCCGACCTTCTTGCCGTCGAGGTGTTTTTCCAGGCCCGGAATGATGTTGTCGTTGCCGTGGAGGTAGATGAGGGGTTCGCTTCCGTCCGAGGAATCCAATAATTTTCCCGCGGCGTCACGGAGGCTATAATCAATAGTGACGACCTTGTCTTTCTTAATATCCATTTTCTGTCCTTTCGGGCTGTAATTCCCGCGCTCGCTGCGGCCAGGGCGTTCAAACGGCCTGCCGGATCATTCGTTTTATACTATAATCAAATAATGCCGAAAGAGGCAATCTCCCGGCTAAACGGAATGCTTCCTATTTATCCGGTTTTTTGAATATCCGGTTTTTGAACAAGTCGCGAAAGAGCGCTAAACCGCCGTGGACAGCGGCTATCCGCTTCATTTTCGATTGAATCCACAGGCATTCTTCTGTATCATGGATGAACCATGTGGGAGGACTCATGACAGCTGCCAAAGCTCTGCTGCTCGGACTCATTCAAGGAATCGCTGAATTTCTGCCCATCTCCTCGAGCGGCCATCTGGAATTGTTCAAGAACATCCTCGGCTTGACCGAAGTGCCCCTTCTGTTCGACGTGATCCTTCACATCGCGACGCTTCTCGCCGTGGTCGTGGTGATGTGGAAGAGGATTGCCGCCATTTTTAGCGCCTTGTGGAGCTTCCTTTTTGGGAAAAAGGATAAGGCGGCGAAGGGACTCACCAAGACGCAGAAAAAAAAGGATGAAGAACGACGCGAGAATCTCGCCTTCGTCGTACCGATCCTCATTGCCACGGCCATCACCGGGATTTTGGGCGTATTCATTGAAAAAGTCCTTCTCGAAAAGTTCATTTGGCTCAATGGCCCTAAGGCGATAGCCGTGAGAATGCTCATCACTGCCCTCATCCTGGGTCTCACGTTTCTGGCGAAGCCGGGCAAACGGGGCCCGTCGGAGATTGGGAACGGTAGGGCGGCGTTTATCGGCCTTGCCCAGGGCATCGGGGTTTTTTCTGGCATAAGCCGATCGGGCATAACCATATCCGCGGGCCTCTTCTCCGGCCTGGACAGGGGAACGGCTGGCGAGCTCTCCTTCCTGCTCTCGATCCCCGCGATCCTCGGAGCCTTTATCCTCACGTTTGGAGACATGGGCGGCATGCTGGACGCGGTTTCCTACGGTCAGCTGGCGCTGGCTTTCGCCGCGGCCTTCTTTTCGGGCTGGGCCGCACTGAAGATACTCATCAAAGTCATCAAGGGCGGAAAAATCTACTGGTTCGCTCCCTATCTCGTCATCGTCGGCATACTAGGCCTCATTCTGGGCTAATCATCCCATGATCGGGGGAGGGCTACTTTTTGTCCTTCCCCGCCGCCCGTGCCGGATTTCTCTGCAATGGAACCGAAAAACTGCCGATATTAAAAAATGGCCTCATGACCCGCAATGGAGAATTCATGGCAAAGTCCCAGGAATTGGCACAAAACGATACACATGCTCACAATGAAACGCGGAACCCCAAGGCGGCCATCGTGATAGCCTCCAAGCCCGGGAAGCCTTCGGCGAAAAAAGCTGGAAACGGGAAGAAAGGGGCGGCGAGCGAGGGCAACCCCTCGATATTCAGGACTGTCAGCGGGGTCGTAGGACTGACCTTTTTCGCGCTCGCGGGCTATCTTTTTCTCACCATCACGCTATCATTGTATTGGCCGTCGGGCTGGGCTTTTCTCGTGGCTCCCGGACATTCTCTCCTCGGCGCTTTTTCCTGGGCGGCTTTCTATCTGCCTCTCTGGTGTCTTTTTGCCGCCCTTCTCGCCCTGCTACCCACATTTCATCCCCGCCTCACCTACCTCCTCGCGTCATCGGCCTTGCCTTTCCTCGTCGCGGCCGGATTTGCCCGCATCTCGACGGAGATAGGAGCTTTTTTCGAAAATCACCCCGTTTTCGCCGCCGTCGGCATCTCATCGCTCTACGCGGGCCTCGGCTTTCTCTTCGCCGCCTCTTTGGCGGCCGTCATTTTCGGCTTCGTGAAGCTGAGCGCCTGGATGAGAGCGGCGGGCATCATCGTCGATGCCAAGGCTTCGCGTCCCAAGCCCAAAGAGAGGCCTTCGAAGATCGCCGACCTCAAGGGACGATTCCGCCAATGGATGAAGGACAGGAAGGAGAAGCGCTCGCAGGCCGAGATCCGCCTGCGAACGGCTCAATCCATCACTTCCGAACCCTTCGATCTCGATCTGCCCGAGCTGCCGGCCTTAGCCGGTCTGAAAGCGGGAAGAAAGGTCGACATGGAGGAAGGGAAACCGAAAGCGATCCCGGTTCAGGAAGCCTCGGCGTCGGCGGCAAATGTCGCCCAGGTCTCGGCCGCTTCGGCGTCGGCGCAGGCTCTCACGCCGGCACTGGCTCCCGCATCGAAGCAGGTACCCGCGCCGGCTCAGGCTCCCACGTCGACGCTGGACGCGAGCGGCAAGGTGATCGAGTTCACCTCAGTGCCGCCTCAGGCTGTATCCGGCGGAGGCGTCTCCGCCGACGACGAAGAGAAGAAGGCTCTCGTCCAGCGCATCCTCGAAAGGAAGAAAAAAACCTACGCGGTGCCAGTGGATGGCATCCTCAATACTTACCCCGACGGCCAGTACTGGGTGATCGACGACAAGACCAAGCGCAACGCCGAGGTTCTGCGCGAAACCCTCGCCGAATTCAACATCGAGGCGGAAGTGACCGGCATAAGGAAGGGGCCCGTCATCACGATGTACGAGATTCTCCCCGCCCACGGCGTGAAAATCTCGAAGATCACCAATTTATCCGACAATATCGCCCTGAGGCTCGCCGCCTCCAGCGTGCGAATCGTGGCCCCCATACCGGGCAAGCACGCCGTGGGCATCGAGGTGCCCAATGACAGGCGTGCCATCGTCTCCTTGCGCGAAATCATAGAAAACGAGGCGTTCAGGACGTCGAAGATGGAGATCCCCTACGCTCTCGGCAAGAACATTTCCGGCGAAGTGCAGTTCAGCGATCTCACCCAGATGCCCCATCTCCTCATCGCCGGCGCGACCGGATCGGGCAAATCGGTCTGCGTCAACGCCATCATTCTCTCGATCCTGTACAGGCGCACGCCCGAGGAAGTGAAGCTCATCCTCATCGACCCCAAGATCGTGGAGCTCAAGCTCTACAACGGCATCCCCCACCTTCTCACCCCTGTCGTCACCGATCCCAAGCGGGCTTTCCAGGCCCTCCAGTACTGCATCTGCGAGATGGAGCGGCGCTATCTCATCCTGGACAAGGCGGGCGTTCGCGACATCAAGTCCTACAACAAGCGCGTGAGGGAGCGGAATCTCGCCCAGGAAAAGCTGCCCTATATCGTCGTCATCGTCGACGAGTTCGCCGACCTCATGGCCACGACGGGAAAGGAATTGGAAGCCACGCTGGCCAGGCTCGCCGCCATGTCCCGCGCCGTCGGAATCCATCTCGTGCTGGCGACCCAGCGGCCTTCCATAGACGTCATCACGGGTCTCATCAAGGCCAACATCCCGTCGCGCATCGCCTTCATGGTGGCGAGCAAGTTCGACAGCCGCATCATCATCGACATGGTCGGCGCCGAAAAACTCCTCGGCCGCGGCGACATGCTCTATTCGGGAGCCCAGGATCCCTTCCCCGTGCGCATGCAGGGGGCCTTCGTCTCCGAGGAAGAAGTCGAGCGCGCCGTCGCTCACGTCAAAACACTTGGCGAGCCGGAATATATCGATGACGAGATTTTCTACGACGAGGAAGAGGAGAACGCCGAACCCGGGCTCTTCGACGATGGCGAGGGTGATCCGCTTTTCGAGAAAGCCCTCGAGATCGTTCTGCAGCAAGGCAAGGCAAGCGCCTCGTTCATTCAGCGCAGGCTTAAAATCGGTTACAACCGATCGGCCCGCCTCGTGGAGCTGATGGAGGAAAGAGGAATCGTCGGTCCTTCGCAAGGTTCCAAGCCCAGAGACGTGCTGCGGAATCCCGAGCTCTTCGGTGGACACCCCGACGCCGGCAAGGCCCCCGTCGAGAGGAGTCTGGAAGAAAAGGGCGACGATGAGTAGGCTCTAACTTAGGATTCTCACCGGGGCTCTAGCTTAGGGTTCTCGTCCAGGCTTCTATCTTGCCCCAGTCGCGCATATCGAGCGGCAGGTCAGGGGGCGTTCCGAAGATGAGCCGCGCGAAGCCCGGAAGCTTGTCGGGGAGCCTGCCGGCGAAAATTTCCATGGACCTGGGATTCAGCGATGCCCTGACGCTTTCCGTGTTCTTGGCGATCATCTTCCTGAAAAAATTCCTGCCTTTTTCGAAAAGATACGATACGATGAAAATGTCCACGGGAATGCCGGAGCCCGCGACTTTCGCGGCCAGGAATGCCTTGAATTCCGGAACCAGGTTCATGCCGTTGATGGGGCATCCCAGGATAAGCCTGTCGTAGCCGCTCAGATCGGTCACCGAATCGATGGTTTTCATCTCGACTTCGGCGCCCCCCTCTCCCAGGATTTTCCCTATCCTTCCGGCGATTTCGGCCGTCGTTCCCGTCTTGGAATAATAGCAGATAAGATATTTCACGCGAATCCTCCCCGTGTTCCCGCGAAGGGTCGCTGGAATTGTACTTCTCTAGCCAGGAAAATGGTATCGGCGCGCGGCTTGTCCTGGTCAATTTTCACCGTTCTTTCTTGACCTCGCGCGATACTGCGGCTACTGTCTTTCCCATGGCATACGCAGTGGCTCTCTTCTTCTCGGCTCTCATCGCGGCGGCCGTGGCGGCCCTCGCGTGGAAAAGGCGTGGGACGCTAGGCGCGGGCGGACTCTTCGCGGTCATGGCGTCGATTGTTGTCTGGGCAGGCACCTACGGCATCCGATGGCTGATGTCCAACGACACGGCCGCCACCTTCTGGCTCGACGCGACCTACCTCGGCGTCGTCGCCGCACCCTCGGCCATGTTCTGTCTCGCCTATCAGTTCGTAAACGGGACGAAAGCGCTTTCCTTGAAGAAAATCCTTCTCCTGGCCGCGATGCCATGCGCCACCCTTATCCTCATCTGGACCGACAAGTATCACGGGTTCTTCTACGGCGGAGCGAGGACGACGACAGCGATCCTCACCGGAGGTCCTTGGTTTTTCGTCAACGCCGCCTATCTGTACGTTCTGAATCTGGCCACGCTGGTCATCCTCGCGAGGACGGCCGTCAAGGCAAAGGGCCTCTACGCCCGGCAGATACTGATACTCATTTTCGCCCTCGTCCTTCCCTGGACCGGCAACATCCTGAGCATCGCGGGCCTGAGCCCGCTTCCCGGCTTGGATCTGACGCCTTTCCTGTTCACGTTGAGCGGCATCGTGTTGGCATACGGCCTATTCAAGTACAAGTTGATGGATATCGTCCCCATCGCGCGCGATTTCCTCGTCGAGCACATGTCCGAGGGATTCGTCGTCGTCGACGACAGGAATAGGCTCGTCGACATCAACCCCTCCGCGTGTTCGATACTCGGAATCGGGCGGAAAGATATCGGGGCGATCTTTCCCGGCGACAATGCCCGCTGGAGGGGCAAAGCCACCCAATTCTCCGACAACCTTGGGGCCAGCTTTGAACTGGATATGGGCGACCGATGGTACGGCGTGCAGGTATCCAGCTTCGACGAAAAGCGGAGGAATCTTCATGGACGCGTTTTTGTTCTCAGGGACGTGACACAGCAGAAGAGGATCAACGAGGAACTTCGCTACCGCAGCACTCACGATATTCTCACCGGCTTATTCAACCGCCAGCGCTATGAAATGGAGTTCGCGAGGCTCGAAAAGAGCGGATCGGCCTTGTCCCTGATTATGGCCGACCTCGATGGCTTGAAGGCGCTCAACGATACGCTGGGCCACGGCGAGGGGGACAACATGATCCGGGCCGCTGCCGCGCTGCTTGCGGAAACGGTAGGAGGGGCGGGTCTTTTGGCTCGGGCTGGGGGAGACGAGTTCCTCGTGATTCTCGAGGGCGCGGGAGAAATGGAGACCAGGGAAGTCGTCGAAAGGATACGCGACGGAATCGCGAGGTTCAACGGAAACCGCGAAGGCGCGGCGGAAACCGCCGGATGGCATTCCTTGAGCCTTTCGCTCGGAGCCGCGACGCGCCTTCCCGGCGAGCCGCTCGAGATGACGCTCAAGCGCGCCGACGACGCCATGTACGGCGAAAAGAACTCGAAGAAGGACTGACATCCTCCTTCGAGTTCGCCTCCCTAGAGATCGAGGCCCAGTTTTACGCGCATGGCGTTTTCCATCCTGATGATGCTGTCCACCTCGTGGGCGGCGTTTTCGTTGAAATCGGCCACATTTTTGGATCTCGTGACTAAGGACATCGGGATACCCGTCGCGTTCATGTGATATTTCGCGCAGGTGGGGTAGGTTCTCATCTCGACGATGGCCGACACCGTGAGGAAGTCGCTCACTTCTCGCGCCTGCTTCGGTTCCTGGGCGAAATGCGTGTACATCCATTTGTAGAGATCGATGTGGAAATTGGCCATGACGCCGTTGTAGCCGTCGTAACCGGCGATGAGCGAATCAAGCAACGTCGAGGTGTTGGCGTTGAAAAGGGAGAGTTTGCTTCCCTTCACGATTTCGACGCGCCTGTTCAGTATTTCGTTGGCGCAGGACACGTCCTTGAGGAAAACCATCCGTCCTTTCGCGGCGCAGTCGGCGAGAAAGTCGTCCGAGCAGAGGCGCCGATAGGGATAGGGGCATTCATACATGCCGAAGGTCACGTCCGGCAGCTGGGCGAAAACGCGTTCAGCGCTGGCGCGGAACACTTCCTCGCCCTCGTTTTCCTTGGCAAGGCGGTTCGACACGAGCACCACGGCGTCGACGCCGGTCTGCGCCATGCGCCCCAGCTCGTCGATCTGCTTCGCGGGATCGTCGGCGGTGTGGCCGGAGGCGATCACCTTTATCCTGCCCGCGGCAGCCTCGCGGACCGCGGTGGCGATGTCCAGTTTTTCCCGCTCGCTCAGGAAGAACATTTCGCTCGACTGACAGACGGCGAAAATGCCGTCGCTGCCGCGTTCGACGTACCATTCGACCATCGCGTCGATGGCCTTGAAGTCGACGCGGTTGTCAGCGGTGAAGGGCGTGATCATCGTCGGCCAGCAGCCCTGATATTCCTTATGCATAAAGTTCTCCTATTTCAGCAAGCCCGCGGCCCTGGGCAGGAAGAGCACCGTGTCCGGGATGTAAGTGATTATGAACAGTACGATTATCATCGCCACGAGCGGCCACGCGATTTCCTTGACGATGTCCTTCAGCGGCGTTCCCGAAATCGAGGAGGTTATGAAAAGCAGCATGCCGAAGGGCGGCGTGGAGAGGCCTATCATCATGTTGAAGGTGACGACGAGGCCGAAGTGGACCATGTCGATGCCCAGCGCCCTCGCCACCGGGAAAAGAATGGGGACGAAGATGAGCTGGATCGTGGAGGTGTCGATGAACATGCCGAGCAGCAGGATCACGATATTCACGAGAAAAAGGAAGAAATACTTGTTGTCCGAAATGCTCATGATCCATGTGGCGAGGCCGGTGGAAATATCTTCCCTGGCGACGACATAGGAGATGATCGCGGCCGCGCCTATGATGATGCTGGTCGAACCCACGTCCTGGATGGTGGTTTTCACCACGCCCCAGAATTCCTTCAGGCTCAGCGACTTGTAGGCGAAGATGGAGATGAGGATGGCGTAGGTGCCCGCCACGGCGCCGGCTTCCGTCGGCGTCATGACGCCGGTATAGATTCCGGTGAGAAGGAGCACGGGCGTGAGCAGGGAGGGGATGGCCTGTATGGTCAGCGCTATGAAGGCTCTCAGCTTGAACTGCGGGCCGCGGGGATAATTCCTCACCTTGGAGATGATGGCGACGTAGATCATGAGGGCGATGGTCAGCAGGATAGCGGGGATCATGCCGCCCATGAAGAGGGCGCCCACCGAAGTGCCCGAAAGCATGGCGTAGATGACGAGGGGAATGCTCGGGGGGAAAATCGGGCCGAGCGTGGCCGACGCGGCGGTGATGGCGCAGGAGAAGGCGTCGTCGAAGCCGTTCGACTTCATCGCGGCGAGCTCGATCTTGCCCAGGCCCGCGGCGTCGGCGATGGCCGATCCCGTCATGCCGGAGAAAATGAGGGAACCGAGGATGTTCACCTGCCCGAGCGCTCCGCGCATTCTGCCGCACAACGCGTTGGCGAAGTTGAAGATCATGTCGGTCACCTTGCCCGAGTTCATCACGTTCGCGGTGAACATGAACAGGGGAACGGCGATGATGACGTAATTCGTATAGTAGGTGTTGACGATCTGGTTGGCGACGAGCCCGAGGTCCTGCCCCTTGATGAGAAGATAGGCCACGGCCGATGAAATCATGCCCAGCGCGATAGGCATCCTGAGCAGGAATATGAGGACGAATATTATCAAAGCCACAAGAAGTGCGATACTCATTTGGTCGGGTCCTCCTGTGCGTGATCCCTGCTGTCCGCCAATTTGCCGTTAAGTATGTTGATGTCCTCGATGATTTCCGCGATCGTATAACCGATGATGGTCAGGAGAAAATAGACGAAAGGTATGAAAAAGTAGGTATAGTTGACTCGCAGTACCGCCGTTTTCTGGAAATAGAGAAAAAAGGCGTATTTCCACGAGGGTACGATCAGGATGGCGAAGGTGACGACGATGATGAGATCGCCGACAAGTCTGGTCAGCGCCGCCGCGCGGGGCTTGAGCAGATCGTATATCATGGTGAACTTGACATGTCTTCCGGCGCGCATCGTGTAGCAGGCCCCGAAAAGCACCGTCCATACGAATCCGATGACGATGATATCCTGTGTCCAGGTAAGGGGGAGGTTCAATACGTAGCGGGAAAAGACCTGGACGACGAAAGAGAAAAACATCGCGAGAAAGGCGACGGCCGGTAGATATATCTCGAAAATATCTCTCGCGAGAAGCAGTAATTTTTTCACGTATTTCCTCCGGGAATCGGCGTAATGAAATCTTACGCTAGCGCAAGATTTCATTACGCCTCAATGTTCGCGAAAATCAAGATGTTATTTCGCGGCGTCCTGGATTCTCTTGAAGAGATCCATATCCCATTTCTTGGCGTATTGGGAATTGAGATACTGGTCCAGTACATGCTTGCTGAAGGCATCGATGTCTGCCTTGTAGACCTTGAGGCCGGCATTCTCGAAGAACGCGACGAGTTCGGCTTCGGCTTTCAGGTTGGTGTCGTCGCAGTACTTGATGCCCGCTTTCACGCCTTCCATGACCCAGCCTTTCTGCTCGTCGCTCAAGGACTGCCATTTTTTCTCGTTGATGGCCGGCCATACCGAGTCGACGATGTGGTTGGTCAAAGTGATAGACTTCGTCACTTCATAGAACTTGGCGTTTTTGGTGGAGGGCAGGGGATTGTCTTGTCCGTCGACGGTCTTCGTCTGGAGGGCCATATACAGTTCGGAGAAGGAAATGGGTGTGGGATTGGCGCCGAGGGCCTTTCCGAGGAAGATCCAGGAGTCGGAGTTGGGCATTCTGAGCTTCACGCCCTTGAGATCGTCCGGAGTCTTGACCCATACGTCCTTGACCATGTTGAGCTGGCGGGTGCCGAGGTACTGGGCGCCGAGGGGACGAATTCCCTGTTCCTTGGCCACGCGTTCGAATGCCTGCTTCCCGATCTCGCCGTTGAGCACCTTGGTCATATGGTCGTAGCTCTTGAACATATAGCCGGCGGTGAACATTGAGAGCCAGGGAGAAGCGTCGGTGAGCCAGGGGGCGGCGGTCGCCGTGATGTCGGCCTGACCGGACTTCACCGCCGAGACTTCCTGTTCCTGCTTGAAGAGAGAGGCGGAATCGTAGGTCTTGACCTTGATGTTCCCGGCGGAAACCCTCTCCACTACTTCCTTGAATACCCTCATTGCCCCGGCGTGGGCGTCTGTGGGCACGGCCGTCATCGTGTAGACGAGTTCGACGGGCTTGTTTTTCGTGGCCTGGGCGAAAGCCACATCGCCCACGAGCGCGAGAACCATGAGCACGAGCATCAGCTTTTTCATCGCTACTCCTCCTGAAAACATATTGTTTTGGGGCGGCGCCTTAGGCATCCGTCCTCTTGGAACCATAATGAAGTGTAAACCATTCGACATTCTGGCGCGAGACTTCGAGGTGATTTCGTATCGCCGCCTCGGCCACATCCGGGTCGCGGCTCTTGATGGCGTCCATGATCAGCGCGTGCCGCATCATGCCGTCGGGTTTCGCTCCTGGGGCATAGATGCTTTTGCGGATGAATTTGCGGATAAGCACCGTCATCGCTTCTATGAGAATGCCGAGAAGTTTATTCTTGCTGGCCTTGGCCATGGCGATGTGGAAGTCGGTATCCATCCGTATCATCGCCTCGTTGTCGTCCCAGTGCTCTCTCATGGCATCGAGGGTCGACTGCATCTGCACGATGTCCGCTTCGTCGGCGTTTGCCGCGGCGAGGCGGCAGGAAGCGATCTCGAGGATGCCTCTTACGGCGACGATTTCATCGTCACCGATGTTGTCCATGAGGATCATGCGGCTCATGACGCTCGATACCGCGTCGGGGCGCGGTTTTGTTATGTACGAGCCTTCGCCCGTGCGCTGTTCGACGAGGCCACGTTCCTTCACGAGTTTGAGCGCCTCGCGGATAACCGTTCGGCTGACGCCGAACTTGACCGCCAGCGCCTGCTCGGAGGGAAGTTTATCCTCGCCGCTCGATTCCCCCACGGCAAGCGCGCTGACGCCCGTTTGGAGAATCGCGTTCTCCAGCGCGTCGGCGATTTGTTCGTAGAGATTCGTTCGCTTGACTTCCCAATTAGGACTTTCCACGCCGGCCTTTCCTGCGATCGCTTCGATCGCTTTAATCAATTCGACTGCCTACGGCAATCGCTGATGTAACTCATCGTCTGCGCGGCGCCCATCGCCATGAAGCTGATTTCGTCGCCGCAGGATATGAAATCCACGCCCCGCTCCATCCATTCCCTGATGAACGTTCTGTCGCCCGGACCGATCGAGACGCCGCAGGGTTTGCCTTCCTGTTTGCAGATGTGGACGATCTTTTCATAAAGCGCTATGACTTCGGGATCCCCGAGACGACCCAGCTTGCCTATGGATGCGGAGAGATCGTTGGGGCCAATGATGACGGCGTCGAGACCTTCGACGGCGAGAATTTCGCGCAGATTGTTCACCGCGTCGATATGCTCGATCTGGACGATCCTAAGGAAGGACTCGTCGGCCTTGGCCAGGTATTCGTCCATGGGGATCATGCCGTAGCGAATGGCCCTTCTGGGGCCAAAGCCGCGGATGCCCCTGGGAGGGTAGAGGCAGGCCTCGACCGCCTTCTTCGCTTCACCGGCCGTGCAGACCATCGGGATTATGATGCCGTCTATGCCCATTTCGAGAACCGGCTTGATCAGGATCGGATCATTGCCGGCTACCCTGACGAAGGCGGCGGCGCCGGCGCCGTTCGCGGCCACTATGTGGGCGAGCAGCTTTTCCTTGTCGAAGGGACCGTGCTCGGCGTCTATCCAGAGAAAGTCGTAGCCAAACCCGGCCATGGCTTCCGAGATGGAAGGATCGGTGAGGAAGACATGGCCGCCTATGACGAGCTTCCCGCTGGTAAAGGCCTCCGCAATAATTCCCGCTTTATCCATTTTTCGTGCTTTTCCTCTGGCGAACCATCTTGTATACCTGTACTACAGGTTGATGCTAGCACCACTCCGCGATTGTGTCAAATTTTTTTTGCGGCGTTTTTCCTCGCCGAACCGAGGTACTCGCGGCGTAAGCGCGTCGAGCGGCGCGAGGGCGTCGAACGGGCGCGGACGAAGCCGCGACCGCGGGCGGGGGAGCGGGGGAGCCTGGCGAGCATCCGTCTTTACATTCTCTCGAATCGCCCTTTATTATGGATCCATGTCCATAAAACCCGAACACGCGGCCCCTCGACCATCGGGATTCATCCAGTCGGTCGACCGCGCCCTGACGATACTCGAATATTTCTCGAAAGACCGACCCGAAGCCGGCGTCTCGGATATAGCCCGCGGACTCCATCTCAACAAAAGCACCGCTTTCGGGCTTCTATGCACCCTGGAGCGCCGGGGCTACGTGGAACAGAACCCCGACAACGGCAGATACAGGCTGGGCTTGAGGACGCTGGAGCTGGGCAACGCCAAGCTCGCCGGCTTCGATGTCGCGGGCGTCGCCCATCCTATCCTCAGCGGCCTAGTGGATCGGCTTGGGGAAACGGCCCACCTCGCCGTGTACGACAGGGGCGAAGTCGTCTATATCGACAAGGTGGAGGCCGACAACACTCTCAAGATTTCCTCCTTCGTCGGAAAGAGAAATCCCTCCTATTGCACTGGGGTAGGGAAGTGTCTTCTCGCCTTCCAGCCTGCGACCGAGATTGAGCGAGTCATCGGCAACGGCCTCCTGGCGCGGACCAGCAAGACAATCGTCGACCCGGAAGCGTTCAAGGCCGAACTCGCCAGAGTCCGCAGAGAGGACCGCGCCCGCGACGACGAGGAATTCGCCGAAGGGCTCATCTGCTCCGCCTCGCCCCTGCGGGACAGCAGCGGTCTCGTATGCGCCGCCATCAGCGTTTCAGCCCCCACGATTCGATCCGATCCGGAAAGGGTCGCCTTCGTCGATCGCGCGGTCAGCGAGGCCGCGAAGGCCATCTCGAAAGCCCTAGGCTACAATTCGCGCTGACATTGTAAATCATGTAAATTTGCGCTTGACAGGTTTCGGAAAGTGCCATTACTATGGTTATAAATGAGAACAGTGTGCTGCATTGTAGCACACTGCTGTAGCGATAAGGCAAACCGAGCATAGGGGCGGGAACATACCGCCGGGAGGACAGTAGTATGGCAGAGCAGCATCAAGGCAATCCCGAAATCGGAAAGACTATCGTGGCGGGCGGCATCGCCGTCAACTATCACGACATGGGCTCTGGCGATCCTGTCGTCTTCATCCATGGTTCAGGTCCCGGCGTAACCGCCTGGGCCAACTGGCGCCTTGTCCTTCCCAAGCTCGCTCCGACTCGCAGAGTCATCGCCCCCGACATGATTGGTTTCGGCTATACCGAACGCCTTGAAGGCGCCCAGTTCAACATGGATGTATGGGGCAAGCAGCTCGTCGACTTTCTCGACGAGCTCAATCTCGAAAAGGTGGACCTTGTCGGCAACTCCTTCGGCGGCGCCCTCGCCCTGTGGATGGCCATTCACCACCCCGGGCGAGTACGCAAAATCGTCCTGATGGGCTCCATGGGCACAGAGTTCAAGCTCACGGCGGGGCTCGACAACGTGTGGGGCTATCAGCCCTCCTTCGAGGCGATGGACGCGGCCATCCACAGCTTCGTCTGCGACAAGACCATCGCCACGCCCGATCTTATCAAAATGCGCTACGAGGCTAGCATCCGCCCCGGTTACCAGGAAAGCTTCGGCCGCATGTTCCCCGCTCCTAGGCAGAACAGCGTCGACATGATGGCCTCAAAATACGGCGACATCGCCGCCATACAGAATGACACGCTCATCATCCACGGCCGGGAGGACCAGGTCATCCCACCCGAAGCTTCGATGACCCTCTTCAGCCTCATCCCCAAGGCCCAGCTCCACATGTTCGGCAACTGCGGGCACTGGACCCAGATCGAACAAAACGCTCGCTTCTGCGCCGTGGTCGAGTCCTTCCTCGCGGGAGTCTTCTGATGGCCCTCTCAAACGCTGAAATCGTCGCGGCCGCGAACGCCCTCGACGCCGCCTCCAGGACCTGCGTCCCCATCGAGAAACTCACCGTTACCTACCCTGCCATTGACGTCGACGACGCCTACGCCGTGCAGATGCGCAATGTCGAGCGCGCGCTAGCCGCGGGCAGGAAAATTTCCGGCAAGAAGATCGGCCTCACCTCCAAGCCCATGCAGGATATGTTCGGCGTCACGACTCCCGACTTCGGCCACCTCTTCTCCGACATGGAAGCGGCGAGCGGGCGAATCGAGCGCTTCACGATGGTCCAGCCCAAGGTGGAAGCGGAGATAGCATTCGTGTTGGCCCGCGACCTCGATATGGCTGGCGAAATCACCGCCGCCGACGTCCTCGCCGCGACCGACTATGTCGTAGCGGCCCTCGAAATCGTGGACAGCCGCATCGGCAACTGGAAGATCGGTTACTGCGACACGGTCTCCGACAATGCCTCTTCGGGCAGGTACGTGCTTGGTTCCGTGCGAAAAAAAATCGCCGAAATCGACCTGAAAGCCGAAACGATGGATTTTTCCATGAACGGCGAGCGCAAGAATGGCGGCAAAGGCACCGATGTCCTCGGCGATCCAGCCTACTGCGTGGCCTGGCTGGCCAACAGCATGCGGAAGTACGGCACGATGCTCAAGAAGGGCGAGGTCATACTTTCGGGCGCGCTCTCCGCGGCCATAGGCGCCGGCAAGGGCGACAGGTTCAGGGCTGATTACTCGACGCTCGGTTCCGTCGAAGTCGCTTTCTATTAATAGGAACATGATGATGGCAAAAAAGATAAAAGCGGCGATAATCGGTCCGGGCAATATCGGCACCGACCTCCTCATCAAATTGAGAAGGAGCCCCTTCCTCGAGGTAGCCTACGTCGTGGGCGTCAAGGAATCCCCCGGCATAGAGATAGCCAAGGGCTTCGGCATTCCGACGACCATCAAAGGCATCGACGAGATACTCGAGGTAGGCGACATAAAGATCGTGTTTGACGCCACCGGGGCAGGGCCTCACCTTGCGCACGCTCCCAGGCTCATGGCCGCAGGCAAGATCGCCATAGACCTGACGCCGGCGGCCGTCGGTCCCTATGTCGTGCCCTCGGTCAACCTCAGCGAGGAAATCTTCAAACTCGACAACGTCAACATGGTCACCTGCGCCGGACAGGCCACCTCGCCCATCGTCTATGCGGTCAACCGCGCCGCCGACGTCTATTATGCCGAGGTCGTCTCCTCGATCTCCTCCAGGAGCGCGGGGCCGGGCACGCGGCAGAACCTCAACGAATTCATCGAGACGACGACGAAAGCGCTCAGGATCGTCGGCGGCGCCGACCAGTCCAAGGCCATCATTGTCCTCAATCCCGCCGAGCCGCCCATTCTGATGCGCAACACTATCCTCTGCAAAGTGCGTAGGCCCGATCTGGCCGCCATACGCGAATCGATCGACAGGATTCTCGCTGACGTAAGGACCTATGTTCCCGGCTATCGCTTCCTCGTCGAACCCATTCTCCAAGGCGACACCGTCACGACTGTCATAGAGGTGGAAGGCCTGGGCGATTTCCTGCCCAAGCACACGGGCAACCTGGACATCATCAACGCCGCCGCCGTGGCGGTGGCGGAGAAATTCGCCCAGCGCATTCAGGAAGGCAAACGATGAGCAAGGTCTACATAACCGATACGAGCCTGAGGGACGGCAGCCACTCCGTCTCGCATCAATACACGAGCGCCGACGTGGCCAAAGTCGCGGCCGCCCTCGACGATGCCGGCATCGACATCATCGAGGTCAACCACGGCGACGGCCTTGGCGGCGCTTCCATAACCTATGGCTTCTCCCTCGAAAACGAGCTCGATCTTGTCTCGGCCGCCGCGAAAGTCGTGAGGAAGGCGAGGATAGCCGTCCTCCTCGTGCCCGGCATCGCCACTCTCGACCTTCTCGAGGAAGCCCAGCGTCGCGGCGCCAGCGTCGTGCGCGTGGCCACCCACGTCACCGAAGCCGATGTCTCCGAGGAATACATAAAAGCGGCCAAGAAAATGGGCATGTTCGTCGTAGGCTTCCTCATGATGGCCCACATGGCCGACACCGCCAAGCTCGTGGAACAGGCCCTCATCATGGAGTCCTACGGCGCCGACGTCGTCTACGCCACCGATTCGGCCGGGGCCCTTTTGCCCGACCAGGTGGGCGAACGCGTCGCGGCCCTGAAGTCCGCGCTCAAGATACCCGTCGGCCACCATGCCCACGACAACCTGGGCTGCGCCGTCGGCAACTCGCTCGCGGCCGTGAAAGCGGGGGCCACCTATGTGGACGGCTCCCTCGGCGGGATGGGCGCCGGCGCGGGCAATTCGGCCACCGAGATGCTCGTGGCCGCGCTGAAAAAGTCAGGAGCCGATGTCGCCGCCGATTTTTTCAGGACGATGGACGCGGCGGAGAAAGTCCTTCTTCCCATCGTGGCGGGGAAGGGCAAGCTCCTTCCCCGCCACGACTCCAACTCCCTCATCATGGGCTACGCTGGCGTCTATTCCAGCTTCATGCTCCACGCGAAGAAGGGCGCCGAACGTTTCGGCGTCGACGTACGCGACGTCTTGATCGAATTGGGGAAACGCAAGGCCGTGGGCGGCCAGGAAGACTGGATCATCCAGGTGGCCTACGACCTGGCCAAGGCGGCGGGAAAGCCTGTCTGAATCGAGCGCGGCGTCGGGTGAACCCCTTTGTCCGCGACTATGTATGTGAACATTGTGCTACATAGTAGCACTTGTAGGGTATTTAAGGAGGAATCATCATGAGGAAAGGGATTATCGCTCTTCTTGCGGCCGCGATGATGTTCGGCGCCGTCGCAGTCGGCTTCGCCCAGGCCAAGGAACTCAAGCTCGGCCATATCGCCGCGCCCAACACCGCCTACGACAACTGGGCCAAGGAATTCAAGGCGCAGGTTGAGGCGGGCACGAACAACAGGTACAAGATCGTCATCTATGGCGGCGGCCAGCTCGGCGACTCCGGCCCTCTCATGGAAGCCATGCAGGCAGGCAACCTTCAGTTCGCTGTCATAACCTCGGGCGACGCGAGCCAGTTTGTCGACGCCATCAACGTTCTCGATATGCCCTTCCTCTTCAGGAACTGGGACCATGTCGAGAAGTTCATCGCGTCCAAGACGGCCAGGGATCTCCTCGACCTCTCCGACCAGTACGGACTCAAGTCCCTCTCCCTGATGCCTCGCGGTTACCGCCACGTGACGAACGCCAAGTTCCCCATCACCAAGCCCGAAGACCTCAAGGGCCTCAAGATGCGCATCAGCGAAAGCCCCGTCCTCGTCGAAGCCTTCAAGGCCATGGGAGCCAACGCCCAGGCCATGGCATGGTCCGAAGTGTACACGGCGCTCCAGCAGGGCACGGTCAACAGCCACGAGAACACCATCATCACCACCCGGGACTACAAGATCAACGAAGTACAGAAGTACGTTTCCGAAACCGGCCACGTCTTCGCCATGGCCACCCTCATGGCTTCGGGCGACTGGTTCAAAAAGCTTCCCGCGGCCGATCAGGCTATCATCCAGAAAGCAGCCACGGACGCCGCCTACAAGCTCGGTCTCGAGCAGAAAGCCAATGAAGCGAAGGCCAAGGCGGAACTCATCTCCAAGGGCATGGTTTTCAACAGCCTCGATACCGAACCCTTCGTCAAGGCAGTCCAACCCGTCATCAACAAGTACGCGAAGGGCGAGGTGAAGAAATTCTACGACGCCATCCTGGCGATAAAGTAATCGAAAACGGAAGATGAAGTTGGCGGGGAAGGGCGGCCGCGCTCGAGCGCGGCCGCCCTCCCATCCCGCATGCTTAACGCAAGGAGTATCGATATGAAAGCGTTGCTGAAAACCAGTGACATCCTTGACAAGATCTGCGGTTGGGTCATCATAGCGCTTTTCATGTTGATGACGGTTAGCTATGGCGCGCAGATTGTTTTGAGATACGTGTTTGGGACGGGGCTGATGTGGACGGAAGAGCTGACCCGCTACGCCGATATATGGGCCGTGATGATCGGCGCGGCGATGATAGCCAAGCGCAGGACGCATATCAACGTGAGCGTGCTCGAGGAATACTTGCCTAAGACATCCAGGGCTTGGCTCCTCGTCTTTCAGCAGATTCTCTCTCTCTTGTTTTTCGTCGCCATGTTTTTCATCGCCTTTAAATTCATAAAGCTCGCGGGCACCCAAGTGAGCACCAACATGCGCATACCCAAGCGCTGGGTGTACTGGATCTTCCCGCCTGCCTTCGGGGTGTTCATATTCCAGACCTTCGTCGGAATCCTCAAGGGAGCGCAGGAAGCAAAATCAGTTCAGGAGGCCAAATCATGACCCTGTTGCTTTTCGGATCCGTCCTTGTCCTCCTTGCGGTCGGCGCCCCTATCGTCACGGCGATGGGCGGCTCGGCCCTCATCACTATTTTCGCTTCGGGCATCAACCCTGTCACGGCTGTCCAGCGCTTCTTCGCGAGCATCGATTCGGCGGCCCTCCTGGCCATCCCCTTCTTCATCCTCGCCGGAGACCTCATGAACAAAGGTGGCCTCGCGAAGCGCCTCATCGGTTTCGCGGGTCTCTTTGTATCGAAGATAACGGGCGGCATGGGCATGACGGCCATCCTCGCCTGCATGCTTTTCGCCGCGATCTCCGGCTCGGGCATCGCGACTGCGGCCGCGATCGGCGGCGTCATGATCTCGGGCTTCAAGGACCACGGATACAAGCCAGCGTACGCGGCGGCTATCGTGGGAGCGGCGAGCCCCATAGGCATCATTATCCCTCCGAGCATCGCTTTCATAATCTATGGAACGCTCTCAAAAGCTTCGGTAGGCCAGCTTTATAAGGTTGGTTTCCCCGCGGGAATCATGGTCGGCGTAGCCTTGATGATCGTAACCTTCTTCACCGCGAAAAAGCACAAGATTCCCCGCCAATCCAAAGGCCTTGGCAGCAAGTCCGTCAAGGAAATGGTCGTGGACACCCTGGTAGCCCTCGGTACGCCCGTCATTATAGTGGGCGGCGTCTTCCTCGGTATTTTCACCCCAACAGAATCAGCGGTCGCGGCTGTGGTCTATTCCGTAATCGTGGGTGTATTCGTGTTCAAGGAAATAAAGATCAAGGAACTGCCCGGTATATTCCTCCAGTCGGCCATCAACTCGGCGGGCATCATGATCATCGTCGCCGCAGCCTCTCTCTTCGCCTGGACCATGATCTACATTCAGATTCCGCAGAAAGCCTTCGAGGCGGTGCTCGCCATCGGCATGAACAAGTACACCCTCCTTTTCGTCGTGAACATCATCGTCCTGATCGCGGGCATGTTCATGGAGTCTGGTTCCATCCAGATCATTCTCGTGCCCCTTCTTCTGCCGATCCTCGAAGCGCTGCAGATCGACCTCGTGCATTTCGGCATCGTGCTGACGGTCAACCTCGCCATCGGCATGCTCACCCCTCCCTTCGGACTGACGCTCTTCACCGCGTCCCGCGTGCTGAAAGCCGATCTTAAGGATACGATCAAGGAATCCTGGCCTTTCCTGGGCGCCATGATCGTCGTGCTCTTCATCATCACCTATGTCCCGGCTACCGTGATGTGGATTCTCTGATAACAATCTGACGGTTCTCCGACAGAGATAGATGGGACTGTCCAGGATATGATTTCTGGCGGTCCCTCTTCATTCGCGGCACCTGTATCAGAGATAATACTCGTCGACTATGCCCAACCCCGATTCCTTGAGTGTCTCGCTCTCCGACACATATAGTATTTCGACGTTGAAATAGGCGCGCTTCCCTGAGGGAATCGCTATATCCCTCACGATCGTCTGCCGGTATGTCCGGGTGTCGGTCGACGCGGATATCGATACGGTGCACGAATTGATCGTGGCTTTACCCGTGTTGGCGATTTCGATTGTCGCCACGCAGGCTTTTCCGCCGGAGGAGTCCTCCTCGTAAAAAGAAGCCACCGTCGCTTTGCCGGAAGGGTACCAGGACTTGGAATCGACCTGGCAGGCCACCATCAACGCGGCGCAGAGGGCGAGCGTCGCGTAAATCGCGGCCGCCGCGGCGATGCGGCGCCGGTTTTTTCGAACGTCGCCGCTGTCGATTCCGTCATTTCCGCCCTCATTCCTGCAGCAATGCATTTTCAACCCTCCTTTTCGCTCAGCCTGAGCGAAAATCCCGCGGCGAAGACGATAGGAGACGAAGCTTCGCTTAAAAGTCTCGATACGCCGAAGCTCATGGTCTTTCTGCCTTCCGTGAATACGAGAGAAAGCTTTCCGGAAAGCGAATAGGACAGGCCGGCTTCCGCCGGCGATTCATCCGAGCGACGCGGCCAGGCAAACCGCTGCGAGAGTCCGCCTGAAAGTGCCACGACATTGTTGAGCGCCTCCGTGGCGAAGAGGCTGGCCGTTAGAACGAGAGGCCGATATCCGCTTTCATAGCGTTCCTTCCTGTCGAAATAACTGTCGGCGCTGATCGCGACTCCCGCGATCAGAGGATCCATGTAGCGCACGGAAGAGCAGGAGACGCCGATCTTCCTATATCCCGATCCCGAAGCGATGTTCTTCCCGTCCGCCTCGTAGGGGTTCCATATTCCCAGGGGATGGCTGTAGGAGAGCTCGGCCCCAAGCCGCCAGTCATCGAGGCGAAATGTATAGGATAGGGCAAGGCTCGGGTCGCCAACGGCCGCGGCGACTCGAGGCGAGGTTTTTCTGTCCAAGGCCAGCTTCAGCGCGATGGGAACCTCGAGCGATACCCCGAGACGCTGCCCATAGAGCGCCTCGAAAGTGAATGATGGATCGATTTCGAGGGCCGCCCCTCCATCGCTCCCAACCCCGATCGTCTCGATTGAGAGGCCCGCCATCAACGTGAGGTTAGCGGCTCCCTCGACACCGATCCTCTGGTGGCTCGCCGCTTGGGCCCCGACGCGGCAGACGAATAGGAAGAGAATGCCCGCGCCGGCGAGTCTTTTTGTCAAGGTTTTAGCGTGTGGAGAGCCTCGTCCCGCCGCGGGCCGCCCTGTCGAGCAGCATTTTCCTGCCGCGAACGCTGCGGCCCGCCTCATCGAGAAGTTTCGCATTCAGTGCCCCCTTCGGACGGACCGCGACCAGTACGGCACCCGACCACTTCGATTCAAAAAGAGCGCGTCCCAGCGCGATCGTACCCTCGGCCGGATCGGAGATGGTTATCGCTCCGTCGTCTAGCGAGAGGACAAGGGCGAAGTGCCCTTCCGGCCTATCGTAGTGAACGATGAGCGGCGCGTAATTGGCGGCGGCCGCCGCGAGCTGCCCGAAACTCATCCTATAGGCTTTCCACGCGAAACCTCTCGCTTCCAGGATCCGAGCCATTTCGGCGAAAGTCACCGTGAGGTCTCCTGTGGCCAGCTTGTCGGCCAAGAATTCCTTGGCGAGCGCGGTTTCATCGGCCGGCACTCCCCAAAATCTGTCCATGAGGCAGGCAAGCGTCGTCAGGCCGCAGGAACGGTCGTACCCTTGTTCAGCGCTGTAGGCGAAGCGCAGAGACTCCTTGTCGATGGTTTCGGCGAACGCGAGAAGAAAAATCGCGAGCTTTATGAACAAAACATCACCTCCTTTTGAAGCGGATCTTCATGGCATACACGTGTAGAAGATGAAGCGTTGCTTCCGGTTTTCGAGAAAATCTTTTCTGGAGGTGAAGATGGAGAAAAAATTTTACTGTGTTTTCCTGATCGCGATTTTTGTCTTTGGGCTATCCGGCATGGGGGTCTCCGCCGAAGACCTAGCCGGCGAGTTGATGAAGGTCATCGACCTGGATGGTTTCCCCCTGGGAACCTCGGAGATGAACGAGATATTCGGCGGTTTGCCCCGATGCTGCCACGACCCGGATTACGATCCCATCGAGGACAAATGCCTCAACAACAAGGGTCAGAAATATGAGAATGGGGTTAATGATTGCGATATTTGGGTGGAAACGGTCTTGAAACAGGCGGGAACAGACATTTCCAATCGGTGGGGTTCTGCTTCCTCAACCAGTGTGGCGGGGCATGCAAAGATTCTGTCAGATCAATTGTTGGATCAACCACCTATGGGGTGGAGTATCGAAATAATCGACAATGGTCATGTTGCCCTAGTCAGAGTCAAAGCTGATGGTTCTGCAGATTTGTATCATCAAGGAGTGAATAGAAGAACTCCGACAACAGAAAAATGGGAAGGATCGCGGGGCTATCAGTATAGAAACACCAGAAATGCCTGTTGGGGCGGAAAATCACGTTTTTGGGATTTTGATCGTTGATGATGGGAGTATCGAGAATGTTGAAGAAGTATATGTTAGCTATTGCCCTTGTGTTTTTGGCGGTCTCCTTCTCGGAAGCGAAGGGTAGGGATGATTTCCTTGGTACTTGGAAACTGAAGGACAATTCAATCAGCATTAGAATTATAAAAGAAGGAGAACTATAT
>DATMZF010000073.1:0-55459 GCA_035560555.1 Rectinemataceae bacterium
ATTCATAGATATTTTATGAGCAGCATGAATGGACAACTAATGAACGAAGGCCAAGCGGTATCCCAGGTGGAACGGATCGTCGAACCGAAAGAACCCGAGGAGTACAGGGTTCTTCTTTTGAACGACGATTTCACGACCATGGAATTTGTCGTCTCCGTACTCATGACGATCTTTCACAAATCCCTGCAGGAAGCCAACAAGATAATGATCGACGTACACAGGAAAGGCAGGGGCATTGTCGGCGACTACAGCTATGACATCGCCGCCACAAAAATCAATCAGGTACACCTGCTCGCGAGGCAAATGGGCTTTCCGCTGCGATGTACCATGGAGAAAGTATAAGGTATGAAGGTAAGCCAGGAAGTCCAGGCCATTTTCAACGCGGCCTATAACGAAGCGAAACTCAGGAATCACGAATACCTCACGCCTGAGCACATACTCTACGCTGGTCTCTCCTTCGAGAAGGTCAGGCTTGTCATGGAAAACTGCGAGGCCGACACCGACCAGCTCAAGCGCGGCATCGAAGCGTATTTCGAGCAGAAGGTTCCGGTGGTGCGCAGCGCCGCGGAACCCGTGCAGACCTCCTCGTTCCAGGCCGTCATCGAAAGGGCGGTGATGCAGTCTCAGGCTTCGGGCAAGGACGAGGTGGAGGTCTCAGACCTTATCGTCTCCCTCTACGACGAGGAGAGGACCTACGCGGGCTATTACATGCGAAAGCTCGGCATCAAGCGTCTGCAGCTCCTCGAAGTGCTTTCGCACGGGATGGACGATTCCGATGATGGGTACGTCCTCGGCGGCATGGAAGATGGCGACGTAAAGCCTGAGCTCGAGGGCAAGGAAAAACGCGCGGGCAAGCCTGGTCCCCTCGAGCGTTTCGCGACCGACCTCACGGCGCTCGCGACGGCGGGCAAGCTCGAGCCCGTGATCGGCCGAGACGCGGAAATCGAGCGGACCATCCAGGTCCTCTGCAGGCGCCTCAAGAACAACCCCATCCACGTGGGCGACGCGGGCGTCGGCAAGACGGCCATCACGGAAGGCCTTGCCCAGCGCATCGTGGCGGGCAAGGTCCCTCCCCTTCTCAAGGACTATACGATCTACAGCCTCGACATGGGCGCCCTCCTCGCGGGCACCAAGTTCCGCGGCGATTTTGAGGAGAGAGTCAAGAAAGTGGTCGATGTCCTCCTCAAAAAGGAAAAAGCCATCCTCTTCATCGACGAAATCCATACGATCGTCGGCGCGGGGGCGGTGACGGGCGGATCCATGGATGCCTCCAACCTTCTCAAGCCGGCGCTCACCTCGGGCAAACTCCGCTGCATCGGTTCGACCACCTACGACGAGTACAACAAGATATTCGAGAAAGACAGGGCTCTGTCGCGCCGCTTCCAGAAAATCGACATCGTCGAGCCCAGTCAGGCCGAGACCGTGGAAATCCTGAAAGGTCTGCGCCCCAAATACGAGGAATACCATAAGGTCCGCTACGCCGACGAGGCTCTGGAGGCCGCGGTGAGGCTCTCCGCGCAGTTCATCACCGAACGCAGGCTTCCCGACAAGGCCATAGACGTGATCGACGAGGCCGGAGCGAGCGCCAGGATCAAGGCCTTCAAGACCGGCGGGGAAACGGAAAATCTGGTCATCGACATTAAGGTGCCCGAAATAGAGACCGTCGTCGCCAAGATCGCGCGCATCCCCGAACGCTCCGTGACTTCTTCGGAGAAGGACAGGCTCGCCAGCCTGGAGACTTCCCTCAAGCGCGACGTGTTCGGCCAGGATCCGGCCATCGACGCTGTCGTCAAGGCCGTGAAGCGCAGCCGCGCCGGATTCAGGGCTCCCGACAAGCCCGTGGCCAACTTCCTCTTCGTGGGCCCCACAGGCGTTGGCAAAACCGAACTCGCCAGGCAGCTGGCCAAGCAGCTGGGCGTCGTCCTCCACCGCTTCGACATGAGCGAATACCAGGAAAAGCACACGGTGTCGCGCCTCATCGGCTCGCCCCCCGGCTATGTGGGCTACGAGGAAGGCGGACTGCTCACCGACGCCGTGCGCAAGAGCCCCCACGCCGTCGTCCTCCTCGACGAAATCGAGAAGGCGCATTCCGACATCTATAATATTCTCCTCCAGATAATGGATTACGCCACCCTCACCGACAATCAGGGCAGGAAGGCCGACTTCAGGAACGTCATCCTCATCATGACGAGCAACGCGGGAGCGAGGGACGTCGGCAAAAACCTCATCGGCTTCGGCGATCGCTCGGTCACGAACTCCGCCCTCGACGAGGCGGTGGAGCGCGCCTTCACCCCCGAATTCCGCAACCGCCTGGACGCCGTCGTCCACTTCGGCAACCTGCCGATGGAGATAATCGAGAAGATCGTCATCAAGGCGCTGGACGATTTCCGTGCCCAGCTGGCCGAGAAGAAAGTGAGGCTCGTGACGAACGAGACCGTCATCAAGTACCTGGCCGAGAAGGGCTACTCCAAGGAATTCGGGGCGCGCAACATCGGCCGCCTCGTCGAGGACAAGATCAAGTCCTTCTTCGTCGATGAAGTCCTCTTCGGAAGGCTCGAGCATGGCGGCACGGCCATGGCCGACGTCATCGGCGGGGAAATCAGCTTCTCCGTCGAGCCACCGGCGCCCATCGCCGCGCAGCCCGGCCAGGGTCGGCCCCTCGCGGCCCAATCCGAAGAGGCGCTGCAACCGGCCGAAGCGCATTCCTGAGCCTGGGATGATCCGTTTCCTGCGATCCGTGCCCCGGCTCGACGAGGAATGCTTGTATGCCTTCCCTCCGGTTGGCGGATCTTCGCCCGAAGGCATCGTCTGCGCCGGAGGCAACCTCTCTCCCGGGGTTCTTCTATCCGCCTACCGGCAGGGGATTTTCCCCTGGTACGGCGTAGGGGATCCTCTCCTCTGGTGGAGCCCCAACCCGCGTTTCGCTGTGCTTCCGGAGACCATACACATACCGGCAAGCTCGAGGAAGCTCTTGAGACGCAACGGTTTCAAACTCACCCTCGACAGGGATTTCGGAAGCGTGATTGCCTCCTGCGCGGGCATTCGAAGGCCAGGCCAGGCAGGCACGTGGATTATCCCGGAAATGATGGAGGCATACGAAGCGCTTCACGAGCGGGGCTACGCCCACTCGGTCGAAGTTTGGAAGGGAACCTCCCTTGCGGGAGGCCTCTACGGCGTCAGCCTGGGCGGAGCCTTTTTTGGCGAATCCATGTTCAGCCTCGAAAGCGGAGCTTCGCGCGTGGGTTTCCTCAGCCTCGCTCTCACGCTGTTCGAACAGGGCTTTTCGCTGATAGACAGTCAGGTGCACACCGACTACGTGGCGGGCATGGGCGGTGTCGATCTGCCCAGGGGCGCCTATCTTCGCCGCCTCGAGGCGGCGTTGCGCCAGGAGGACAAAAAAGGCTCCTGGAAGGAACGCTTCCCGAACTTCCCCTTCTCGAAAACTCTGGCCGACATAACGGACGGAGCCTCTCTCGACGCGGGAGAGATGATCCACGATAAGCCATAGAATATTTCGCGCTTTTCCCGTACAGTGGAGCGCAATGACAGGACATTCAGGACGATGAAATTATTATTTGTTCAGCTCCCCGTCCAGGATCCGGATTGGGACGACGCGACGGCGAACGTGCCGCTTGCCGCGGGCTACCTCACCGCCTACGCCGAGTCCCAAGGTCTGCTTCAAAGACCGGAATGGAGCATTCTCGACAAAGACATAACCAACTGCGCCTCCGATTCCGCCGTCATAGACGCCCTCGTGGCCTCCGAACCCGATGTCATAGCTTTCAGCCTCTACGCTTGGAATCTGGAGCGAAGCCTCTATATAGCCGGCAAGACCAAGGACCGGCTCCCCAGAACCCGCCTCATCGCCGGCGGCCCCGAAGTGGTCGAGGGCATGCCCATCATGGACCGATCCCCCTTCAACGCCCTCGTTTCCGGCGAAGGGGAAATTCCCTTCATCGAAATCCTGCGCGACATAAAGCAGCACAGACCTCTCTCCAAGCTTTACAAGGCCGATGGCCTCCTCGACCTGGCGACGCTTCCCAACCCCTACCTGGCGGGAACCTTGCCCATCGCCAAGGACGCGCCCGTCCACATCGAGACCATGAGAGGCTGTCCGTATCACTGCGCGTACTGCTTCTACGGGAAGAATTATTCCACGCTCAGACGCTATCCCGACGAACAGGCCATTTCGATCATACAAAAAGCGTCCCAGGTTGGCTCATCGGAACTGTACATCATGGATCCCTCCTTTCAGTTCGGCGCCGACCTGGAGCAGCGGCTGGTCAATTTCGCCGACGCGAACACCGCGGCAATTCCCATGCACACCGAGATGCGACTGGACACCATCACCGAAAAGCTGGGATCCCTCATGAAATCGGCGGGCATAGCTTCCATCGAGGCCGGACTCCAGAGCATCAACCCCAAGGCGCTCGAGGCGGTAAACCGCGGCATGGACAAGGACGGTTTCGTGCGCGGCGCCGAGATCCTCCAGAAACAGCACATCATCATAAAGACGGGGCTCATACTCGGCCTGCCCTTCGACGGCTACGAGCAGGTCGTCGAGACCTTCGATTTCCTCGGCATGCACGGCCTTGGCCAGGAGGCCGAACTCTATCCATTGTCCTTCCTGCCCGGAACGGATGCCCGGGAGAGGGCGGACGAGTGGCGCATGTCGCGCATGGAACTGCCCCCCTATTGGGTGACGAGCAACGATTGGATTTCGGGCGACGACATGATCGACGCGATAGCTTCCTTCGAGGAAAGCTTCGACGTCGAGTGGGCGGCCCCGCCCTCCCCGCACTTCACCGCCGAAAAGCGGGGATACAGGGCTTTCATCGACACGCGAAAACTGGAAAACATAGACTGGATGCGCCTGAACCCCGCGAGACTGGCCAATTCCGTCACGCTCCTGGCCGATGCCGACGATCCGGAAAGCCTCTCCCGTCTCGTCCGGGCCGCAAGGGATCTTCGGCGGGACAATCCCTATACCCTGTACCAGATCATCCTCACGAGCGACACCAGAATCCCCTCCGAACGCCTAGTGGAACGCATCCAGGATGCCTTCATCTATCCCGACCATTATTACGAACTATCGCATTTCTTCTCGCCCGATCCCCAGGAAGGCTACCAGACGCGGATGTTCTTCGCCACGAAGAACTTCGCCCTCGCCTACCGGGCGATAGAGGAAGCGCAGGATCTGGAGACGATGGTGATAATCTCGGGAAAAGCCGGGTACAACGCCGAGAGGCTCTCTGAACTCCTGCCCTATGTCATCTTCGACAGGGAGAGAATTCCCTTCGACAGGCTCTACGAGCTGCTGACGCTCTACGCCGACTTCCCGCATATGCTGATCGAGGCGCCCGAAGACCTGTTCTGAGCGAGATGGCTATGGACGCGACGAGGGGGCGAGGATTGTACCCGTACAATCCTCGCCCCCTCGCTTTTCCTCGCGGTTCTAGTACATGGCCTCAAGATCGGCCTCGCTCGCGCAGGCTCCCTTGTCGAGGAAATCCCTGATGTTCTGGACTGTCGAGTCGATCGCGCGCGCCGTCGCCTGGTTCGTCATCCCGCCCACGTGAGGCGACAGAATGACGTTGGGCAGCTCGTTGATCGGGAATCTCGAGGGAGCCCCGATCGTTCCGCCCTGTGGATACTTATACCAGGTGTCAATCGCGGCGGCCTTTAGAACGCCGTTTTTGAGCGCGAGATAGAGGCCCTCCTCATCCACGATTGAGCCTCTCCCGACATTGACCAGGACCTTGTCCTTCATCGTGGCGAGGATGTCCTTCGTCAGAAGGCCATCGGTGAGGGGCGTGGCGGGCAGGGCAATGAAGACGATCTCGGCCTTGTCTATCGCTTCCCTCAGGTCGCCGACGACTTCGTCGAAGCCTTCCGGAAGGGCCATGCCCGGTCTCCTTCGCCATCCGCGCACCTCGCAGTGAAAGGCCTTTAGCAGCTTCGCAAGCTCGGTCCCTATGGCCCCCGTGCCCAGAATCGCGCACTTTCTTCCAAAGAGGCTGTCCCAGTTGTCCTCGGCGCCGCGCCGCACCCAGAACCCGTGCCAGATACCCTTCCGCAGGTCGTTGTGGTAATCCACGATGCGGCCGTAGTACGCCAGGGTCATGGCGAGGGCCTTCTCCGCCACGTCGAAGGCGTTCGCGTGCACGTTGTAGACATGCACGCCGCGGTCGGCGAGCCGCCTCAGGGGCAGGTGGTTGATGCCCGTAAAGGATTGAAAAATGGCTTTCAGGCGCGGCGAAGCCAGATAGGTTTCATCGGGCAATTTCCCCGCGAGCAGCGCGTCCAGGTCGGCCGCCTCGGGAGAATCGGGCTTCAGTCCTTCGAGGAATTGGTGCTGTGGGTACTCCCTCCTCAAGGCCTCGATGCGTTCGTCCCAAACGGAACGTTTCGGCATGAACGAGCCAAAAATCATGCTCCCCTCCTTTCGGTCGAGTGTCCTTCGACGGTATGCTTGTTATGAGGATAGAGAGATATCGGCCTGTTTTCAAGCCTCCTCTACGCCTCGGCGCGAAAGGATCGAGGCTAAAGTTCGATTGCCGCTGGTTCGGCCGTAAAAATGTGATATACATTAGCAAAGGGATTTTTGCCCAGGCCCATAATGCCGATAAACAAAAGAGAATATGCACGGCTGCATAGAGTTCCAAGGAGAGGTAGACGATGATACAGAAAATCAAGCGCGGACATTGCACAATCCTCACGGCGCTGCTGGCGATGGCGCTGGCCGCCTCCTGCGCGAGCGCGCCGCCGCCCAAGGATGTCACTCTCACCGATCTCGTGGTTTCCGGCGATATTTCCGCGATCAAGAAATTCTATGCGAATCAGGAGCAGCTTAATATGAAGGATGGGCAGGGGCTTTATCCCCTGCATTACGCCGTCATGAGGGGAGACGCGCAAATAGCCGAGATACTCATAGTGCTGGGCGCGAAACCCGACATGCAGGATCCCGCGGGCAAGACACCCCTGCGCTACGCGATCGACCGCAAACATATCGCGGCGGCACGCATGCTCGTGGACAGGGGGGCCAATCCCTTCGTCGCCGACGCGTCGGGTTCGACGCCCGCCGAAGCGGTCCTGAACGCCGGGCCGGAGATGATCGGCGCCGTTTTCAACGCCAAGAACATAGACGGTTCGGGACAGGACGGGAGGACCATCCTCCACATGGCGGCCGATGGTCTCAAGGTCGCCGAGACGAGCATGCTTCTGGATCTCGGCGCCTCCGTCCAGAGGAAGGACAAGGCCGACCGCACGGCCCTCGATCTCGCCCTGCTTCAGCCTAGGGAGAAAAACGCCGCCATCATCGCGGAGAAACTCATCCAGAAGGGCGCTAATCCCTCCTTTCCCGAATTCTCCTGGTTCGCCACGACGGTCCGCTCGGCCGACTACAACACGGTTAGGTTCAGCAACGGCAACACCCCGCTTCATGAGGCGATTTCACGCTTCCAGCTGGGTTTCGCCGATTTTCTCCTCTCCAAGGGACTCACGCCCAACATCAAGAATATCGGCGGCGACGCGCCTATCCACAGCACCGTGAAGACGGGATGGCTCGAGGGCGCCGAACTTCTTCTCAAGAACGGCGCCGATCCCGACATCAGGGACGGAAAGAACAATACGCCGCTCCATCTGGCGGCTCCCGCCACGCTCCGCCTCCAGATGACCCAGATGCTCCTGCGCTACAAGGCCGATCCCTCCCTCAAGGACCAGGATGGCAACACGCCCCTGCATAAGGCGGTCAAGCTAGCCTACGAGCCCATGATCGTCGAGGAGCTTCTCAGGGCGGGAACCCCCGTCAATTCGGCCAATCTCGAGGGCGATACCCCTCTCATGATATGCGTCAAGGCGGGCAACTACCAATACGCCGACGCTCTCATAACGGCGGGCGCCGATGTCTTCCTGCGCAACCTGAAGAGTGAGAGCCCGCTCTCCATAGCCGTCTCGCGGGGCATCGACGCCGTGGACAAGATCGTGCTGAAAACGAACGTGCTCCAGCGCGACAACTCCGGCAACAGCGTCATCGCCACGGCGGTGGGCATGAAGGGTTCGCCCGAAGTGGTCGCCCTCATTCTTTCCAAGGGCGGCGACCCCAACACCAGAAACAACTCGGGCGATAACGCCCTCCACGTGGCGGTCAGGCTCAACCTCGCGCAGCAGGGCCTTCTTCTCATCAACGCGAAGGCCGACATTTTCGCCGCCAACGCGACGAAGGACACGCCGGTTTTCCTCGCTCTCGCCGCCGCCGACGGTCCCTACGACTGGTTTTTCATCCCCTCGGTGATCACCGCCCGCGACTCCAACGGCGACACGGTGGGCCACCTCGCGGCGCGCAAGGATCTGGCCGATGGTCTCGAATACCTCCGCTCGCGGGGCGCCGACCTCGAAGCCGTCAACTCGGCCAGGGAGACGCTCGTTCACGCGGCGGTGCGCACCGACGCCGCCGAGGCGACCCGCTTCCTCATCGCCAACGGCGCCTCGCTCACCGCCCGGGACATAAACGGCGACGCTCCCCTCAACGTTTCGGTCCTGGCCGGAGCCAAAACCTGCCTCCAGGTACTCGTGCTCTCGGGCGTCGACCTCAACGCCAGGAACTTCACCGGCGAAGCCGCCCTGCATCAGGCCGTACGCAAACAGAACAGCGACTTCGCGACCTACCTCGTGGACCGAGGCGCCCTGCTCGAGGTGAGGGACAACAGGGGCCTCACTCCCCTCGCCGTGGCCGCCCGCGAAGCCCAGACCTCGATCGCTCAGTATTTCGTGAAAGCGGGGGCCAGGATCGACGCTCGCGACTACGCCGGTTCCACTCCCCTCTACCAGGCGGTGGAGACCAGCCAGCTCGATCTCATCCGCGTCCTCGTCCAGTCCGGCGCCGACATCCTGGCCAGAAACGCCGCCGGCGATTATCCACTGTACGCCTCTCTCAAGAAGGGCCAGTCCGTCCTGAGGGAGATCCTCGGGAACGCGTCCATGGACAGGGCCGATTCGGAAGGCAAGACGCCGCTTAGACTGCTCGTCGAAACGAGGGCTTCGTCCGACCTGCTGAACCTCGCCCTGAGCCTGGGCGCCGATCCCTCGAGCAGAGATAAATTCGCCAACACTCCCCTCCACGCGGCCCTTGGCCAAAAGGATTACGCCACGGCGGCCCTTCTCCTCGGCGCCAAGGCCGATCCCTTCGCCCCCAACTATCAGGGCGTCACCCCCATTTCGCTGGCTCTCATGGATCCCTTCGCCCTCAAGGATTTCGCCCAGGCGGCCGGGCTCAAGTCGGTCGATGTGCTCGGCGAAACCTTCCTGCACTACGCGGTCAGGACGGGCAGAGGCGACACTGTCAAATTGCTTCTGGATCTGGGCGCCGACAAGAACGCCAAGAATATTTCCGGCGAGACCCCCCTCGATGTGGCCAGGGCCAAGGGCGACGCGGCCATCCTGGCGATGTTCTAGGAATCAGGCACGCGTCGATAAAGAGGGCTACCTTGATGGCAGCCCTCTTTTTTCGCGGTGACGGCGGCGGCTTTCACGGACGGCTCCGCCTTCAGTCCCCGCAGTCCGATAGTTCCTTCCTCTGGCGCAGTTTTTCGAGAGCCCGCTCCTGGATCTGGCGGACGCGCTCGCGGGTGATGCCCAGCACCTTACCCGTTTCCTCGAGCGTATGCGTCGATTCCCCCGAAAGCCCGTAGCGCAGCTTCAGTATCGTCGTCTCCCTCTCGCTCAGATCGTTGAGCACGCACTCCAACAGCTCCTTCATCGTGCTGATGAAGGCTTCGGAATAAGGATCCAACCCTGTTTCATCGCTGAGGATATCGGACAGGGAGGTGCTGCTCTCGTCGTCGATGGCGGAATCCAGGCTCGCCGTATTCTGGGAGAACTCCATGACCTTGAGGACCTTCTGTCTCGTCATGTCGACGCGCTCGGCTAGCTCATCGACCTCGGGAGCCCTGCCCAGCTCCTGGGTGAGCTGCTTGGACGCGTAGTAGCATTTCCGTATGGTGTTGAGCATGTGGACCGGTATCCTGATGACCCTGCCCTGATCCGCGAGGCTCTTTATGATCGCTTGCCTGATCCACCAGGTGGCATAGGTGGAAAACCTGTATCCTCTTGAATAGTCGAAGCGGGCGACAGCTTCCAGAAGGCCGATATTACCTTCGTCGATGAGATCGAGGAGGCCCAGCCCCCTGTGCTGATAGCTTTTGGCGATGGAGACCACGAGGCGGAGGTTGGAACTGATCATCGTCTGCTTCGCGCCGGTTAGCCGCTGTTCCAGCTTGGCGAGCTCGCCCCCGAAACAGGCGTTCCCCTCTTCGCCGATCCTTACGCGGAGCGTGTCGACTCGCTGCGTCAGCTCCTGTATCTCCTTTCCGATTTTCTGCTCTTCCTCGGCATTCAGAAGATGGAACCTCGCTATTTGAAGAAGATAGAGTGAAAGGGGGTCTTTTTCCTCGGTATGATGCTTTTTTTTATCGGTGTGGATTTTTGGAACATTTGTTGCGTCACGCTTCGATCCTGTGACGGAAGGAAGAGTATCGCGCGCTTCTCCGGTCGGTTCTTTCTTAGCCATTGCCCTGCTTTTCCGAACCATATCGTCTTGATGCCATAAAAACAATAGCATGGGCCGGGCCAAGAGGGAAGAATAAAAATGAAAATTCGATTAACAAATTATGAATATCTCATAACACGGGCTCGCGGCCAGAGCTCGCGGCGAAGGAAACAGGTGATGCTTTTCCTCAGTCGCGGGGAGCCAAGGCCGGGTCAATGGGCTGGCCATTCCTGAAAACGAAGAAGTAGGCTATGGGAGAACCGTCCTTGGCGTCGATGCCGATCTTTCCAATTTCCCTGCCCGAAACGACCTGGTCCCCCGTTTTCACGGAGAGGGCTTCGTTGCCGCCATAGACATAGACATAGCCCGATTTCGCCTGGATGAAGGCGACCTGATTGAAGCCGCGCGAGGGCCCCGCCGATACGACGGTTCCGGCGGCGACCGATTTCGCCGTTTCTCCCGGCTTGACGCGTATCATTATGCCTTCAAGCTTGCCATCCAGGTACATCGCCTTGCCGGGAACCGGCCAGTCCAGTTTCATGTCCACCGCCCTATCCTGGGTTTTCACGGGGTCGGGCATAGGGACATAGGCGGGCGCCGGGGTTTCGGTCTTGCCTGCCGGTTTGGCCGCGGCCACGGTCGTCGCGCTGCCTGAAGACATCGCGGGGATAGCGTGGGTGGTTGTGGCGATGGCTTGAATCGATGTCGTGGGCGTCGGTTTGGCGGCTGTCTTGGCCGGGACGCCAAGCGTCGTGGTGGTGGATGCGGCGGCGCGGATCGTGGTCGTCGTGGCGGGCGCGGCCAGGGTCGAGGAAGGTATGGAAAGCGGCGGCGGGGAAGCGTTCTCCGGCGGCTGGAGGCCCGGCACTATGAGGCTGTCGCCTATTTTCAATACGTATCCCTCGCTGAGCTTGTTAGCCGCGAGGAGGTCGCCGACCGAAATGCCGTACTGCCTGGACAGGCCAAACAAGGTCTCGCCCTTGGCCACGACGTGGACGGAGGGGATAATGAGAACGGTGCCGATTCTCATCTTGGTGGGGTCGGTGATTCCGTTGGCCGCCGCCAGCGCCTCGTAGGAAACCTTGTATTTGCGGGATATGGAATAGAGCGTTTCGCCCTTTTCCAGGGTGTGGGTGAGCGGATTGGCCGCGAACGCCGGCATAGAGAGACATACGAGGGCGCATATGGTTAAGGTCTTGAATAAGGCTTTCATTTTCATTGTTCCTTTTCTAAGCATCGGCAGAAAATCCCGAAGCATTGAGGAAGGTTTCGGAAAAAACGCCAGGTCCGTATCTAGGTAAATATGGTTGGCAAGGTCGTGGTTACGCTCTTTTCATTTTGCCTGCGAACAGGTAGAATTATCTATATCATTTCCCAGGAGATTACAAGCCATGTCCGAGCGTTCGCCTCTGCACAATGTTCGTTTCGCCTATATTCCCAAAATGCCGGAGATTTACGCTTCCCCGGTGACCGCGATCAAGGCGGTGCCGACCGAGATCATAGAGCCCAAATACGATAAGAAGAGCCTGGAAGAGATTTTCACTCACAGCTATGGGAAACCGGCGGTAAAATTCATGGCGGGCGACAATATTTTCGCCTCCAACGCGCTGACCGTCGGCGTCCTTCTCTCCGGCGGTCCCGCCCCGGGCGGGCACAATGTGATAGCTGGACTCTTCGACGGGCTGAAACGCGGCTCGACGGAATCCAGGCTCATCGGCTTCAAGGGCGGTCCCGGCGGGCTCGTCGACGACAAGTTCATCGAAATCACGTCTGAAATCGTGGATTCCTACAGAAACACCGGCGGATTCGATATGGTGGGTTCCGGCAGGACGAAAATCGAGACGCCGGAACAGTTCGAAAAAGCCCTCGCGGTCGCGACGAGCCACAGGCTCGACGCCCTCGTCATCGTCGGCGGCGACGATTCCAACACGAACGCGGCCCTCCTCGCCGAGTATTTCGCCTCGCACGGGACTTCCATCGCCGTCGTGGGCGTCCCCAAGACGATAGACGGCGATCTCAAGAACGAGTGGATAGAGGCTTCCTTCGGCTTCGACACGGCCACGAAGACTTACTCGGAACTGATCGGCAACATCTGCCGCGACGCTCCCTCGGGCAGGAAGTACTGGCACTTTATCAGGGTCATGGGCCGTTCGGCTTCGCACATCGCCCTCGAATGCGCCCTCCAGACGAGACCCAACGTGGCGCTCATCTCCGAGGAGGTGGAAGCCAGGAAGATGAGCCTCTCGCAGATCGTCGACATCATTGTCTCCTCGGTGGCGGCCAGGGCCGCCAAGGGAGAGAATTTCGGCGTCGTCATCATCCCCGAAGGGCTCATCGAGTTCGTCCCCGAGATGAAAACGCTGATCGCCGGCATCAACGAGCTGCTCGCGCACGAATCCGAAGCCTTCAAGGCCCTCCCCTCGCTGAACGCGCAGATAGCCTTCATTTCCGGGAAACTCCCCGCCGAATCGGCGGCCCTCTTCGACTCCCTTCCCCGCGACATCAGCGCCCAGCTCTGCTGGGACAGGGATCCGCACGGTAACGTGCAGGTTTCCAGGATCGAGACCGAGAAGCTCCTCGTCTCCATGGTCAGGGACAAGCTCGCGAAACTGGCGGCCAAGGGCGACTACAGGGGCAAGTTCGACTACCAGACTCATTTCATGGGCTACGAGGGCCGCTGCGCCTTCCCCACCAACTTCGACGCCGACTACTGCTACTCGCTCGGCTTCACCGCCTATCTTCTCGCCCTCTACGGCTTCTCGGGCTACATCGCCTCCATCCGCAACCTGGCCGCTCCCGCCCGCGAATGGATCCCCGGCGGCATTCCCCTCGTTTCGATGATGAACATCGAGCATCGCCATGGAGCCGACAAGCCCGTCATACGCAAGGCTCTCGTGGAGCTGGACGGAAAGCCTTTCAGGTACTTCTCGGAACAGCGGGACAAGTGGGCGCTCTCCTCCGACTACAGACTGCCTGGCGCCATCCAGTATTTCGGGCCGCCGGCGGTGACGGACATGCCCAGCCTCATCATTCAGATAGAACGGAGCTGAGACAATGAAACGAATTCTCGCCATCGTCCTCGTCCTTTTCTCGGCGGCCCTTTCCGCGGCGGCTCAGGATATCGTCACCGCCGAACGTTTTTTCGGGAAGGTGTCCGATAAATACGCGTCGGTAGAGGATTTCGAAGCCTCTATCGCCATTTCCAACTCAAGTCAGCCGATGACGGGGAAGCTGTATTTCAAGTCGCCGTCCCTGCTGCGCATAGATTTTAGCCAGCCGGCGGAACAGGTCATCGTGTTCGACGGCGAGAGGCTCGTGGTCTATATTCCGCAGTACAGGGCCGTGCTGCAGCAGGATACGGGCAGCGCCGGGCTTGGCGCTGGCGCCGCCTCCCTCGCGTCGAGGGAGGGGCTCGCCATGATGAAGCGCAACTATACGATCGCGTGGGAGAATTCCCCTCAGACGGTGGCCCTCGACGACAAGAACCCCGAAATGGTCTACAAGCTTCTCCTGTCGCGAAAGACCGTAGCGGAGGGCTTCAAGACGATTCGCGTCTCGATTTCGGAGAACAGCCTCCTGATCCGCCGCATCGAGGGCTGGACGGTCGCCAACGAGCGCATCGCCTTCGATTTCACGTCGGTAAGGCAAAACCAGAACATTCCCGCGACGAGGTTCCTTTACGACGCTCCCGCGAGCGCCAACGTGTACAACAATTTTCTATTCCAATAGCGAGAGGCGAAGAAGTCCCGATGGCTAAAATAGGTTCGACAATACAAGAGACGAGGCTCAGAAAGGGGCTCACCCTCGAGAGGATCGCCGATGACACGAACATCAGCATAAGGTTCCTGTTCAAGATCGAGAACGATGATTTCTCGGGCTTTCCCGGCGAACCCTATGTCGTCGGCTTTATCCGGAATTACGCGGAATATCTCGGCCTCGATCCCGAGGCCACGGTCGCCAGGTACCGAAACAAGGACGAAGAGAGCCGTCCGGCCACCGCCGTGGCCACCCCAGATAAAAGCGAAGTCGTTAAGGCGATCGGGGAAACCGCCCCGCCAAAAAACGTGGCCGCTCCGGCGCCTGGCGAAGCCATCCCGAAGCCCGCGAAGGCGCTCGTCCCGGAACCCGCGAAGGTGGATTCCTCCGTCCAGGCATCGGCCGTGGGGCAGACAGCGGTTTCATCAGGCGAAGAATCCGGGAATGCCGCCATGCCGGCCCAGGCGGAACGCGAAGCCCCCAAAGCGAAAAAAGCGAGAAAGACAAAACCAGTGGAGGCTTCTATTCCCCAAGGCGACTCGGGCGACAAGCCTCGTGACGCCGTGGAAAAACCGGCGGACTCCCGTAAAGAGGAGGTTCCGGCGTCAGAACCCCACACTATTCCTCTTCCAGAAAACGCAGAACCGGCCAAATTGACCTTGCGGATGGCCGTAATCGGCATCCTCGCCATCTCGATAGTGGCCGTGGCGGTTTTCTGGATCGTTGCCGGCGGCCGGACGCAGCTCGCGAAGCAGTCCACCGCCGATAAGGAACCCACCGAGTACAGGGTGGAGGGAAGCCCCTTCGAGATGCGCCTTTACACGGGCGATAGCCTTCTCGTGCCGATTGGCGGCGAGGTGTATAAGCTGCGCCTCGCCTCCATCGGCGAAACCGTGGATATGGAGACGCCCTTTGGTCCTTTCAAGCTCGCGTTGGGCGAGACGGGCGCTCTCGATATAGACAAGGACGGCTCCGCCGAGGCGTCGCTCATCGTCGGCGATTTCGAAAAGAATCGCGCCGCCTCTGGCGCCCTCCTGAAAGTGGAATTCAGTCCCGCGGACCCCGGGGCTGAATCGGAGAGCGAAGTGACGGTTCCCGAAACCGAAGCGCTCGCCACCGCCATTGCGAATTTGGCCGGCCCGAAAACGGATACGGTGATCGTCAAGTCCACGAGGGGGCCTTATCCTTTCGTCGTGCAGGTTGCCTTCAGGGGAAACTGCCTTTTACGCTACGAAGCCGACAAGAAAGAATGGGTGGAGAAATACTATTCCAAGGGCGAAAACATTACTCTCAATATAAACAATGGACTTATCGTCTGGGCGTCGAACGCGCAGGCCGTAAAGTTGAATTTCCAGGCATCGGGCGGCAAGACGGCCGATCTCGAAATCGGGGCACCGGGGGAAATCGCCGTCAAGAAGATCTCTTGGACTCGCGACGGAAGCTCGTGGGCGCTCATTTCTTCCAATCTCGATTGAGGACAAGCGTGAAATTTTTTATAGATCAGCATGGCTGCGCCAAAAACCAGGTGGATGGCGAGGAGATCGCCGCCCGTCTGGAGGACGCGGGATACGAGTATGTCTCTTCCGGCGAGGATGCCGATCTCATCATCGTGAATACCTGCGGTTTCATAGAATCGGCGAAACGCGAGTCCATCGACGCGACCATAGCCATAAAAGCCCTCTGGCCGGACAAGAAGGTCCTCGTCGCGGGCTGCCTGGCCCAGCGCTATCCCGAAGCGCTCATGGACGACATGGCTGAAGTCGATGGCGTTTTCGGCAACGCCGATCTTTCGCTCGTGGCGGACTCGGTCGGGAAGACCTTGGCCGGTGACCGAAGGGCTATCGTTCCCGCGCAGCCCGCGACGATCGGCGGCAATTATTACGCGAGGAAAAGGTTTTTCGACTTTCCGGGCGTTGCCAACGTCAAGGTTACGGAGGGATGCAACAACCGCTGCACCTACTGCGCGATACCCCTCATCCGCGGCGAGCTCCGTTCCAGAAGCATAGAGGACGTGATGGCCGAGTGCCGGAATCTCATCCAGAGCGGCGTCTATGAAATCAACCTCATCGGCCAGGACCTCGGCGTCTATGGCTGGGACCTGAGACCGAGGGACGCGGCAGACGATGAAGCCGGCGGCGGAACCGGCGCCGGGGTCAGCGCGGAAGTCGGGGCCGGAGCCGGAGCCGAGGGGAAAACCGATCTGCCCGCCCTCCTCGCCGCCCTGAGTTCCCTGGAGGGAGAATTCCGCGTCAGGGTCCTCTACATTCATCCCGACCACTTTCCGAAGGATATTCTGAAGGTGATGGCGCGCGACCCGCGCATCCTGCCCTACTTCGATCTTCCTTTTCAGCACGCGTCGGAAGGCATTCTCAGGGCGATGAACAGGACTGGGTCGAAACGGAAATACCTGGATCTCGTCGCCACGATCAGGGCTTTCCTGCCGGAATCCATGATACGCTGCACCTTCCTCGTCGGTTTCCCTGGCGAGACGGAGGAGGATTTTAGCCTGCTTCAGGCCTTCCAGGCTGAGGCCCGACTGGATTGGATGGGCGTCTTCACCTACTCCCGAGAGGAAGGCACGCCGGCATATTCGATGAAAGGCCGCGTCAGCAAGAAAACGGCCACCATGCGCAAAAATCTCGTCGAATCTGCCCAGGAAGTCATAACCTCAGAGCGCCTCAAGCGCTTTGTCGGCGCCGAGGTCGAGGTCATCGCCGAAGAATCCGTGGAAGGATCCGAGCTCAGCCTCTGCAGAGCCTGGATGCAGGCGCCCGAGGTGGACGGACTCACGGTGGTCAAGGGAGCCCTCAAGCCCGGCGAAAGGATGCGCGTGAAGATCGTCGCCGTCAACGGCGTCGATTTCGAGGCCGAGCCGGCATTGTCGGTCGAACCGGCCCGACCGGCCAAGCCGATAAAGGCCTCCGGAGCCGAAGCCTGATGCCGGCCGAGCGGCGGCTGCCTCCCTATCTTACCACGCTCAACCCCGAGCAGCTCGAGGCTGTGCTCCACGAGGGTTCGCCCCTCCTCATCCTGGCGGGGGCCGGCACGGGCAAAACCAGGGTTATCACCACGAAAATCGCCTACCTCGTCAAGGAAAAGGGCATACAGCCGGAATCGATACTGGCCGTCACCTTCACGAACAAGGCCGCCCGCGAGATGAGGGAGAGGGCGGCTATCCTTGAATCCCGCTGCGAAAGGGCCGTCATCCGCACCTTCCACTCCTTCGGCGCCTGGTTTCTGCGAAGGAACGCCGCCGCGGCGGGCTTGGATTCGAACTTCGTCATCTACGACGACGGCGATTCCTCGGAGCTCATCCACGCCGCTCTGCCTCAGCTGGCCAGGCAGGAGTGCAAGCGGTACGCTTCCCTCATCGCCAGGGCCAAGGACTACAACCTCGAGCCCGATTCGCCCAACCTCAACGCTTCCATCAGGGAGGAAGACTTCAGGAGAATCTACGCGCTCTACAGGGACAGACTTCGGTCCACCGGCAACGTGGATTTCGGCGACCTCATACGGCTGCCGACCAAGATACTGGATGAGGATGAGGCCATCGCGAGGCGCACGAGGCAACGGTTCAGGGTGATACTCGTCGACGAGTACCAGGACGCGAATACGGCGCAGTTCCTCTTGCTCCAAAGGCTCGCCGGGCCAGACACCTACATCTGTGTCGTCGGCGACGACGATCAGTCGATCTACAAGTTCCGCGGCGCCGAAATCAAGAACATCCTCGGCTTCTCGAAAATATTCCCGGGCACGAAGACGATAAAGCTGGAGCGAAATTACCGCTCCTACCAGACCATACTGGATATCGCGGGCAACGTCGTGTCGCACAATTCGGGCAGGCTGGGAAAGACCTTGCGGGCGACCAAGCCCGGAGGCGGCAAGCCCCAGCTCGCCCTCCTCGACGATCAGGACCAGGAAGTGGAGTTCTGCGCGAGGATCGTCCGGGCCCACCAGAAACAGGGCGGCAGCCTTTCGGACATCGCGATCCTCTACAGGACGAACGCCCAATCCCTCGCCTTCGAAAAGGACTTTCCGCGCAAGGGAATATCCTACCAGCTCGTCGGCGCCCTGCGTTTCTACGACCGCGAGGAAGTGAAGGACGTGCTCTCCTATCTTTCGTTGATTCTCAACCCACGAGACGAAATCGCCTTCAGGCGCGTGATCAACAAGCCGGCGAGAGGTCTGGGCGACACGAGCGTCGAGGCCATTCTCAACAACGCGATGCGCCGCGGCGCCTCGGTGCTCGACTCGTGCAGGGACTGCGGGGACTCCATGCGCGGCAAAGGCAAAGCCGGTTTGGAGCAGTTTCTCGCCATCATGGATCACGCGGCGAGCCTGATCGGCGACTCGAGGATCTCCGGATCGGACGCGGCTCAACGCGGCGAGGCCGAAGGGGATTCGGGACCCTACTCCCTCTCGGACGGAGGCAGAGCCAATCCCGATTCCGGATCCTCGTCCCTAGGCATCCTCCTCGAAGCGCTCATCAAGGAGAGCGGTCTCGCGGGCTACCACAAAGGCCAGGACGAGATCGCGGGCACCCAGAAGCTCGCCAACATGGAAGAACTCGTCAACGCTTCTTCGATTTATCCCTTGGTGAGAGAAGGCCTGGCCGAGTTTCTCGAGACGATAGAGCTGGACAGGGGTTTTCAGGCGGGCGACCAGTCCGAGACGAAGGAAGCGGTGACCCTCATCACCATGCACAACACGAAGGGACTCGAATTCCCGATTGTCATCGTAACAGGCTTGGAGCAGGGACTCTTCCCTCGCGACGACGAGGAAGGCGAGGATCTCGAGGAACAGCGACGCCTCTTCTATGTCGCCCTCACCAGGGCCAAGGATAGCCTCTATCTTTCGGCCTGTCGCTGGCGCCGCATGAGGGGCAGGCTCTTCGAGACTTCCCCGTCGCGCTTCCTGACCGAGATGGATCCCGCGATGTATGAATTCTGGAAGAGCGGGTCGAGCGCCTCCAGGCCTATGGCCGCCCATTTTCCGCGATCCACCCCCTCACTAGGAGCGCCTGGAGCCGGATCCCGCCAGGGATCGCCGTCGGGGTACAATCCCATGGCCGGGTCCTATGGCGGAAAAGTCCCGCGGCGGCCAGCCGTCGATGCGGCTCCGGGCGGCTCGGAATGGAGACAGGGGCAGTCCGTATACCACGACGAATACGGTCAGGGCTCCATAATCAAGGTCAGCATGACGGAGAGTTCGGGCCCTCTCGTCATCGTGCAGTTCGAATCGGGCAAAATAGCCCAGTTCTTCCCGAAATATACGCGAAAGCTTGAGAGGATAAAGGAATGACGCAGCGGCTGTCCGAGGAGGCCCTAGGCCTCATAGAAACCATTCCGGTCATCCGCAGGGCCCGCGGCTGGAGGCTCTACGGCGCCGACAAGGCCAGGATCCTCGACATGTACCTCGATGGCGGCAGATCCATACTGGGCAGGCGCAATGGAATCTCCGGCAGGACGGAGAAGGAATCCATCGACAGGGGCCTCGATTCGGCCTTCCCCTCTTTCTGGCGGCGGCGCCTCGAGAAGGACATACTCACCTGGCTGCCGGGCTATGAAGGCATCCGCTTCTACCCTTCCGAGGTCGAGGCCCTCCTTGCCCTCGCCGCCCGGGACGAGGACTTCGCCAAGCGGCTGGAGGCCGGGACCAGGTTCCCCGAGGCTCTGGATTCTTTCGCGAAAAGCGTTTTCGTGGAAGCGCCATTCTCGGGATACAGGACCGACGCGGAAAAAAATCCCGAACACCTCGCTTTCGAGGGATGTCTGGCCATCGCCATTCTGCCCCTCGCCCCGGCCTGGAGTTTTGGCGTCGTGCTCGAAAAGGCGGGCGGCGGAATTGCGGAGAACCGGAAAACAAGGCGCGGGAATTCGGGGAGAAGAAATTTAGGGAGTGAACATTCACGAGACGAGGCGGCTTCCGCCCCTATCCCGGCCATAAAGCTCGCCGCGGCGGCACGGTCGCTCTCCGACTTCCTGGCCTTCGCCGCGAACTACGGCGAAAAACAGTGGTCGGCCATGGATCCCTTCATAGTCACCCTCTTCAAGCGCTCCGGTCCATGGCTCTATCCGACCTATCCGCGAAAGGAACATGGCCGCGTTTTCGCCGCTTGCCTGGGAAAGGGCATCCTCATTTCGCCCGACTACGATATGCCCTCGCTGGTGCCGGGGGAATTCGACGCCGGCGAAGCGGCCCCGTTGAAGACGATCCTCCCATAAAAAACCGCGCACATTCCGGGCGGGGCGGAGCGCGGCAGCGTCTACGCGCGCTTGAGCGAGAACAGACGGAGTGTCACGACACCCCCTAATATGAAAAGCCCTCCCCATATCCTGTTCGCCGTCAGTTCCTCGCCCAGCATCAAGGCCGAAAACAAGACGGTCACCACCGGTTCCACCGTGCTGATGAGCGAGGCGTTGGCCGCGCCTATCCTCTTCATCGCCGAGAAAAGCGTCGTGATGGGAAGAACGGTGGCGATAAGGGCGAGGCAGGCGATGAAAAACCACTCCACGAAGCTGCCGGGGACTTTCACGGGGAAGCCCCCGATGAGAAGCAGGCCCCAGTAGAATATTCCCGCTGTCGTCATGATGACGGCGGTCGAGAAGAAGGGGTCGAAGTCCGCGAGAATCTTCTCCCCGCATACCAGATACGCGCCGTAGCTGATGGCCACGAGGACGCCAAGAAGGAGCCCCGCGAGAGGATAGGCCCCCGGTTCGAAAAAGGTCACGACGCAGCCGAGAAAGCTCATGACGAGGGCGACCAGCTGCCCCGCCGACGGCTTTCTGTGGAGGAAAAAAGCCGATACCAGAAGCACGAACGCCGGGTAAAGGTAGAGAAGAAGGCTCGTGATGCCGGGGGCAAGCAGTTTCACGGTGAGGAAATAGAGGCCGGCCTGCGGCGTGAAGCCGAAGAGCGCGAGGAGGAGGAGGTCGCGCGTGGCCTTGGCCTTTCCGCTCGCGAACGCGGTGGCCGAAACAGGGCTCATCCCGCCAGGCTGTCGTTCGAGCGAGCCCATTCCGTCAAGCGGCCGCCCGCGCGAACGCATCCTCTTCCTGATTCCGATGAAACACCAGAGGAAGACGGAGGCGACGGTGAATCGCCACGCGAGAGTTTGCGGCACCGAGAACCCAAACCCGTAGAGCTGGGTGGCGAATATGCCAAGCGTGGAGAAGCCTACGGCCGACACGAGGGCGAGCGCAACGCCTGGACCCGAAAGCCCGAAGTGTTTTGAGGCGTTTTTTTCGTTCATGACACATTCCTTGAAAGCGAATCGGGGCTCATGACTCCGTGTCGAAAATCGCCTTGCCCGGCGCGAAGGCGGAGATATCGATTTTCAGCCTCTGCTTTTCGGCTTCTTCCTGGGTTCTCAGTATCTCCCGGTATTCATAGCCGCCGGAAGCGGGTTCGGCGTTCGACCAGGCGGCGAGCCGCTTGGCGATTTTCTCGGCCGCGTGGGCGTCCGCTGGCCTCGCTTCATCCAATGGAGCGGTGACGCTTTCGGGCCGGAAGACATCGCGCGCCGAGAGGATGTTCCTGTAGACGACACGCCTGAGGTTTTCGAATTTGATCTTCTCGTCCTCGGCTTTCTGCTTGATCGAGCGGATGAGGGGAATGGCGAAGAACAGGCCGGAAAAGACAAGGGGGACGACGCCGAGGCCCCAGAAGAGCCCCGGTATGGGGTTGGCAGCGCCGAGCATCTGGAAAAGATATCCGGCGGCCGAATAGATGATGGACAAGCCCCCTCGCAGGGCATATCCATCCGCGGTCCTTACGTAGATCGCGCTGCCGATCGTGAGCGCGTTGTAGAGGAAATAGCCCCCGAAGGCCAGGTTGAAAACATTGATGAACCTGAAAACCCTATCGGCCTTGGGCGTGTTGGACGAGAATTTATTGAGACGCTTGAGGGCCACGGTCGACCCCATGAGTTCGGGCGTCGTCCCCACACGGGACAGCAGCTTCGGGAAACTGAAGTACAGGGCTCCCGACTCGGAAACCTCTGGGCTGCCTTCGAATTCGAGGAGATATTTGTTGATGGCGAGTTCGGCGTCGACGGGATCCAAGCCCGATATCGCCATGAATTCCGCCATGGTGATGATTCCCTTGTGCGTCTGGAGGAAGGCCACGACGGCTTTCTTCTCCACTTCGGGCCACTTCACGTTGGGATCCCCATCGCCGAAGACATGGGAGAAGACGGCCTTAGGTAGAGGCCGACGCTCGCGCCTGTCCATGAACTGCCTGCTGCGAGTCTCCGGGCTCTTGAAAAGCTCCGAATAGAACCAAATGCGGACGAAACTGTCGAAGAGGCGCGTGGTGAGCCAAAGTCCTCCGAGGCCCCCGCCGCCCCTGCGGTTGTCGCTTCGGCTGTCCCTTCCGCCGCCACCCTGCTGCACCGCCACGGATGCCACCATGGCGAAAAGCGCCAGGGCGATGAAAAGGACGAAATAGCCGACGAGCATGACCATTATCCAGACTTTGAAGACGGCTTTCGACACTTCGATCGCCCCCTTCTTCACCGTTCGGAGAATGCGCTTCAGCGTTGGGCCAAAGCCCTTGTAGCGGCTTTTCATCCCATCGGGAAAGGAGTAGAGGATATCGCCTTTTTCCGTGACCCTGAGCCTGGCGCCGAACTCGTCCGCCACGGCGGGGAGTTCCGCCTCGATCTGCTGCAGGGGAAGGCCCGTGAGCCCGGCGAGATCGGCCACCGTGGCTTCGCGCCCCGTCGCCCTGAAACCTCCGAGCAGTTTTCCCCTGACAAGCTCCCTGTCGTAATCGTATACTTTTCGGTTTTCTTCTTTAGCCACCCATTCCATCCTTTTCCATAGATAAAGACAATGAACCGCGGAAAGCCGCCGCTACAGAAACCTGGATTTCCTCATCGCCATCGCCCTGCCGTAGAGGGCGGTATACTCGCTGGCCGACTTTTCCCAGGAAAATTCCCGCGTCATCGCCTTCATCCGCATTATCTCAATATGCTCCCTGCGGTTGTACCAAGCCCAGACCGCCCAGCCTATGGTATTGAAAAGAGCGCGGGGCGTCAAATCGTCGAACATGAAACCGGTCCCTTCCCCCGTTTCCTGGACGTAATTTTCCACGGTGTCGGCGAGCCCTCCCGTGCGATGTACGATGGGAAGGGTTCCATAGCGGAGGGAATACATCTGGTTGAGGCCGCAGGGCTCGTAGCGACTCGGCATCAAGTAGAAGTCCGATCCCGCCTCGATGAGGTGGGCGAGCCCTTCGTCGTAGCCGATTTTCGCCTTGAAGTTGGGGAATCGGGACGAGAGCGCCTTGAGTTCCTCTTCGCACCAAGCGTCCCCAGAACCTACGGCGGCTATCTGCGCGTTCATGGTCGAGAGAACATTCTGGATCGCCCCGTAGCCCCTGCCGAACATCTCTCCTATGCCCTTCTGTTCGGTGAGCCTAGCGACCATGCCGATGAGCGGGACCTCGGCGTTGACGGCGAGGCCGAACTTTTCCTGCAGGGCGCTTTTGCAGACAGCCTTCCCTTCCAGATCGATGACGGAATAGGTGGCGGGTATGGAATCATCCGTTTCGGGATTCCAGATATTCTTGTCCACGCCATTCAGGATGCCGACGAGATCGCGGCTCCTGTGGCGCAAAAGGCCATCCAGACCGAATCCATAGGCTGGCGTCTGTATCTCCCTCGCGTAGGTGGGGGAGACGGTGGTCAGGCAATCCGCTGTCGTGATGCCGGCCTTGAGAAGATTGATCGATTCGTGGAACTCGAATCCCGACCCGTGAAAGAGCATCCAATCGAGGCCGAAGAAGGGGAAATGTTCCTTCGCGTAGACCCCTTGATAGCCCAGGTTGTGGATTGTCAGGACGCTCGCCGTGTTGACGAAGCCCTTATCTTTTTCGAGCGTCGAAAGGTAGACGGGGACGAGGGATGTCGGCCAGTCGTGGGCATGCATGATGTCGGGCGTCCATCCCAATTTCCTGCAAAGCTGGAAGGCCGCGCGGGACAGGAGGGCGAAACGCTCCGGATTGTCGGGGTAATCGTTTTGGCTGGATTGACCATAGACGCCGGTCCTTCCGAAATATTCCTCATAATCCAAAAAATAGACGGGCACGTTCGATGCCGGGAGAGCGGAGGAGTAGACGCGCGTCCAAAGTTCGGCGTTCCCGACGGGTACAGCCATGGGATCGTCGAGCGCGGCTAGCTTATCCTTCGGGATGAAATAGTAGCGAGGCATGAGGAGGCGAACATCGTGGCCAAGCCGGGAAAGCGCGATGGCCAGGGCGCTCACGGCGTCGCCAAGACCGCCCGACTTGGCAAAGGGAACAGCCTCGCTCGATATCATAAGAATCTTCACAGCAGGTCCTCCAGAACAATAAAGCTGCTCGGGGCTGACATTCGCCTTTAGCCGGAAAAACAAAACGGAATGACGTTCGGGACAATTGGATTATACAAATACTGCCTGGATCCTGCAATGAGGATATGGGCTGCTCTTCCTCCGCGATTCATCCCCTTTTCACCTTTTTTCCGATATCCCGCCCCCGCCTCCATTTTTCCTGAATCGCGCGGCCTGCATGACCGCGCTGTCCCTTTTGGAGGCACCTATGAAAAGAACATTCTGGTGGGCATTCATGTTACTGCCGGCATTGGTCCTAGCCGGCGCCTGCATGGGAATCCAGGACGGCAGGCTGGGTACGCTAGCCGTCAAGCTCAGCTTCGACGCGGCTTGGGCATCGCCCAGATCCCTCATGCGGGAAGAAGGAGGCAAAAAATCCCTGACGCCAACGGAAGCCTGGAGCCCCACGAAATTCGCGATATCGGGCTCGGGTCCCGGCGGCGCCGAATTCTCCCTCGAGAGCGGCGATATCGACGTGGAGACAAAGCTGGTTCCGGGCGACTGGACGATCGGAGTGAGGGCCTTTTCGGCGGGAAACAAGGAAGTCGCTTCGGGTACCTCGACCTGCCTACTCCTGCCGGGCAGGACAACGGCCGCCAGCATCGTGCTCTATCCCCTCGAGGGCGAGGGCGACCTCTCCATAACCATCGCAAAAAACCTCGCCGTACCGGCAGGGGGGCGCATAGCCGGCGGTCTCGTCTACAAGGGTCTGCCGGGACATCCGGCCCCAGCGGTCCAGACGACGGTAGCCATCGACGTTCCATCGGAACAGACGATCATCTCCTTCGAGGGAATAGAGGCTGGCCATTACAGCATCGGCTTAAGGCTTCTCGCTTCGGACGGAAGCGTGTCGGGCGGCTGCGTCGATACGGCGATGGTCATGTCGGGATTCCTGACCGCCGGTACCTGCGCCATAGAGATGGGGATGCCGGTGGCTAACCTGTCGGCCCTGCTTTACCCCTCCTCGCCGCTCGAACCTCCGCTCGTGTCGGCGGAACATGACTTTTCCGAAGCCCACGGTTTCATGCCCTTGGCCGCGCCGCGCTACGCGGCCGAGGCCGGCGAGGAAGTCGAAAGGACATGGTACAGCAATGGAGAGGAAGCGGGTAAAGCGGTGGAGCTCATCGGAAACAGGGGAATCCTGCCCGAGGGGACGGTCGCCTACCCGCAAGACAGGCCCCTTTCAAGACTCTCGCTCGTGCGTTCCGACATCGTCGAAGAGTCGCGCTCCACGTTCCGGGCCGGATCCGCCGGCGTCACGCTCAAGGCTGGCGCAGGAAACGATCGCGGAGGTTATGGGTGGCGAGCCAGCTACGACTATGCCTCGGCGCTCTCCCCGTCGCTTCATGAAACGACGGAGGCGAACAATATCGGCGCTGGAAACTCCTACATCGTGAAAGCGATCGCGGCCAGTCCCTCGGGGCTCATCGCGATTTCCGGATTGGATGATGAGGGAGCGCTCCACGCCTTCGCCGCCGGATACGGCGCGGAACTCGATCCGGCCACCGCTGGACCAGGATCGCTGCTCCCCATCGACGCCTCCTGGATCAGGCTGTGGCGAGACAAGGTGAAAATCGGATCCAGCGTCAAAACGGCCGACAGGCTGGCCGTATCGGACGACGGGCGGTTCATAGCTTCGGCTTCATCCTTATCCAACTGGCTCCGGCTCTGCTCCCTCGACATCGGAGGGAAGCTTCTCGACTCCTTCGTCGTCACGCCCGGCGAGAACATCAGGGCGATCTGTTTTTCCAAAGATGGGAGGAAGCTCTACGCCGCGGCGAATACCGGTGGAACGATCTACGCCTTCGACGTCAGCGAGGGAGGGATGGTTCCGACATCGAGCCTTAAGCTCTCGGCCACCAATGAAGCCCTTTCGCTGCAGGACATGAGAGTGACAAGTTCGGGTGGCATCGTGGTCACGGCCAAGGACATGTCCAGGCTCTACGTGCTGTCGGACGAGGGAACCTTGCGGGAAGAAGCCGTCGTTCAAGGCGCATCGGGCGGAGTCGATCCCTATCATCCGACATCGCTCGCGGTTTCGGGCAGCGGCGACTCCTTCCATGTTCTCTGCGATGGAGAGAAAATTCTCAGCTACGGCCGCGCCACCTCCCTTTCCCCTTACACCCTGACGGCTTCATTCCTTCTTCCCGCCGAAGCCGAGGGCAGCACTGTCATCGCGTCGGGAACAACGTTAGGCGGAAACGAGGAAATCCTGTTCGCTGCGGGCGGAGACAATGTCGAATTTTTCGAGATCGACGGCGCTGGGTCCCTCCTGAACAATTACCCCCTCAGCCCAACGCCCGGGGATCCGGCCGGCATTTCCACGGCCAGCGGCCTCTGCTACATAAGAGGAGCCTTTATCCTCGCGGGAGGATCATCGGGCATCGTCGCCGTGTTTGGCGCCGACTGAAAGCGCGCGGGCCCAAGGGCGGCGGCGAAAAATGGGGAACGCTCGGGCCTGCGCGGTCACTGGCGCAAAAACCGCCAGTCGTTGTATTGTAATCCTGTCAGGAATGCTGTCAGGAGAAAGAGAATGTACAAGCTTGAAGACTACACGCTCGTCGGCATGATTGAAAAAAGCGGGAAGCGCTACGCCGCGCTTCCCGCTCTGTCCATGCTGGGTGGAATACGATATACGTACGATGATGTCGAAAAACGCTCAGCGACTGTAGCCGCGGCCATTTCGTCTTACGGAATAGGCGCCGGCGATAAAGTCGCCCTTCTCGCGGAAAGCTCCCCGTATTGGGGCGTATCCTATTTCGGCATCCTCCGCGCCGGAGCGATCGTCGTCCCCATACTCACCGATTTCACCGCCGATCAAATCAAGAATATCATCGTCCACTCGGAGTCAAAGGCCGTTTTCTGTTCGGACAAGCTCGCGCAGAAAGCGCAGTCCCTGGGACTCCCCATCCTCCTTCTCGACATCAAGGATGGTTCGCGAAGGAGCGATATCGGCGAGAAAAAGGGCGCCGGCGCGGCTCCCGCCGTTCAAGCCTCGATGGATCCAGCCTTTAGGACCGCGTCGCCAAAACCCGATGATATCGCGATGATCGTCTACACATCGGGCACGACCGGTCTATCGAAGGGTGTCATGCTCAGCCACAGAAACATCCTTTCCAACGCCTTCGGATGCCGCTCCATAATCGTCCTCCACAGGACCGACACGCTGCTGTCCATCCTCCCGCTCGCCCATACCTATGAATTCACGATTGGTTTCATCATCCCCCTGCTCTCGGGCTCCCATATCTACTATCTGGACAGGCCGCCTTCCCCCACGGTCCTGCTCCCCGCCCTCAAGGCGGTCAGGCCCACCATCATGCTCTCCGTCCCGCTCGTCATCGAGAAGGTCTATCGATCGAACATCAAGCCGACCCTCGAGGGCATGAAACTCTACGCTAACCCGATCTTTAAGCCGATTCTCATCAAATTCGCCGGCATCAAGCTCATGAAGACCTTCGGTGGCAGGATGCGCTTTTTCGGGGTAGGCGGAGCTCCTCTCGCGGGCGATGTCGAGGAGTTCCTCAAAAAGGCAGGCTTCCCCTACGCGATCGGGTATGGCCTCACCGAGAGCTCCCCTCTGCTCGCCGGAGTTCCGCCGAGCAGGACCTTCCTCCGCTCGACGGGCCCGGCGCTCGAAGGGGTTTCCGTCAGGATAGCCAACCCCAGCCCGGGCACGGGAGAGGGCGAGATACAGGCCAAAGGCGACAATATATTCAAGGGCTACTACAAGGACCCGGAAAGGACGAGGGAAACCTTTACCGAGGATGGCTGGTTCAAGACGGGCGATCTGGGTTTCATCGACGCGAAGAAGAGAATCTTCGTGCGTGGACGGATAAAGACGGTGATACTCGGAGCCTCTGGCGAAAACATCTATCCCGAGGAAATCGAAGCGGTGTTGAATCAATCGCCTTATGTGGCCGAATCCCTCGTCATCGAAGGCGAAGCCGGCTTGACGGCCTTCGTTTACCTGAAAAGCGAGGTTCTCGAGAATCTCGGGGCCAGACTTCAGGACGGGTTGGACGCTGCCGGGGATATTTCTTCGCGTATGGGCAACGCGCTGACCCAAGCCGAAAAATCCGTCACCAAATCCATAGGCCAAGCCTGGGATGACGCTGAGAAAACCGCGGGGAAGCTCCTCGAGACGATACGCAAGGAAGCCAACGCGAAGCTGACATCATTTTCGAAAATTTACGCCATAAAGCTGCATGATGGACCCTTTGAAAAGACGCCCACCCAGAAAATAAAGCGTTTCCTCTATTCGAAGGCGGGAGAAATAAAAACCAAGAATTGACTGAGGCGGCTTTTTGGACGGCCCCGGGCCGACCCAAGCTAGAGGGCTACATCGGTCTTGCCGCTCTTCCGGTTGACGACGGCGAAAAATATCGCGAGGGCGAGAATGGCGGAAATTTTCAGCGTGAAACTGACGGTTCCGTTCAGGTAGAGGGTGCTCAGGGCGGCGAGCGCGAGACAAGTATTGATGCTGTAGATTATGAGAAGCACATAGCCCGTGGATTTGACCTTTCCCAGCAGGATATGGTGGAGATGGCCCTTATCCGCCGTGAAGAACGATACGCCGGCCTTCCTGCGCCTGTACATGGCGGAAAAAGTGTCAAAGATCGGGATTCCAAGCGTCGCCACCGCGGAGAAAAAACCGATTTCCACCTTGTCGCCGCTCCCGTTGCCGAGAAGCGGCAGAATGGCCAGGCAGAACCCCAGAAAAAGGCTTCCCGAATCACCCATGAATATCTTCGCCGGCGGCAGGTTGAATATAAGGAAACCCGCGACCGCGCCGGTTACGGCAAGGCACAGCTCTGCCGAAAGCGCGGCTCCCTGCGCCCAGAAAAAAATACCGAAGGTCAATGAAGCGATGAAACAGATTCCCCCAGCGAGGCCGTCGAGACCATCGATCAGATTCATGGCGTTGGTTATGCCGATTATCCAGAGCAACGTTATTGGATAGGAGAACAAACCCAAATCGATGAATCCGTTCCCCCAGGGAACCATTATCACCTTGAAGCGGAAGCCGAAAACGATCAGGAACAAAGCCGCCAGAACCTGAATCAGGAACTTCAGCCGGGCTCTCAGGTCGACGAGATCATCGATAAGGCCCAGGAAAAACATGACGAATCCGGCGAGAACGATCGGCCAGATTTTATAGCGCTCGTTGAAATCGTTGACGAGGGGCTCCTGGAGAAGCATCAGTATTATGATCGTCGCCAGAAAAGCCGCGGCTATCCCCACCCCGCCTAGCCTAGGGATATTGCCGTTGTGAATCTTCCTCTCGTTGACGGTATCGTAGAGTCCCTGTTTATGGGCGAAATAAAGTATGGCCGGTACCAGCGATGAGGCCAATGCGCAAGACAGCAGAATTGAAATCAGCGGCACGAGCCCCTCCCGAACTTTATGAATCGATTTTTCCAAAGCATACAGCAAAGCGACGAGACTGTAAAGGAAAGCCGGCCGGAACCTTGCGGCTCCGGCCGGCCATGCCGCCCATCGGCGACGACAATCATCAGGGTCGCGCCGTAAACCCTCCCCGGGCATCAGCCCCTATAGCAGAGCACGGGGGAGCGTGCCGCGGCTACCTCGTCCATCCGCCCGACAGGCGTGGTTGAAGGCGCCTCGTGGAGCAGTTCGGGGTTCGTCCTAGCCTCTTCTGCTATGGCGAGCATCGCGTCGGCGAAGGCATCGAGATTGCGCTTGCTCTCCGTTTCCGTCGGCTCGATCATGAGGGCTTCGGGCACGATCAGGGGGAAGTAGATTGTGGGCGGATGGAATCCGTAATCTATGAGGCGCTTGGCTATGTCCAACGTGTGAATGCCCGGCGCTATATCGCCCATCGCGACGAACTCGTGCATGCAGGTTCGCGTATACTTGAGCTTGTACGCTTTTTCCAGGCGAGCCCTGAGGTAGTTGGCGTTGAGGACGGAATTTTCAGCGATCCGCCTCATGCCGTTGGCTCCCTGCATCCTGACATAGGTGTAGGCGCGGACGAGCACCCCGAAGTTTCCGTAGAAAGCTTTTACCTTGCCGATGCTCGACTCGGGCATGGAGAGAGCGTATTTGCCGCCCTTTCGGACCGCGACCGGACCGGGAAGATAGGGCACTAGTTCCTTGACGGCGCCGACCATGCCCGCGCCGGGTCCTCCGCCGCCGTGGGGGGTGGAGAAGGTTTTGTGCAGGTTGAAATGCATGACGTCGATGCCGCTCTTGCCGGGCTTGAAGACGCCCGTCAGGGCGTTCATGTTCGCGCCGTCGCCGTACACGAGGCCGCCAGCCTCATGCACCATCTTCGCGATCTTCGTGATGTTCCTCTCGAACAGCCCGAGGGTATTGGGGTTGGTGATCATGATGCCGGCCACCGTGTCGTCCAGGGCAGCCTTGAGGGCCTTGAGATCGATGTTGCCGTCGCGCCCCGAAGGAATGGTCTGGGTGACGAAACCGGCCATCGTGCAGGAAGCCGGGTTGGTGCCGTGAGCGGAATCGGGGATGAGCATCTTGGTCCGCTGGGTTTGTCCCTTGGCCCTCAGGTAATCCCGTATCATGAGGACGCCAGAAAGCTCGCCATGGGCGCCGGCCGCTGGCTGCAGGGACACCGCCGCGAAACCGCCTATTTCGGCGAGGCTGGCCTGAAGCTTGTAGATGAGTTCGATGGCGCCCTGGGACTGGGCGTCGCCGGCCAGAGGATGCGCGTTACGCCATCCCGCATTCGCGGCGGCGGTCTCGTTGGCCCTGGGGTTGTACTTCATCGTGCAGGAACCCAGGGGATAGAAATGCGTGTCTATGGAATAATTCTTCTGGGAAAGCCTCGTGAAATGCCGCACCACCGTCAGCTCATCCAGTTCGGGCAGGGCCAGGGATTCACGGACGAGACCGGCCGGCAAGGAAGATTTCGGCACGTCGGAATCGGGAAGCGAACAACCGATGAGTCCGGGACTTGTGAGTTCGAAGACCAGAGGTTCCTGAATGAGATTCATGCCGAAACCTCCCTGAGGGCGGCGACAAGTCTGTCGATTTCCGCCTTCGTATTCATTTCCGTCACGCACACGAGGAGCTCTCGGGGTTTCGAGGCATCGTAGCGCGATAGAGGAAGGCCGGGCACGATGTGCCTCTTCACGAGAGCCGCGTAGATGTCGGCGGAGGGTTTGGGCGTCGAAACGAGGAATTCCTTGAAGAAGCTCTTCGTGATCACCTTGAATCCCGGCAGTTCCGCGATCCTGGAAGCGGCGTAATGAGCCTTGTCGTTGCAGAGCGACGCGACCATCCCCATTCCCTTGGACCCCATGGCTGCCATGTAGATGCAGGCCTGGAGCATGACGAGACCCTGGTTCGAGCAGATGTTGGATACGGCCTTTTCGCGCCGGATATGCTGCTCGCGCGCGGTCAGCGTGAGCACGAAACCCCGCCTTCCGTCGTGGTCCTTGGCTTCGCCCACGATGCGTCCGGGCATCTTGCGCATGAACTTCGCCGTCGTTCCCATCATGCCGAGGTAGGGGCCGCCGAAATTCATGGAATTGCCGAGGCATTGGCCTTCGGCGACGACGATGTCGGCGCCCTGGGCTCCCGGGCTCTTCAGGATCGCGCACATGATCGGGTCCGCCTGCACGATGAAGAGGGCTCCCGAATCATGCGCCTTCTTCGCCCCCGCCTCGAGGGGATAAATCTCCCCCGAGAAGCTCGGGTAGGCGGCCACGAGACAAGCCGTCAGGCCGTCCACGGGAGCCGTCTCCGGAGCGCCCTTGTACTCTATAATTTCCACATCGAAAGATGAGAAGTAGGTTTTCACCACATCCTTGTATTCGGGATGAATGTCGGCGGGGAGAAGAATCCGCTTCCGCGCCTCGTCGATTTTCCATGCCATGAGGATGGCTTCGGCCAGAGCCGTGGCGCCATCGTAGTGCGAGGCGTTGACGACGGCCATTCCCAGGAGTTCGGCGGCCATGCTCTGGTATTCGAAGATCGCCTGCAGCGTTCCCTGGGACACTTCGGGCTGATAGGGAGTGTAGGCGGTGAGGAATTCGCCTCTCGAAGCGAGGGCCGACACGATGGAAGGGATGAAGTGATTGTAGGCTCCCGCACCCAGGAACCAGGCGGCCTGTCCGGCTCCCAGGTTCTTGGCCGATAAAGCCTCGATTTCCTTGAGAACCTCGAGCTCCGAAATACCGTCGGGCAATTTTAGCGGAGGAAAACGCCGGCTCGCCGGAATGTCGGAAAAGAGCTCTTCCACGCTCCCCTTCCCGATCACCTCCAGCATTGCCTTGCGTTCAACCTCGGAATTGGGAATGAATGGCACGGGCTCACGCCTCCCCTATGGCTTTCGCATAGTCCTGCGCGCTCATCAGCGCGTCCAGTTCGGCGATATTGGAGGGTTGAATCTTGAGCATCCAGCCAGCGGCATAGGGCTCCTTGTTGATGAGGGCGGGATCCGCCTGGAGGGCTTCGTTGACCGCGGCGATCGTGCCCGAAACCGGCATGTAGAGATCGCTGGCCGCCTTAACGGATTCGACGGTCCCGAAAGTCTGACCTTTGGCGATGGTCTTCCCGACGGCGGGCAATTCGATGAATACGATGTCGCCGAGTTCGGCCTGGGCATGATCGGAAATGCCGACGACAACAAGGCCGCCATCGAGCCTCGCGAATTCATGGGATTCGGCGTACTTCGTTTTCGTATCGATACTCATGGTTCTACTCCTTTATCTTCTTCGCTTATCTTCGGTATGTGGGAATATAGAGAGGGCGTTTCACGACGATCGCGTCCTTGGGCTGGCCGCGGATGATGACCTTGAGGGCCGTGCCCACCTTGTTGAAGCCGGGCTCCACGAAGGCGTTGGCCGCGTATTTCTTGACCGTGGGACAGAACATGCCGGCGACGCAATGCCCGACGATCTTTCCAGAAACGTCGGCCACATCGTAGCCTTCGCGCGGCACGCCACCCGTGACGTCCAGGCCTACGAGCCTTCTCGCGAGCCCCTTCTCGGCGATCTCGGACAGGGCGGCCTTGCCGACGAATTCCTTGTCGAAATCGCAGGCCCATTTGAAGCCCGCCTCGAGGGCGTTGATGGCGGGGCTGATCTCGTGCCCGTGGAGCGGCATTCCCGCCTCGAAGCGCAGACTGTCCCTCGCCGCGAGCCCTATCGGCTTGGTTTCGATTCCGAGCGCCTCGCCTTTCTCCATGAGGAAATTCCATAGAAATTCGGCCTTGGCCGCGGGGAAGAAAAGCTCGCCGCCATCCTCGCCCGTATAGCCCGTCCTGCCGAAAAGCACGGGAACGCCGGCGATATCGATGTTGCCCCAGGTAAAGCGCTCGAGGGCGGAAACCGCCGGGGAGCCGACGGCATCGAGAAGCCCGATAGCCTTGGGTCCCTGGACCGCTATCATGTAGGTATCATCCGACCTGTCGACGATCTTGACACTCCTGTCGGCATGGGAGGTGAACCAGGCCAGATCCGTCTCGCGGTTGGACGCGTTGACGACGATCCACCATGAATCGGGCATGCGATAGATGAAAAGATCGTCGAGCACCAAGCCCTTCTCGTCGAGCAGGAGAGAATAGCGCGCCATGGGGGGAACCATATCCAGGATCTTCGCGCTGACGAGACCGGAGACGAAAGCGTCGGCGCCGGGGCCCGAAACCTCGAATTGACCCATATGATCGATATCGAAGAGACCGACGGAACGCCTCGTTATGGCATGCTCCTCGATCGCTCCCGTGGCATAGGAAATAGGCATATCATAGCCGGCGAATGGCGCCATCTTGGCTCCGTGCCCCAGATGCCAGCCGTGCAACGCTGTCGTGTTCGTAGTAGCCTCCTCGTGAGGAATATATATATGCGGTGAAAAAATTATACCATTAGAAACTGTTCCGCGAAAGCGGCTTCCCGATATAAACGCCCTCCCCTCCGAGATACTCCTTCAGTTTTCCCTCCACGAGAATCTGGACATCCTGAACCGAAGGAAAGGAGGTGGCCGTATAGACGATCTGCCTCAACTGGGCGGAAAACCCCTCGACGCCATAATGGTTGTACATGAAGGGCTCGCTTAGGTCGATGATGGCGGTGCTGCCCCTGAGGGTTATGCCCAAGAGTTTCGTTCCCCTCGGGATGAGGGAAACCAGACCGCTCCGTATCTCTCCCTCGCTGGGTCCCGAAATGAGGGCGCTGATCGCGTCGCCGAGAGGCGAATCGCTCGCGGGAATGCTTCGCTTGACTTCGCGGCGGGAAATCACGCCGTCGTCCTCGATCTTGACAAAAAAGAGAGTTGCCTGGCGGACCTGGACATCGGAAGCCTGGCCAACGCCCGGTTTCGCCTCAACCGGCTGGCGCGCCGTTTTTGAAGCGGCGGGAGCGGACGACGCGGGCTGCGGCGCGTCGGGAAGAAAGGGTCGCGCCTCAGGCGCCGGTGCCACGGTCGCCGAAGGCCGCGCGGAAGTGGAAGGAACCGAGGAAGGCTCTTCGGCGCTGGGTACGGCGATCGTGCGGCCCGTCGTCGATGATGGCGACAGATCCTGAGCTTCTCCCGATTTATTCGGAACGGTCGTCGTCACCCGCTGTTTCACGAGATTCAGGAAGTTCGTCTTGTCGAGCGTCGCCTTGATATCGGGGAATTTCACGGCGAAGATGACGACAAGTATGATAAGTCCCGCCAGAAGAATGAGACAGCCTGCATTCGAACCGCGGGAAGATTTCTTTTTTCTGGATGCCATGGTGGAAAAATACTAGTGCCGTGAGGCTGAATGGTCAAGATGGAAGGGGTCGGCCACCTCCAGAAGCGTCAGCGCCCCTCCCCCTTGCGCAACCTCATGGAGAGAGAGTACTCCGGATGCTCCACCCGCGCGGTTATCGATCCAGGCGACCTGCCTGCGGTTCGGGTCGTGGATCTGGACGAGCCTGCCCCCGGCACGCAACGCGTAAGCTCCGGAAACGGGGCGGTGTCCCGATATCCACAATGCGCGATCCTCGGCGCCGGGGGAACCAAGCAGCGCATCCAGGCTCTCCTTCACGGCATTTTCAGCGGCCTCCCCGTTGCCAGTCCAGATGAGCGCGCCGACGACCTCGGGCCTCTTCCCGTATTCCAGCAGATCGACCCGACTTAAGGGAAAGGCGGGTTCGGCGTGGCTTGCGCAGAAGGAGTTTCCGGCCGCGACGAGGGGAAGGAGCCGCTCGTACCGCCGCAGGCTCCTCATCAAGGCTTCGCCGTAGCGGAGCCTGAACCACTCCGCCCCCATGGCCCCCTCGAGGGCGTATTTGTAGAACGCGAGATCCCCATCCCTACTGGAATTGCTTATGTTGTCGTGATTTCCCTTGAGGCAGTGGAATCTTCCGCCGAGCCTGACCTTCAGCGCCATGACGAGACAGAGCGCCCCAAGCGAGGCGCCCATTTCCTCGTCCATCTCGGGACCGAGCAACCCGTTCAAGCCCTGGGAGGAACCGAGCCTCAGCGCGACCGAGCCCCATCTTTCAGCGCCCGCGGCGCCTTCGCTGTTGAGAATATCCCCAAGGCAAACGAGCGCGAGCCGGCCATCGAGGATCATATCGACGATGAGGGAGCGTGGGTCGATGGGCGAAACGGATCCGAGGAGATCGGCGAGCAGGCTGGCGCGAGCATGGAGATCGGGCACGATGACGGCGTAGGGCGCCGCGACGCGCACGAGCCCGCCCGGCTCCCCCGAGGAGGACGAGGGGCGGAGACAAGGAGGGTCTGAGGAAAGTGAAAGGATGGCGGCGTCCGTCAATTCCTCGAGGCTCGCCGCCTCGGGATATTCCGGGCGGCCGGCGATGTAGCGCGCGAGCTCGAGAAGATCGCCAGCAACAGAGGCTGCGCCCATCGCCTACCCCCTTACAACCGAATGACGCTAGTCTTCGTTCTCGACCTTCTGGACCCAATCCTTGGCGAGGGCATCGTCAGGATCGATCACGAGGGCGCTTTTAAAAAACCCGATGGCCTCGCCCTTTTTCCCCATCCTGTGGGCGAGAGCGCCGAGGTTCACGATGATCTTGACGTTCTCGGGCTCCAAGCGCAGAGCCCTTTCCAGACTTGTACGGGCTCCCGGAAGATCGCCGAGCTCGATCTGGCAGAGCGCCATCTCGTTGAAGGTATCGGTTTCCTGGGAGCCGAGGCCTATCGCCTTCGCGAAGGCTTCCTCCCCTTCCTTCCAGTTGCCCAGTCTTCTATTGGCCCATCCCACGAGAAACCAGCCGTTCCAGACACCGGGATAGCGCCGGACGAATTCCCTGGCCTTTTCGAGCCCCTTTTCCTCTTCGCCCATCTGGATGAAGTCGTAGGCTTCCTTGAAGGTGGTGTCCAGATATCCCAGTTCCTCGAGTTTTTTCAGGATATCCTTCGCGCGCTGGACTTTCCCGCCGTCGTCGCTCAGGCCGATAAAACTGGTGAAGAGGGAGACGGCGCGGTCGAAGGATCTCTTGCGGACAAAAAAGAAGGCAGCGTGGTAATAAGCGGGCGCGAAAGGCGGTTCCATGGCCAAAAGCTTCCTGTAGCATTCATAGGCCAGGTCGTCCTCTTCGTCGGCCTTATCCTCCCGCGATTCCTCCCTGAAAAGCTTGGCGTGCTCCTCGCGCAGAAGGGCGAGATCGAGAAGAGGTTCGGGAACCTCCGGATAGAGCCCCACAAGGGCGAGGAAGATTTCTTCGGCGATATCCCATTCCTTGGACTGGGCCTTGGCGATGCCGGCGTCCGACAGCTCGGCCAGGAGACCAGGCCTGATGGATTTCACGAGATCGCGGTACTTGGACGCGGCCTTGTTCTCTGGCTGCCAGGCGAGCACCCGCAGGATGCCGGCGATGACGCTCTCGACGCTCGCCATGGAGGCGTCGAAACGGACGATGGGCCCGGCGGTCTGCACCGGAATGGTCGTTCCGGGGCCGATTTCCGCCAAGCCAAGGGCCTCGAGAGCCTGAGGAGGCAGCTGGACGAAAACGACCGAAGCGAGGGCCTTCTCGGCCCTTTCCTTGAGAAGCTCCGCGTGGGCGCCGGCGGCGCCTTGCGCCCCTCGCCCTTCGCCGTATCGGATTTAGTCTTGTTCAGCCTAAGAGGCGGCTTCGAGCCCGGCTCCCTGCGCGTGGATTCCTTCATTTGCCTTCCTTCCATGGGAAAATCATGCCCTTCAACGTTCGCTCGCCCACCAGTTCCTTCTCCTCCTTGAGGAGCTCTTCCCAGGGAACATGCTTCTTATCGGCCTGCGGATTCCGCTCCAGCCATTCGTATTTCATCATCCTGAGCTTTACGGCATCGGCCGAAGCCAAGGCCAGGCCGGCCATACCCGGCGCCATGAAGGCCGTGAGCGCGGAGACGATCAAGGTAACGACATTATAGAAAAAAAGGAAAACCGTGAAACCGAGGTTGTCCATCATGAGGATGAGCGCGACCTTTACGTTCTTCCTGAATCCCCCGCCTCTGCGAACCAGGAGAGGAAGATAATACTGCGAGGCGAGAAGGGCAACGAGACAGGTCCAGAAAAGAAGACTGGCCAGGAACAGGCCCAGGAAACCTTTCTGGGCAAGATAGAAGGGTATGCCCACCGTGAAGGAGAAAAACAGCGCCAGATTGAGGAGCCCGACGACGAGTCCCGATTTCCAGGATTTCCCGAAAAAGGCGAAGGTGGACTTGAATCCGGGAGACCTGTACTCCGAAACGCCGTCCATCGCGAAGGCCGAAACCGCCTGCCACTGCGATATGGCGAGAATGCCCAGGACGAGACAGGCGATGGAGAGCGCGTCCCCGATTCCCAGGGAAAGCGGAAGCGCTATAAAGAGTATCGCCAGCGCGAGGTAGACGATGTTGAAGGCCGCCAGGGAGAAGAGATTGTCCCAGCCGTCGAAAAACGCTTTTTTGATGAAGAAACCAATCATATAGTGTCTATACTACCTTCTTGACCTTTGGGCAAGTAGATATGTATTGTAGGTCTTGGATACGTCGCCGAACCCCGGCCTGACGCTCCGCCCGCCGATATTTCCTGGTTCGGCCGGGTCCAAACACACAGGTGAAAGGGGTACGGCAATGAAAGATCAGTACCACTTCCCGCTCGAGAACTTCATCACGAAGGAAAGATTCGAGCGCATCAAGGCCTTTGCGGGAGACAAGGAAACCCCTTGCCTCATCATCGATCTGGACATCATCAAAAAGAATTATGAGGATCTCCGGAGATTTCTTCCCTTCGCGAAAATATTCTACGCGGTCAAGGCCAATCCGGATGACGCCGTCGTCTCCCTCCTGCGCGATCTGGGCTCGAGCTTCGACGTGGCGACCAGCTACGAGCTCGACCAGCTCCTGCGCCTCGGCGTAGAGCCGGACAGGATGAGTTTCGGCAACACGATCAAGAAAGAGAAGGACATAGCCTATTTCTACGAAAAAGGCGTCCGCATCTTCGCCACCGACTCCATAACCGACGTCGACAAGATCGCCCGGGCGGCTCCCGGCTCCAAGGTCTTCTTCAGGCTCCTCACCGAGGGCCTGGGCGCGGACTGGCCCCTCTCCAAGAAGTTCGGCTCCCACCCCGACCTCGCGCGCCAGCTCATCAAAACGGCCGTGCGCTTCGGCCTCCAGCCCTACGGCATCTCCTTCCATCCCGGTAGCCAGCAGCGCGACGTGGGCCAGTGGTCCACGGCGCTGACCACGGTATCCCAGCTTTTCACCTGGGCGCGCGACGATCTGAAGGTCAACCTCAAGATGATCAACATGGGCGGCGGATTCCCGGCCAACTACGTGGAGCCGACGGATTCCCTCGGCCAGTACGCCGACGACATCAAACGCTTTCTCGACAACTCCTTCAAGAACGACTGGCCCGAGGAAATCATCATCGAACCCGGCCGCTCCATGGCGGGCGACTCGGGCGTCATCGTCTCGGAAATCATCAATATCGCGAAAAAGTCGGTGCACGAGCGCTACCCCTGGGTCTTCCTCGACATCGGCAAGTTCGGCGGACTGATTGAGACGCTGGACGAGGCCATCAAGTACCCCATCTATTTCGAGGGCGAAGGCACGGCGGTGGACGTCATCCTGGCCGGCCCCACCTGCGACTCGATGGATATCCTTTATGAGAAGACGCAATACATGATGCCCGACCAGGCGCGGATCGGCGACAGGGTGTACATTCTCACGACGGGAGCCTACACGCAGAGCTATTCTTCCGTCTATTTCAATGGCTTTCCGCCCCTCCAGTCATACATTCTGAAGTGAGAGCCAGCCCGCAGGCGCGACGGCGGTCGCTGGCGACCGCCGTCTTGAGCCTCCTGACCATAGCCGCTGTCGCTTTCCTCGTCGTCAGCGCCTTTTCCGGCGACCCCAAGACCGTGCTTCTGCAGGCGCAGGAGAATCCCTCGCCGGGAATCCAGGCTCCTACGATCCCGCCTCCTCCGAAACCGGCTCCCCCCAAACAGGATTCCCCCAAGACCGCGCCGACCGCGGAAGAGGCCTCAGGCAGCGTCGGCGCAGTCGCGGCCGGCTCCAGCCTGCGCGTCGCTACCTGGAACGTCCGCGATTGCGCCGCCCTGGACGCCGCCTCCAACTCCCGCGTCGCCCTCCACGACTATGTGGCGCGGTCGATAAAAGCCGCGCGCGCCGACATCATCGTCCTCGAGGAGATACAGTCGGACGAAGGCAAGGGCGGCGACATAGCCCTCCTCTCCGTGGCCCTCGCCCGCGAAGGCTGGGCCATGCCCTTCGTGGCCGTCGTCAACGCGAGGGGCGAGGACGATCTCGCCGTTTTTTCCCGTTACAGGATCGCCGATTACGGCCCCGTCCTCGAACCAGCGAAGACCGATCCATGGCCGCGTCCGGGCATCCGCGCGTCCATCCAGACTGGCTCAGGCTCCCTGGACCTTTACGGATTCCATTTCAAGGCCATGGGCGACGAGAAATCGGAAAAAGCGAGACGAGCCCAGGCCGAAGCCCTTAGCCTTCACCTGCTGGCCACCTACGGCGAGGGGCTGACTTCCCGGGCCATCGTGCTCGCCGGGGATTTCAACACGGCCAACGACTCCGATTTTCTCGCCCATGCCTCGACGATGAGCGCGCTCAGGCTAGCCGACGACGCGGACAAGTCCAACGATTTTCTCGACACGAACTACAGCTACCGCCAGGCCGAACCGACCTTCGTCGATTCCAGGTATTCGAGCATATTGGATCATGTCCTGATTTCGCCTGTCCTCGCCGCGGGTTTCGACAGGAAAAAGGTTGAAGTGCTGACGCCATCGCCGGGGCCGGGCAGGATCCCGACTTCAGACCACAACATGGTCCTCGTCGAGATATCCCCGCCCCGGGACAACTGAGAAAAATCCTTATTTGACTAAAGCGACCGCCGTGGCGTAGATGGCGTCCAGGAGCGGGTCCACCTGTTCCTCCTCCACGCTCGAGAAGGCCACGCGCAGATATTTATCCTGCATCGAAATCGTGCCGATGCCCAGTTTTTCGAGAAGATCCAGCCTCAGCTTTTCGGCGGAAATGCCCACGCAGAGGAAACTCATGAAGTAGCCCGAGTTGAAGGGAAGCGGCGCGATGCAGGCGGGCGCGGCGTGCGACGCGAAGTATTTCTTCATCGCCTTGTATCTTCCCTCGAGAATCTCCCTGTAACGGGCCTTCTGATCCTCGTAGCCGGGGAACTGGAGCGCCTTGAGCAACAGGTTCTGGGCCAGTCCGCTCGAGCTCGACACCGAAGACCTGATGATGCCCAGAAGCTTCTTCACGAGGGCGTCCTGCTGGGATTCGGTAAGGCCCTTGCCGCCGAAGCTGACGAAGCCGACCCTGAATCCCCAGACATAGTCTTCCTTGGTGGGACCGTCGGCCTTGACCGCGAGGATGTTTTCGTGGGCGTCGACGAGGCGCGCGAAGATGGATTCGCGCAGGAGGTTATCCTCATACTGGAGACCGAAATAGGCGTCGTCGGCGATGACGAGAAGGTCGGTGCCTTCCTTGGCGATGGCTACGAGCAGCTTGACGATGGCGTCGGCTTCCTTCAACGTCAGGGAATAGCCCGTGGGATTGTTGGGGAAATTGAGCACGCAGACGGCCTTTCCCCTGCGAGCGCCCGCGTCCCGCAGGCCCGCTTCCAGGCCGGCGATATTGTATCCGCCCTCGGCGAAAATCGGGAAGGTGAGCCCGGCGGCCATCTTCCTCTCCTCGATGATGAGTCTGTAGTTCGGCCAGTGGAGATCGGGCACGACGACCGTATCGCCCGGTTCGATGAACATGTCGCTCAGGTAGGAAACCGCGGCGGTGAGCCCAGGAACGACGACGGGCAGGGAAAAGGATTTGCCTTCGAGGGAGGGGTTTTTCTTGACCATGGCCGCTTTCCATTCATGGCGCAGGGCCATTACCCCGCCCGTGGACGCGTAGGCGACCGCCTCTCTCGGAGTGAGGGTCGGCAGGGCTTCATGGAGGGCGTCGAGCATCATGGGTTCGCCCAGTTCATAGGCCATGCCGATGGTGGCGTTGTAGCGATGGGCTTTGGAGGTAGCTTCCGCGCTCTGCGTGAGGATTCCCTTGGGGAAATACATGCGGCGCCCCATTTCGGACAAAAGGCGGCTCGCCGCTGAATTGGAAAGGATGGCGTTGAGCTCTTCGGCCAGTTGATTCATCGTACGCTCCTGAGTCCGCGGGATCGTCTCCGATCCACGGAAATGATGGTAAAAGATTATGGGGCTTTTGGCCTTCTGTCAAGGAAGCCGGCCGTTCTAAGCGGCGCGCGGATTCCGGAATTGGGCGACTCATCGCCTCAATATCATGTAGTTAATACTATATATGGACTTGTCATTATCCGCGTAAAGCTGTTATTATAATCGTGAGATTTATATCGAAAACGTTAAAGCTGCACTCTATGGTGGTAAGCGTAGTATCGTAGATGGAGGGTCTTTATGAAGAAAACAATAATGCTGATTCTCGCGCTCTCTCTTGTCGCTGGATCGGCTTTCGCGCAGGTAAGCCTCGCCAAGGTAAAGGACGGTGTCTATTTCGCCCAGGATCAGAAATACTCCTCTTCTGGCTGGAAGGAACAAGTGGTTCTGACAATCAAGGGCGGCAAGATCATCGACGCCATCTGGAACGGCGTTTCCAACATCGCCGGCGCCGCCGACAAGGTTTCCTACGCCACGGCCGGCAAGTACGGCATGGTCAAGGCATCGAAAATCAAGGCCGAGTGGGACGCCCAGTCCAAAGCGGTGGCCGATTACCTCGTCAAGACGCAGGACGTCAATTTCGCCAAACTGAACAAGGACGGCAAGACCGACGCCATCACCGGCGCCACGATGACGGTTTCCGGATTCTTCGCCCTTGTCAAGGAAGCCCTCTCCTCCGCCCCCGTCGCGAAGGGTTCCTACAAGGATGGCTGGTACTTCGCCCAGCAGGCCGATTTCGACAAGAGTTCCGGCTGGAAAGATTCGGCCCTCGTCACCGTGGTCAATGGTTCGATCGTCGATGTCGTGTGGAACGGCCTCTCCAAGGATCCGGCGAAAAAATCCAAGATCGTCGAGGCCGTCTCTGGCCGCTACGGAATGGCCAAGGCCGCCAAAAAAGGCGAGTGGAACGTTCAGGCCGAAGCCGTGGAAGCCGCCATCGTGAAGGCGGGCGATCCCTCCAAGATCGCGCTCAAGGCCGACGGAACCTCGGACGCCGTTTCCGGCGCTTCCATCCACCTCTCCGTGGTGACGCTGGCCATCGAGGCCCTTAAGGCGGCGAAGTAATTCCTTCGCCCCACGATAAAAAAAGCGACCGATATTCGGCCGCTTTTTTTATGCCCGCTCCGGTTGACGAGCCCGTCCCAGGCGGGCGATCATCGACGCATGAACAACGATGCTTCCCCGACCGATAGCCAGAAGGATGGCCCATGCTACGTGGCGCCAAGCGCCTCCATAACCGGCGACGTCGCGCTCGGCAGTGATTCCTCCGTGTGGCACAATGCCACGCTCAGGGGGGATTTGGCGCCGATCAGGGTGGGCGACCGCTCCAACATACAGGATGGCGCCGTGCTCCATGTGGCCGTCGGCCTTCCCTGCATTATTGGCGAGGACGTGACGGTGGGGCACGGGGCCATCGTGCACGGCTGCAAGGTGGGCGACCGCTGCCTGATCGGCATGGGCTCGATCATCCTCAACGGGGCGGAGATAGGCGAGGAATGCGTCGTCGCCGCGGGAGCTCTCGTCACCGAAGGCAAAAAAATCCCTCCCCGCAGTCTCGTCCTCGGAAGTCCCGCCAAGATAGTCAGAGCCGTCGGCGAAGAGGATCTGAGGAAGATACTCTATACGGCCGAGTCCTACCGCAGGCTGGCGAGCAAGGCGAGCACCGAGTCCACGACGGACTGCTGCTGACGGCTGGGGGGTATGTCCGCCGCCCCGTCGCCCTTCTGTGTTCCGTATTCGCCGAACTGGGCGTGGTTGCCGCCTGATATCCTCACATAGCTGGTCGAATCGGGAAGGAGAGCCTTCGCCGCGTCGATCTTTTCCTGTGTCGCCAACATGTCGTTGGAGGCGGAAACGCTCAGCGCCCTGACCCTTGTCCGCGAGAGGGATCCTCCCGTCGATGGATATGAGCCGAGGAAGACGATTCCCCCGACGATATCCTGATGCGTCTTCGCGAAGCTGGACGCGGCGACGCCGCCGAGCGAGTGGCCCGCGAGCACCCATTTCTTGATCCCTGGGAGGGCGGCGATGGGGCGAGAGGCCGCCTCGCTGTCGAAGATGGCGAAGCCGAGCCTGACATCGAGCAGCGCGGCCGGATAGCCCGCTTCGGCGACGGCCCTGCCGAGGTAGGAATAGGCTTCCTTGGGCACTTTCGCTCCCGGATAGAGGATGAAGCCCAAGGGGGCATCCTCGGAGCCCCGCGGCAGGAAATATAGGTCCCCGCCCTCCGTGTATATGTTCATGAGGGAGGAGGAAGTCCGCGAGGACGGATCCGAGCGATCGGGAAGCGGCGAAAAAAACTGGAGGAGGCTGACGGTCAGAATGGCGAACAGCGCGATGAAGGACAGCGCTTTCACCCGCGAGCCGCAGCCTTTCTTTCTCGCGGGCGCGGCGGTGTGGGGCGATGTGGCTTTGCTGGATGACGCGGTGTCGTTGGACGATGGGGCTTTGCCGGACGGCGCCGCTTTATCGGACCGCGCGGCCTCGCTGGGCGGCTCCGGCGCTTCACTCATCGCTGGTTGTTTCCCTCTGATCATGAAAAAAATATATACGATCCATGTACAAATTGACAGTTGTTTCGCATACTAGGACTTGAATGTTCCTTAAGGTGAAACGATGAACCATACACAGGATTTCGCCGCTACCTCATCGGGTAAGGCCATAGCCGCATCGGAAGACGCCGCTAGCCTTTTGGGCGGCCGAGGCGCGCTGGATTGCGCCATGACTGCGTCGGATAACGCCATGGCTGTCCTCCCTCTGCCCACGAGCGTTCCGCGGCTCGCTTCCATCGATGCGCTCTACGCCCCGGAAACGCTGGAGGTTCAGAGAAGGCGCTACAGAAAATTGAGAGATGGCTTTTTCGCGCATTTTTCCGACAGGCGAGGCGAGCCGGATGGACAGGCCGAGCCGGATGAACGGGGAAAGCCAGGCTGGCAGGCTGGGCCGGAGCCGCTTTTCTTCTCGGCGCCGGGAAGGACGGAGCTCTGCGGGAACCATACCGACCACAACAATGGGAAGGTGCTGGCCGCCGCCATCAGCCTCGACACGATAGGGGCCGCCGCGCCGCGGATGGACAGTCTGGTCCGCGTCGTCTCCGAGGGCTTCGACTCCTTCGAGGTGGATCTCGCCGACCTTACGGTCCGGCGCGGGGAAAAAGGAAGCTCGGCGGCCATCGTGCGGGGCATGGCGGCGGGAATCGCTGCGCGTAGCGACGCGGCGGCGCGGCATGATACGGCGGCGCGGCGCGGCGCGGCGCAGCCTTACGGCACGGCGCGGTCCTACGACGAGTCGCAGCCTTACGACAGTTCGTCGCGACAGCGCGATGGCTCCAGGGTCTCCCTCCGGGGCTTCGACGCCTTCATCCAGTCCGACGTGCTGCCCGGCTCGGGCCTTTCCAGTTCGGCCGCCTTCGAGGTACTCGTCGGCAGCATGATCTGCGTTTTTTCTGGCATCGAGGTTTCGCCATCGGAAATCGCTAAGATCGGCCAATACGCCGAAAATGAATATTTCGGCAAACCCTGCGGCCTCATGGACCAAATGGCCTGCGCGCTCGGCAACACGGCGGCCATAGATTTCGGCGACCCTTCCAACGCGAAGGTGGAGTTGCTGCGCTTTGACCCAAGCGAATACGGCCTCTCCCTCGCCATCGTGGCCACCGGCGGCAGCCACGCCGATCTCACGGACGACTACGCGGCCATTCCCGGCGAGATGAGGGCCGTCGCGGCGGTCCTCGGCCGCTCAACGTTGGCCGGCACATCCCTTGCAAGTCTCCTCGCCCAAGCGGGGGAAATACGGAAATCCTGCGGCGACAGGGCTTTCCTGCGCGCTTGGCATTTCGTGAAGGAAACCGGGCGCCCCGCGATCCTCCAAAAAGCGATCCAAGCGAAAGACATCGCGGCTTACCTCGCCACCGTCAAGGCTTCGGGCGACTCCAGCGCAAAATACCTCCAGAATCTTTATGCCGCGAAAAGTCCTTGCGAACAGGGAATTCTCGTGGCGCTCGCCGTCTCCGAGGACTTCCTTGCCGCTGAAGGCGCGTGCAGGGTCCACGGCGGTGGCTTCGCGGGGACGATACAGACCTATGTCCCGACCATAAAGCTGTCAGCGTACAAGGCTCTCATGGAGTCCATGTTCGGGCCTTCCAGCGTTTTTCCCTTGCGAATTAGGCCCTTCGGTGTAGTATGTATCGAAAGCAAAAAAGGAGCGTTCGATGAACGATGATAAAAAGGGCTTCAAACCCTATCTAAAACTGACTTTCCTGATCGGTTTCGGATTCTTCACCATGGGCCTCATGGATCCGCTCTACGACACCTATGTTCCGATCTTCCTGGGGAAATATGTATCATCGATGACCCTCGTCGGTTTCATCATGACGCTCGACAACATTTTCGCCCTTTTCCTCATTCCCCTGTCCAGCGTCCTATCCGACAGGACGAACACGAAACTCGGCCGGAGGATGCCCTTCATCATCACCCTCCTCCCTCTGACGGCGATCTTCTTCGGCGCCATGCCCTACGCCGCGGCGATTTCGCTCGGAGCCCTGATCGGCCTCGTATTCTGCCTCAATCTCGTCAAGCAGGCGGCGCGCGGCCCCGTCGTAGCCCTCATGCCCGACATCATTCCCGCCGAGTTCAGGTCGGAAGCCAACGGCGTCATCAACACGATGGGCGGCATAGCGACGATAGTCGGCACCATCGGCCTCGCCCGTCTGATGGATATCGATATCGTGCTTCCGATCCTCGGCAGCACGAAGGACCGCCTGCCCTTCCCTCTCGCCGGCCTCCTCGTGGTCCTGGCTGTGCTCCTCCTTTTCCTCTTCGTGAAAGAAAAAAAACACCCCTCAGGCGCTTCCTCCGAAAAGAAAGAACCCCTCCTCGCGAGCTTCAAGGCGGTGGCCGGGCAGTCGGACAAGAGCGCCCTCTACATCCTCATTTCCCTTTTCCTCTGGTTCTTGGGCTATCAAGGCGTCCTTCCCTTCATCGGCAAGTATTCCATCGACATTCTCAAAACCTCTTCGGGGACGGCGGCCCTGGCCGCGGGCATGGTGGGCGTGGCCTACGCGATTTTCGCCATTCCCTCGGGCTATATCGCCCATAAGAATGGACGCAAAAAGACGATACGCACGAGCCTCGTCGTGATCGCTTGTCTCACCGCGCTGCTGTTCTTCCACGACCCCCTCACCGCCAGCCTCCCGGCCTCCCTCCGTCTCTACAGCTTCTGGCTCATAATGTTCGTATTCGGCATGTTCTGGGTATCGGTGGTAACCAACTCTTTCCCGATGCTTTGGCAGATGGCGAGCTGGGGCACCATGGGAATCTACACGGGGCTCTACTACACGGCGAGCCAGGGCGCCGCCATCCTCGCGCCCATTCTCACGGGCGCCATCATCGACATCGTCGGCTACAGAGGAATCTTCCTCTTCTGCTCGATCTGCATGGTCGCGGCCTTCCTCGTGATGGGAAAAGTACGCTCGGGCGAGGCCGAATCGAAAACCGCGTGAGGGATGTTGATAATTTGCCGGCAACTGCCGATAATAAGGTGAGCGCGTTGATGCGCTCGCAATCGGGCCAGCAACCCGGCCAGCCCCTGTCGGGACTCAGGAAATTCTACTCTTAATAGGAGGATCGCATATGAAATCACAGGACAGACCGAAGTCGGCGGAGAAAAAGAAGCCCCAGAAGACGCTCAAGGAAAAGCGCGCCGAAAAAAAGGCCAAAAAGGATACCAAGACCGAAGATTGAAAAACGTCCTTTGAAAAGTGAGGAGACCGCCGCGCGCGGTCTCTTTTTTTTTCCCCGATTCTCGCGTTTTCCGCCGGGACGCGGTCGCTTCAGCGGGCTACGGGCGCCCCAACGGAGAGAAGATCCCTTCTTAGCGATGCCGCGTCGGTATAAAGAAAAGCCCGCAGGCCGAGCGCTCGCGCCGCCTCCACATTCTTCGGGCTGTCATCCGTGAAAAATGCCCGCTCGGGCGCCATCCCTTCGCTCGCGAGGATTTCCCGCCAGAAAAGCGGATCGGGTTTGCTCCTGTGCATGATGTGCGAGGCGTAGACCGCGTGGAAGGGTTCGTACATGCCCAACTTCTCGTTTATCGCGTGATGGCAGTCGATCGTGTTCGTTCCGCAGACGGTTCTCGCGCCTAGAGCCAATTCGCGCACGAGAGCGAAGGTCGGCTCGTCGCGCGAGGGCTTGAAACATTCAGCCCACCAATTTCGCTCAACCTTGATTCCCGTCCGCGTCTCGAACCGGCGCCAGAATTCGCCCGAGTCTATTTCACCATTGGACATGAGAATCATATCGGGGGGCAGCAGCTTCAAGAGAGTCTCCCTCTCCATCCCCACGGCGGCGGCCACATCGCCGAGCACCATATGGTTGCGGATGAGCACGCCGCCTTCGTCGAAAATGTAGAGGTCGATCATGTCTTGCTCCCCGAATAGACGCCCGCGCCCTGGAGGAAATACTTCGACATGGAGAAGAAGAGGATGAATACCGGCAGGGCCGCGATCACCGCCACGGCCATCATGGTGCCCTCGTCCGCCGTTAGGTCGGCCGTATAACGTACGATATACGATGGAATCGTCTTGAGCCTGTCGGACTGAGTGATGAGAAGCGGCCAGAGGAGGTTGTCCCATTGGCCTCTGAACGCGAGAATCGCGAGAGTCGCCACCGCGGGCTTGGCGTTCTTGAACACGATGCTGCGGAAGATGCGCGGTTCGGAACAGCCGTCGATCCTGGCCGCGTCCAGCAGTTCTTCGGGAAAACCGAGCAGGTACTGCCGCATCAGGAAGACGCCGAAGGCGCTGGTCAGAAACGGCAGTATGAGGCCGGCGTAGCTGTCCTGAAGGCCGAGCTTCACGGCGGTAAGGTAGAGGGGAATCATGACGGCCTCGAAGGGGATCATCATGGTGGACATTATGCCCATGAAAACGATGTTCCTGCCCCTGAACCTGAACTTCGCGAGGCCGTAGCCCGTGACGGAGGCGAGCGTCACCGAGGAGAGCGCGACCGTGGTGGCGACGATGAACGAATTCATGATGTTCCGCAGATACATCCAGTCGCCGTCGCTTCCCTGCAGGGCTCGCAGGTAGTTGGACCAGAGGGGCTTCTGGGGAATCCAGCGGTAGGGAATCGACGTGACGTCGGAGCCCGGCATGAGAGAGGCTCCCGCCATGAAAGCGAAGGGAATTATGGCGATGCACGATACCGCCACGAGGATGGCCGTCGCGAGGAAGCTTCCGGCGCGATGCGCGGTAAAGCGTCCCGGAACGCGGGACAGGCTTGGGTTCGTTTTCCTCACATATCCTCCCCTGTGCCGCCGGCACGCACTTGCAGCCAGGCGAGGATGAGGAGGGTGATGAAGAGAAGGAGGCTCATCACGCTGGCCCTGCCCAGGTTCTGCTCCACGATGGCCGTATTGTAGATGTTGAGCGTCAGGACGTTGATCGGCCTCAAGGGCGCTCCCCTCTGGGTGAAGAGATACTGCGTCGAGAAGGTCTTCAGGCTGCCCGTAAAAATCATGACGGATACCAAGGCCATCGTCGGCTTCAAGAGGGGAATCGTTATGCGCGTCAGCCGCTGCCAGGCGTTGGCCCCGTCGATGATCGAAGCCTCGATGACGCTGACGGGTATTTTCCCTATGCCCGTGACGAAGAGGATGCAGTAGTAGCCCACCGTCTTCCAGATGTAGACGAGCATTGTGGATATCTGGACCATGGCGGCGTCGGCGAGCCAGCGATGGTCGATGCCGGGCGTGCCCATGATTCCGTTCAAAAACTGGTTGGCTAGGCCGCGGGGATCGAACAGTATGGCCCATACGCTCGCCGTGACCACGGAGGAGAGGACGGCTGGCGAATACAGCGACAGCTGAAAAAACCTCCTGCCCTTGCTCCGGGAGGCGATGAGGACACCCAGAAGAAGGGAGGCCACGAAGATCGGCCCGAAGACCCCCAGGCAGAAGGTCGCCGAGGCGCGCGCCGAGTTCCAGAAGTCGGGAGAAGAGAGCACCTTCGCGTAGTTCTGGAAGCCTATGAATTTCGGGGGCTTCAGCGAGAGGAGCTTCTTGTTGTGGAAGGAGGTCCATATCGCGTAGAGGATGGGATAGAGCGAGAATGTGGAAAAGAAGAGGACGCCGGGCGCGACGAAGACCCAGCCCCAGCCATTCCTTTTCGTCTCGAGGGATCGTCTTGTGCGGGAAGCTGACATCATTGGGTTCCTGTGGAGTACCGGAATAGGGAGGCCGACGCCTTGTGGGCATCGGCCTCCCTTCGAGTTGTTACGCTGCGAGCGGTGAGCCGTGTATCAGTCAGCCTCGTCGAGCGCGGCCTGAGCCGCCTTGCGGAGCTTGTCGAGAGCCGCCTTGGGTTCCACGCCCGCGAGCATCACGCTCTCGAAGGCTTCCTTGAGGAGGGCGTTGAGGCGCGAACTCGCCTTGCCGACATAGACGATCTTGGCCGCGTCGAAGTCCTTCATGAAGACATCCGAATAGGGCATGGCCTTGAGGACGGCCGAGTCATTGAGCTTCTGGGTCGGCTGGACGATGGCCACCTTGTCGAGGTACTCGTCGCCGTGGCCGAGCATGTAATCGAGGAGGATCCAGCTGGCTTCCTGTTTGAGTTTGTCGGACTGGACGTTGACCATGTAATAATGCCCGGAATAATTGGCGGTGACCCGTTTCTTCGCGTCCTTCCACTGGGGGAAGGGCACGACCATCCAATCCTTGGAATTGAGGAAGCCGGGGTTCGACGCCTTCATTCTCGCTTCCTGGTAGAGCCCCGAGAAGGACATGGCGACGAGGCCGGTGTTCTTGTCGAACTCCGTCCTGGCCGCGGTGTAGGTCGGCGAGCCGAGGTTCTTGGCGCCGGGTCCGAAATCCTTCACGTACTGGAGAACCTTGAGCCACGCGGCGTCGCCGACGATGGCCGTTTTCCCGTCCTTCGACACGAGTTCGCCGCCGAGCTGCTCGACCATGGGGACGAAGGTGTTGGGATAGGCGTCGTAGCGGAAGTCGAACCCGCGGCGGGTGATGATCTGCCCGTTGCGCTTGACGATCTTCTCGGAGAGGGCCATGACGTCTTCCCAGGTTTTCGGGGCGTCCTTGTCGGGGTCAAGCCCGGCTTCGACGAACATCTTCCTGTTGACATAGAGGCACATGTTGGTCAGCTCCAGGGGCAGACCGTAGATGTCGTCGTCGCGTGTCACGGCGGCGAGCATGCCAGGAAGGTAGGCTTTTTCCAGGGCGGCGGCATCCTTGTAGCCGACGGCCTTGTAATTGACGGGGGCGATTCGGCCGTTGTCGAGGAAGGGCATGGCGCTGGTGATCGCCACGTTGAAAATGTCGGGGCCCTGGTTGGCGGCGAAAGCCGTGGTGAGCGTCTCAAGGATCTTCCCCGAGGGGTAGCTCGAATAGTTGACTTTAACGCCGGGATTGGCGGCCATGAACTCCGCGATGTACTTCTTCTCGAGAGGGCCGCGGTTCGCGTCGTCGTGCGTCCAAAGGTTGATCTCTATATTTTTACCCTTAAGGCCGGGGACCGTGGGTGCCTGCGCAAAGGCGACTGAGGCCGCGATCGCGATCAGAAGGAGAAAAACCATCACTTTCTTCATCTGCGTTCCTCCATGCGAGAATATCTGGGGATAATGCCCCGCTACGATTCGCCACAGTGTAGCCCGATTTTCTAAGCCGCACAAGATTTTTTTTCAACGCCCCGGGCGGAATGAATCGATATTTCATGGATCACTGTTTTCCCGACGGGCTTCGCGGGAAAATCTCGCCGGGAGACCGCGCCAGGAAACCCCACCGGGTGGCTGCCGAGATTTCCCGCGTTATGGTAGCATGGCCAGCATGTCAAATGTCACGGAATTTCCGCCGCGAGCTTCCCGAAAGGGGAGAGACTCGCTCGACGCGCTCATCGATGAAGCCTTGCTCGACAGGACCTTCCCCGGCATCGCCTGCGGAATATGGATCGACGGACATCCTGAATACCTGAGGTGCGTGGGATTCGCCGATCCGGCTTTAGCCTATCCGGACAGCGCCGGATCGGCTAAAGCGGGACCGATCGCCATGGACACCTTATTCGACGCGGCCTCCCTCACGAAACCGCTCGCGACCTCGCTGCTCGTCATGAAGGCCCGCGAAGCGGGGGCCATCGATATCGATAAAACCGCTGGCCACTATCTCCCCGGCCTTCAGCCCCTGACGGCAGGCATTCCCCTTCATAGGCTCCTTACGCATACGAGCGGCCTGCCCGCCATTCCCGCCATCGAACGCCGCTTCCCTTCGCCGTCATCGCTCGACAGGGATGACGCTATCTCGGAACTCTGCGCCATCAGGCCGGAAAGGAGCTGCGGCGAGGCCGTCGTGTATTCCTGCGCGGGGTATATGATTCTCGGCCTGATCCTGGAGCGGGTTTCGGGGAAGCTCTTGGGGGACCTCTACAGGACGGAGATCGCCGAGCCACTAGGCTTGCCTAAAGCGACCTTCGCGCCCGGGATTGGCCGGGACGGCGCGCCGCTCTTCGTCGAAGGCGCCGCGGCGACGGAATTCTGCGCGTGGAGAAAGCGGCGGATGCGCGGGCAGGTCCACGACGAGAGCGCCTACTGCCTCGGCGGCCACTCAGGCAACGCCGGCCTCTTTGCCTCCCTTGAAGATATCTTTCTCACGGCTTCCATGCTGATTCAGGAGGGCTCGGCCGGCGGGCGCCGCTTCCTTTCGGAAAAATCCATCGCCGACCTAAAAACCGAAAAAACTGCGGGGCTCGGGGAGCGCCGCAGTTTCGGGTTCAGGCTGCACGAGACGGGCACTTTCGAGGGCCCGCTGTGGGGGCCTTCTTCCTTCGGCCACACGGGATTCACCGGCACGAGTCTCGCCATAGCGCCAGAGCAGAAAATGCTGGCCATCGTTCTCACGAACCGCGTGTATTACGGAAGGAACGAGACGATGCAGAAAATGGCCGATTTCAGGGTCGCTTTCCATTCCCGCGCCTTCGAGAACTTCGCCTGACGAGATCGCGGGAATGGGTTATGGCGCTTTGGGCCTCGTATCGATATCGTCCGTGTAGGCGAGCGCTTCCCCTCCCCTTTCCCCTGTCCGTATCCTGAACACGTCGTCGACAGGGTAAATGAAGATGATCCCATCGCCTTCCTTGCCGGTCCGGGCGGCGCTGGCGATAGTATCGATAGCCTTTTCCACGTTCCTTTCGCTCAGTATTATGCTGAGCATGATTTTCGGGATCATGTCCATCTGGTAGGCCGTGCCGCGCCATGAGAGGTTGATGCCCCCTTGGCGTCCATGCCCGCGGACTTCCACGACATTCATTCCGACGATCCCGATCGAACGCAGCGCGTCTTTTACCGGATCGAGCGCTTCCTCGCGAATGATCGCCTCAATCTTCTTGATCATACTCAATCTCCTTTCCGTTCAGTTCTTGCGCCCAAGGATATGGGGCATCTGGGGCGTCAAGCGAGCGCCGTGCATGCTGATGTCGACGGTGTTATAGCCGAGGCTTCCCATCTCCGGGACATCGAGCCCCTGTATCTCGTCGCGAGGATTGGAGCGCAGCAGCTTCAGGGCGTTGAGGACCTTGAAGAAGACCAGGGAGAGCCCGAATACGAACACGAATATGGAAAACGCTTCCGCGAACTGGGCGAGGAATTGGCCGCCGTTTCCGTAGAACAGTCCGCGCACGGTCCCGGTCACGCCGTTCCAGCCTTCCGAGGCGAGGTTTCCGTTCGCGAAGAGACCAGTGGCCAAGACGCCCCACATGCCGTTGGCGAAATGGACGGGGATGGCGCCGACCGGATCGTCGATGTGGAGCTTTTCCAGAGCGAAGCTGACGAGGCAAACGAGAAGACCGGCGACCGCGCCGATGATCGTGGCCCCTAGGGAATCGACGAAAGCGCAGGACGCGGTGATAGCGACCAGGCCAGCCAATATCCCGTTGACGGACATCGAGGGATCCGGCCTCTTCGATGGGCCGAACCACCACATAAAGAACATGGCGACACAGCCGCCGACGGCGCCGGCGACGAGGGTGTTGACCGCCGCGTTCGCCGCGAGAAAACCGCCCGAACCCACGAATGAGAGGGATGATCCCGGATTGAACCCGAACCAGCCGAAGAAAAGGATGATGGTGCCGAGAATGCCCAGTGGAATATCGTGCCCTGGCAGGGCATTGGCGCTGCCGTCGGCGTTGAAGCGGCCGATGCGCGGTCCAATGACGATGGCGCCGGCGAGGGCTACCGATCCTCCTATCATGTGCACGACGCCTGAGCCAGCGAAATCCACGGCGCCGTTACCAAGGCCAGCGATTCTTCCCAAATTCTGCAGCCATCCCCCTCCCCATATCCAGTTGCCGGCGATTGGGTAAACGACCATCGATACCCAGAGGCCCATGATCACGAAACCTGAAAACTTCAGGCGCTCGGCCATAGCCCCGGTCGGGATCGTGGCGGCCGTATCCATGAATACCATCTGGAAGAGAAAATACGCCAAAATTCCGGTGTTTCCGCCCAGGCCTACGAGCAGAAAACCGGATCCGCCGAGAAATCCCCACTGGCCGATCTTGAGCAGCGAGGTAGACAGGAGGCTGCCCCAATCGCCGAGGGTAATAGGCGAGTGAGCCCATTCCCCAGCCGCGGCGCCCACCGTGACTACAGCCGGATAGGCTTCGTTGACCGAGCCGAACTGAAAAGCGAATCCGACGAGCCAATATCCCACCGCTCCGACGCAGAACACCATCATGTTCATCATCATCGTGTGCGCCACGTTCTTCGTACGGGTAAAGCCGGTTTCCACGAGCGCGAATCCCGCCTGCATGAAGAAAACGATGAAGCCGCAGAGAAGCATCCACATGATGTTGATCGCTGTCGTAGTATTTTTGACCGAAAGAGCTACCGCGTCCACGCTAGCCGCGCTAGCCGCCGCGCTAGCCGCCGCGCTAGTCTCTTGCGCGAAAATTGGCGCGCTGGAAAACACCATCATAACCAGCGCCAACGCCACGATGACGAGTCCTCTTTTGCGCGAGGGGAAAATACGAACTCTCTCCCTCGCGACGGATGAAACTGTTGCCATACCACAGACCTCCTGATGACCTCTGGTGTTGCAGGAAGCGAGCCAAGTCAGGAGAATTCGCATCAATTGTAGGATTTTAAGCATAATAATAC
>DATMZF010000074.1:0-64273 GCA_035560555.1 Rectinemataceae bacterium
GGTGGTGGTCGTTGTGGTAGTGGCGATGGCCGCGATCGCGGCCACGGTCGTGGCCTCAAGCAAGGCGTCTGGATCATGCCCTTGCCCGTAGCTCGCGAGGCCGAGCGTCAGCAAGAACACCGCGAGCAGGCAGCTTCGAAGCCTGGAATCCGGACGAAGGCGTTTGGCGAAGGCGGATTGAGCGTATTGTTTTAAACGGTTCATTGCATCTTTTCTCCGAAATAAATGCCGGCCCATTCCCATTGTCCATGCACCTTGGGATCGGCCGGAAAGTCGATTTTACGGAAATACAGGTACCAAACGGGCACGCGTCCCGTCCATCCCCATGTCCGCAGATAGGCATCGTAAGGTCCCGACGATGAATGCAGGGTGGCCGCCGACTGAATCGGCCTGCCTTGCATGAACTGGCTCAGATCGAAGGCAACCTTGCTGTTCGCGTCGATTCCGCTGTCCTGGTACCAGGATACCGCAAAAAAGCCCGCTTTCGACGCGTATTTTCGCAGCTGGCGGGCCGAACCCGACGCGAGCGCCTTCCGCACGCTCGCCACCAGCTCGTCCAGGCTTTCGAAGGTCCAATCTTTAGGACTGGCGTTGAACTCGACAAGCTGTCGGGCATAGGCGTGCGCTTCGGGATAGCCCGGAACGCTCGTCCCAAAATAGGGAAGGAATGCCGCGAAATGCTCCAACGCTTCCTTCCAGGAGCCGATTTTTTCATACTCCTTGGCCAGGAGGAAGTGGGAAGCCCCACTATCTGCGGCATCGGGAAAACGCGCGATGAGATCCCTATAGTATTCAACCTTCCGTTCCGGCGTCTCCACGTTTCGCACGAGCCGGGCGAGCGATTCGTAGTGGAGACTTCCGCCTTCGATGATGAGGTCGGGAAGGGTCTTGACGATTCTCTCATAGAGGGGGATTGCCAACGACACGTCCCCTGCCGCCTCGTAGCTCGCGGCGGCGGCGAACAGGTACCAAGGCGCGTACTCGTCGGGGGGATCGCTCATCCTCACGAGGAATGAAGCGGCTTTCGCGTAGTTCCCGCTTTCGATCAGGATGGCGGAGATCTTCCTCGCGGCCGCAAAGTGAGCGAGGCTGTTGGCCCTTAAGCCATTGGGGCCGTGCTCTTCCAGAACCGTGAACAGGGAAGTCAGCGCTTTTCGCTGTGAAAGGCCGCCCACTATATATAAGGAATTGTCGCCCCCGCAGGACGTTACACAAAATGATGCGGCGACGGTAAAGATAACAGAAAAGGTAAACCGGCGCGTCAAAGAGGAGCGCGACCCGGTTCTCCATACGCGGCGGGCAGGTAAAAACACAAAAACCAGAGTAACACGCGGTTTTTGCGCTTTGCAAGTACGGGTCATCCATATATACTTTAAGCCTCGTTCCTTGGAGGATTTGCCGCCCGTGAAGCCAAGAGTATTTTTGACGCTGCGATTTCTCACGACTTTCCTGATTTTTTCAATCCTCGCGGGGCTGATAACCTGGATCGGCGGTTTGCGGCTCACCCAGACCTGGCCCTTTTTCCTGGGATCGGCGGGTATAGCGGGACTTCTTGCGGGAATAAGGAAGCGCCATCGCTTTTTTGCGGGTTTCACCATTCCCTCCATGGCCTTCCTCCTGCTCTCGGCGTTTTTCTGCCTTTTTTCATTCGGGATTATTCCGATGCGGCTTCGGGACTTTGTTTTGAGCTATTGGCCGGCGATCCCCGCGGTCTGCTTGGCATTTCTGGTCCTGAGCGCCGTATCTTTCAGCTCGAAGGGGCGGGGCGGACATGGAAAAGACGCGGAACGATGAGCTTTTTCTGCGCAATGGCTCAAGTAAAGAGGAATTTGTTACGATTTTCTATTATAATCATTATGGTTGGAGTGCTGTAGTCGAAAATGTATGGCGTTCATAGCGGGAGTGATTTGAAGTGAAAAATGTCTGCGCGCGCGGAGCGACGGTGGCCTTTCTCGTCGCCATGTTGGGAGCCATAGCTCTCCCCTCGTACGCCCAAACCAGCATCGCCATGGCCTCCCCCGAGGTTCTCGCCAAGATAATCAGTAGCAAGGCCGAGATAGAGCGCAATATCATTCTCGCCACCCCCGAGTCCCTCGCCAACGCGAAATCGGGGCTCTCCGAATCGAAGATCATTTCCGAAGATGACAGACAGGCGCTCCTGGAAATCGTGCGGGGCATCTCGATGCTTCTCTATCCGGCCCCGGTGTCCACAAACGTTTTGCCGGCCGCGACGAGGAATTTTCCTCCGCGCCTCAATGGCGGCGGCGAACCGGCCGCGGAGTTTTTTGTCGATCCTCTTCTCAAGAACATCAATCCCGTCTACTCGGTCTGCCTGACCCAGCTGATGGAAGCCTTCCATGGCAGGATTTTCGCGGCGCCGAAAGGCTCCGAAGGCGCCTTTCTCACTGAAATCCTGCCCGCTCTCGCCGTGTTCAAAACGTTCGACAAGGAAGTGGCCAGAACGGCTCTCGGCTATGCCGAGCGTTTTGAGTCCTCGGGCAGCTACGCCTCGGCCATTTCGGGCCTCGTCGGGGCACGATCCGCCATAATAGACGGTGACATGATAAGCGCGTATCACCTGTATAAGCGAGTCTTGGATTCCTATCCCGATGTCTGGCCGGCGAGGCTGGAATTGGGAGTCATTTCGCTTGGGATGGAAATGCCGGTCAACGCCCTCGCTTTTCTTTCGCCGCTCATGGACAGCAGAAACAGCGACAGATACGTGGTGTTGCCCTATGCCATCGCCCTCTATCGCAACGGGCGGCTCGCGGATGCGGAACCCTACGCGAGAAAAGGCCTGGACTGCGATCCGGAATCATTCGAACTCATGATGATCTTGACGCATATTCTTGTGGATAGAAACGACTTCGCCGCCGCCCAGCCCATGCTCGATTCTTATGGAAGGAAAAATCCCGCGGACAGGATGTTCCTCTATCTGAAGGCGCTCCTCGCGAAGGGGCAGAACCGCAACGATGAAGCCTTGAAGTGGGCGCGCAAAGCCCTGCAAGCGTATCCTGAAGATCCGGAAATCAAGGTGCTCGTCGCCGGCATACTTTTCAACGGCCCCGATGCGGGACACAAGGAGGCTTCGTCGCTCTGCGTCGAGGCGAAAAACCGATTCGCCGCCGACAGGTTGGCCGCCGCGGAATCAGGGAAGCCTTCCATGAGCCCTCTGATGAAGGCGATGCGGGAGGAGGCCGAGGGCGAGGCCACCCGTTTTCTCATGCTCGAAGCCTACAGCCACCAGGATTGGTACGCGGCGGCCGAGATGCTCGAGTCGACGTCGACTTCCGGCCTGGACAAGGCGGTCGTCGCCACGATTTTGCGAAAATCGGGGAGGATGGGCGAGGCTCTCGCTTTTTCCTCGAAATGGTACAAGGACACTCCTCAATCTGAAGCCGCGGCGGAGGCATATCTCAGATCCCTCGCGGCGGCCAGCACTGGCGGCGGGGTGGCTTCGGCAGCCGCCCCGGGGGCCTCCGATGTGAGACCAGGCCTCATCGGATTGATGGGCGGTTTTGGTCCCGGATATTCGGACCCTAGCCTGGAATCGGGGCAGTTGACCATCGTCGGCCTCGTGCTCCAGCTGCTTTCAGGTTCCTGCTCGGCCGGTATGCGCTCCTATCTCCATTATCTCAGCGGAACCCTGCAAGCCAATACCGACGCGGCCATCGACTGCTATCGGATGGCCCTTCTCGAGCGCGCCGACAACGTGGAAGCCATAGCCGCCCTAGCGAAGGCCTATGCCCGTAAAAACGACGCGCAGAAAGCGCTGTACTTCGTGAAACAGGCCAAGACGATAGGAATCGACGATGTCGATCTCTACGCGGATCTGCAGGCGCTGGAAGCCGCGCTCATCAAGGGGTGACAGCTTTTTTCCGTTCGGATATAGCCGAATTCCTCGAATCCATCTATGGAGCGTGCAACAGACGACAACGCTTGGACAGGGATCCCTTGGCGATCGTTTCCGGCTATGGGGATGTCGCCGACAGGGGAGTCGCCGGGATCATCTGTTCAACGCTCGCCTTCGGTTCGGTGGATCTCATCCTTCGCGCGTGCGGCCACGCGCTTGAGCCTCTGGGTAGCCGGCCCGCTTCCGCGCTTGAATCCATGGACGATGACGATCTTTGGCGTTTCTGGGGGGATTTCCAGTATAGATTCTGCTTTCCTTCCGATATGCAGGCCCTCCTGCGCGGACTCCGCGACGCCAGGCGTCGCTGGGGTTCGCTCGAAGCCTTGTTCCTCGATTGCGACGCTCCCGGAAAGGGGATGGCAGAGACAACGGGAGCTTTTGTCCGGGCGTTGAGGAATCTTGGGGCGGTGAACGCGGCTTTCGGGCTGGAAGGGGAATCGGCGGTCGCGGCGATAGGGCCTTTGGGATCGCGCCCTGACAGTTTCCCCATCAGGAAGAATCTCCTTCCCGACCCCGCCGACGGATCGGCGTGCAAGAGGCTTTTCCTGTTTTTTCGCTGGATGGTGCGCAGCGACGATATCGATCCCGGCGGCTGGGACTCCGTTTCCCCATCGAGACTCATCGTGCCTCTCGATGTCCATATGGTCAGAACCTGCCGGGAGAAGCTCGGGTTTTTGGATAAAATGAGGCCATCCGCCTCGCCGACCCTCCGCGACGCGCTGGAGGTGACGCGGCAATTCGCTCTGTATTCGCCCAGCGATCCGGTCAAATATGACTTCGCCTTGACCAGGCCCGGTATCGATCCTCGCCCCGGCGATGAAGTCTTTGGCTGTTTCTGATTGACACTGGCGAGTCCGCTGTGATAGCTTAGTCGAGCTATCGGTACGGTAGCGACGGGCAATAGCGCAGGTGGTTAGCGTACGAGTCTGGGGGACTCGGGGTCGCCAGTTCGAGTCTGGCTTGCCCGAATTAGAGCGGTATGTCGCGATGTGACATACCGCTTTTTTTTCGCCTTTAAAAACACATAACGCCAATTTGACAATCAACCAATCGCCAACGATACTTTTTATATGTGCAAATTATTCTCTAAAAGCAAACTGTGGCGTAAATTCGGTGTATCTTTCTTGAATTTCCAGACATACAATATCCGCGGAATGGTAAATAGACTGATTCAGCATAAAGCTCGAACAGGGAGGGGATATATGCGCAAATCTCCGGCGACGAATAGATTCCATGCTTTCAAAAAAATAGCGGTTGTTTTCCTTATGATGCTGGCGGCCGCGGCGCCAGTCTTCGGTCAGATAAAGAGCGCAAGAGCCCGCGTCCTCAATCAAATTCCGGACGTCAGGACCACTAAAAAAGCCAATTTCGGTCCCGGCGACATACTCGGAACGAGCTTGATCTCGATCACCGCGCAGAACGGCGCGGCTCCGGCATACCTTCTCCTGAAGCTTAAAATCGATTTTGGCGAGGATGGTGCCTGGAAAGACGATTTCGTCGAAGCGAGCATGGTGAAGAGAGTCGAATCCAACGCCTCGTTCTCCTTCACCAATAAAGACATCACGAACTCCATCGGCGATATCAGGACGAACGATTTCAGCATGAGCAGGACATTGGTTGAACACACCGGCATCACGGGGTTCAACGATATAATGAAGTTAAAAATGCCTGAGGGGATCTATTCCATTAGCCTTACTGTTACGGAAATTACTTTATCGGATCCGACTAACATCAATTCTTCTTATACAGAAGGAATAAAATGGATAAGAGAGGGCGATTCAAATTCGACAATCAAGTTTAAAGTTGTCACGATTGGCGCCATCAGCGTCGAGCATAAGCCCAAGGTCGATGAACTCTACCTGAAATTCAAGGTGCCGGAAATTCCCGTGTATACGCTGGCCGCGGACGGGGTAGACTCGAAATCGGAGACCGAACTCGTGATCAAAAAAGGTTCGGAAATCGTCCTCAGCGAAACCAAGGCGCTGGCTAAGTCGACCGCGGGATCCTCAGCCATAAAGGGATACCCTTCGGGAACCGACGAAGGCTCCATCACCTATGACTTGAGCAAGTATAAGAATCTGTTCCGGGCCGGCGAAAGCTACACCTTCACCATCACCTTCAAGGACTGGGATAAGGCCCTCATCACCGATAAATCAGACAGTTTCTCGTTTGACTCCGTAAAAATGTCGATCAGCGAATCCAGGACCGAGTTTCCCTATCGCCCCCAATTCTCGTGGAGCTTCACGACACCGGACTATTCCAGCTGGGTCAGCGAGTACCGCCTCTTCATCGATGGCGTCTATAAAGGGAAATCTTCCGGCAACAGCTTCCAGATGGAGGATTTCCTCAGCCCGAGCACGACCTACAAATATTATGTCATGCCCTACAATAAGGATGGGACGGCCTTCCTGGCCTCGGGGGCCGGGCTGGAGAAGAGCTTCACGACGGATCCCCACACGAAGCTTGACGCGAAGATCGATAAGCCGAAGAACAATGGCGTGCTGATAAAGGATACCACCTACGGCTTCAGCGGCACGGCCACCTATTACGACGAAGCGAAGCAGAAGGCGGTGGTATGGCAGATCGGCGCCGAAACGAAGACGGGGCTGGAGATATCCTACAAACCCGGCAGACGATACGCGGGCAACTCCCTCTCCGCCTACCTGAAAGTCACCGACTCTTTTGACCTGGCGAGCACTTCATCGCCCGTCTACCTGACCGTTCTGGATCCTGCGATCGCCATTAAGGGCGAGAGTTCCCGGACAGTGGACAAGGGCAAAGCGGTTCTCTTCGAGCTCGACAGCCAGAACACGCGCGACCTCGCCTCGTATAAGTGGATTGTGGGCGGTTCTGAGATCGGGACGGGGAGCCAGCTCAATTATACCTTCCCCGCCAGCGGAACGTATGAAGTGACCGTCGTCGGAACGACGGTGGCCGATGTGGATGGCAATACCAAGTCTTTCACCTCCAAGCCGGTCTCCGTCACGGTGGCGGGCGCAGCCCCGGTGGTATCAATATCCCGGCCCGCATCCGGCGGGGAGCTGATTCTCGGCAATTCGGTCAACATAGTTGCGGCGGTAACCCACGAAAACGAGCTCAGCGGTCAGAAATGGAGCGTCAGCGGTCCGGACGCGTCGCAGAGCGGCGCCGAGGGCGGCTCGTTGCTTTTCAAGCCCAACGAGGCGGGCGAGTATGCGATAACCTGCGTAGCCACCGACATTTTTGGGAAAACGGCGGAGGCTTCGATAAGAATTCTCGTCATCGATCCCAACATCACGATAACAAGTCCATCGAACAACGCCATTTTCTCGATCAGTTCCGTCCTCACTCCCAAGTTCAACGCGCCCAATGCCGACAGGATCGTCTGGTACTTGGGCGGCAAGGCGGTCAACGCTTCGTCCTACGCTCTTTCACTTTTGGGCGAGGGTAAATTCGAACTCTACGCGGCCGCTTACTGGAATTCGATCGACGTCAACGGCGTCGTGAATTCGAATTATTTCAAGGAGTCCGAAAGAATCATCATCGAGGTCATAAAGAGCAGCCCCCCGACAATCACCATCGAATTCCCGAAGAAGGATACGATCCTCAAAACCGGCGAGAAATACACTTTCTCGTCGACGACCAAGGTCGGATCGAACCTTACGGGCTTCACGACCGATATATGGTGGGTCATCAACGGCGCGAAGTCAGCCGTGGCGACGGAAACGATCACCGACAGCCGCGATTCCAGCATCGACTATACGCCTCCGGTCACTATCGGAAAGTCGGCATTGGCGATTTCGAGCAACGCCAAGAATTCCGATGGAATCGAGGCGGCTCAATCGCTGTCGGTCAGGCTTATCAATCCCGCCGTGTATCTTTCGGCTCCCCCCGCCAGCGAATACCCCGTTGGGGCGGCCGTGCCCATCAACGCCTCGGCCGTGGACGCTGATCTCTATTGGATCGTGGATGGCGGAACTCCGATCAAGGACTGGAACAAGGTTTTTACGACCTCCGGCGCTCACACGATTAGGGCTCAATGGAAAGCGACCGCGGCCAGCGGAAGCGGCGGCAGCGCCGAATTCTCCGGGCTGTCCAGCAATACGGTTACGCTGACGATCTATGGTACGGAGCCGCCAGCCATAACGAGCTTCTCCCCATCCAATCTTCTCGTTCGCGAAACGATAGGCGTCAACACCACATTCAGCCTCGCCGCTTCCGGCGACAACCCGCCGCTGAAAACGACCTGGCAAATAGTGAACAGCGGAAGCCAGGCGCTGGAATCGACCGGCGCCTCCCTGACACATGCCTTCGATATGACGGGGCAATACACCGTCAGGGGCACGGTGACCGACAGTAGGGGCTTGTCAACGTCCAAAGAATGGACGGTCAAGATCATCAACCCGAGCATCAAGATCATCTACCCGACCACCGGCATCCTGTTTGGGTTGAACGCGATTCCCTCTCCGGTCGTTGAATCCCAGGACCTGAGCTCCTATGTCTTCAAGCTCGGAGGAGCCGCTCTCGCTCAGGATTTCAACTGGAATAGCCTTGGGGTGGGCAGTTTCAGCTTGGTGGCGGAAGGGTCGTATGCCGTTTCAAGCCAGACGTCCCTAAAGACAATCGCCAGCGCGCCTGTTCTCTTCAGCGTTGAAAACAAAACCCCGCCGAGTTTCTCCGTCGAAGGAGTCAAGGATGGCGACAGAATCGTCGCCGGTCAGCAGTACAAGTTCACGGTCAACAGAAGCGGTGCGGAGGTCTTTGAGTGGTACAAGAACGGAACCCTCATGCCGGGATCCGGACTGGAGTATTTCTTCACGCCGGTCGCCAGCGACAGGGAAATCTCCTTCGCCGTAAAGGGGAAACTGAACAACATAACGGTTGAGAAAGCCTTCAAGGTGAGGGTGATCGATCCTTACCTCAGCATCGTTCTTCCGGATACCCTGATGTCCAACGGCCTTTTCCCCTCTCAAACCGCTATTCCGCTCCAGCTTGAGCGCAGGGATATCGACAGAGTGGAATGGTTCCTGGGAACTCGGGCTCATACCGGCCAGACGCTGAGCCTGGATGCCGGAAGCTACACTATTTCGGTCAGGGGCTTCGCGATAGGCGTGAGGCTGCCCGGCGGTTCTTATGGCGAGTTCGGGCCCGTCGAGCGCGGCGTCACGAGCAGGGCGATCACCGTAGCCCCTCGTCCTTCGATCACCGGACTGACGGCGCCGGCCACGCTCTACACCGGCCAGGTCTTGAACGCTTCCATAGCGACGGCCGGAGATATGGACGGCGCGCTGATTTCATCGCTTACCTGGACCGTGGACGGGAAGATCCTCAAACAGGAGAAGGCTCCGGTCAGCAAGAACGCGGTTATATCGGATCTGCCGGCCGGCAGGCACGCGATAGCGGTTACCTTGGCCGATATCTTCGGGAACAGATCCTCGAGCGAGACGGCTGTCACCGTCTACAAGCCTCTCATCCTCTCCATAACCCAGCCGGCCAGCAACGCTTCCATATCGCCTGACACGAACGTTCTCGTCGCCATGACGGTGACTTCGGGACAATATTCGACGATTACCTGGAAGGTGAATGGCACGGCCGTGGCGAACAGCAATTTCACCACGGGATATATAGGAAAGCTCGGCTCGGGCGTGAACGATATCGCCGTGATCGCCTTGGATCCCTTGGGGAAGGAGAGCGGCGCGTCGGTGAAGGTGGAAGTCCCGAGCGATTTCAGGCTCAGCCTCGTGGCTCCCTCAGAAGGCGCCGAGCTCATTCTAGGGAATTCCATCACCGCCATGGTGGCATTGGAGAAGGGCGCGAACTCCAGCGTCAACCTCAACGATATCGCGCAGAATATTTCCTGGCTGGTGGACGACGTCGATACCGGGACGAAAGGGGCGACCTACAAATTCACGGGGAACTCGGCCGGCGACCATACCATCCAGGCTCGCTACGAATTCGACAGGGCGGCGGACATGATCCGGACCACCGCCGTCAGGAAGATATCGGTCCGTGAAATCGCGACGCCGGTCATCAAGCTTCCGCTCAATGGCGCCAGCATCACCTACTCGATAGGCGATACGATAGCGCTATCCGCGTCCGGCGAACCGGGCGCCACCTTCTCCTGGCTGATCGACGGCGCGGTGGTCGCCATGGGCGGCGACGCCGTGTTCAATCCCAACGGCATGGCTGGACAGAAGCAGCTGAGGCTCGTCACGAGCGCGATGGGCAGGACGCTCGAAAAGTTGGCGACGATCAATCTGACAGTGAACAGCCCGCCATCAATATCCCTTTCCGCCCCCGGCGTCCAATACACCGGCGACGCGCTGAACTGGACGGTCGCCGCCTTCGACGCTGAGGACCAGAGCGCCAATTCGCCGATCGAACTGTTCTTTGACGGAGTGAAGCTCGCCAACGGTAGCCCAAGGATGCTCGGCGCCGGAGACATAGGTCAGCACACGCTTTCGGTCAAAGCGACCGACAGTCAGGGTATGAGCGCCACGAAACAGGTGAGCGTCGCCGTGGAATCCGGCTTGCTGCCCATTGAAATACAGTCGCCGATGCCCGGAACGATCTATTATTCGGGCTATGACCTGAGGCTCATGGCCTCCCTGGCCGGTCCCGCCGCGGCGGCCAAGGGCTCATTCGGCTGGACGGTGCAGTATCTCGATGACCCGACCATCGCGGCTCAAACATTCACCGGCGATTCCGTCGTCTTCAGACCGGCGGGCCTGGGCGAGACGGCCATAACCGCCAAATTCGCGGATGCCAGCGGCAGGGATCGCGGCGCGAGGAAGATTTCCGTGACCATCGAGCGCGAACCCCTCAAATTGAGTATTTACTGGCCGCATGGCTCGGTGGTGAATGCGGGTGAGACCCTGACGCCCAGCCTGATGGGGCTGCCGGCAAACGCCCCGGCGGACAAGATTACATGGACCCTGAACGGCAAAACCATCGACGCGGTCGCGTCGCTGAAAGCGCCTCAGGAACCGGGACTCTACAGCCTCATGGCCCAGTACGCGGTAAATGGTTCGATCGACAGGGCTGAAATCATGTTCACCGTCAATGGTCCCCCCAAGGTGACCATCACCAATCTGGTATCGGGTGGCCAGTACATAGCCGGAAATCCCATAGTGCTCTCCGCCAAGGTCGAGGATGATCAGCCTTACGCGGGTACAATCGCCTGGACGACGCAGAGTGGAAGCCTTGGAGAAGGGAATCCCTTCGCCCTTCAGGCGCCTGCCGCCGGCGACTGGCAGATCACGGCGACCGCGGTGGACAAGTACGGCCTCAGCGCAAGTTCCACCGTTCCCGTGAAAATCTACGCGCCGATCGCGAATATCTCCGCGATCGTCAATGGCGGGCTGGCCGCCTATCTGCTCGCGGAAGACGGCAATCCGCTCAACGCGAGCGTCAGCTTTGCCGGTGGAATTTCGCCGAAAGTGTCGTGGATTTTGCGGCAGGGCGAGTTGAGCGTAGAAAAATCGGGACTTGACGCCAGCTTTGAGTACGGCGAACTGAAGCTCTTCGCCGAAGGCTCTATCGGCCTCTCCCTGACGGTATCCGATTCGGGGCTGGCTGACGAAAGCGCCCAGGTAGTACTTAAGAGGGACTATCCCATGGAATTGACCGCCAACGCCATCGCCGAATTGGTGAGCCCCGCGGCCGGCGATCTGTTCTGGGTGGGCGAAGCTGTGCCTGTCAAAGTCGCCGTCACGGGATTCAATGAACCTTCCTTCTCCATGGAAGTCGGTGGCACCCAGCTGGCGACGAGCGCCTGGACGCCGCTGGAGGGGAAACGGCTCTATAGCGCCGAAATTCCCGCGGCCGCGTTACAGAATGCGGGAGTTTTCGAATTGAACATCGCCGTCGGCGAAAAGCAGACGGTCCGCGCCATTCCTTCGTTTACGCTCAATGTGTATCAGAAGCGTTCCGGAATCTTCGTCGACAACGCTCCCGCGGAAATTGACCTCGATAATGAAGCCGGAACCGTCAGCGCCGTCATCGTGGGACTGGGGGAAGGCATAAAAATCCAGTGGCATACCGATCTGTCGACCGTTCCGGCGGGAGATACCGCTACCCTTGACTTGAAGAACGCCGGGCTGATTCCGGGAGAGCGCTCCATAACGGCGGAAGCGGTCGTCGGGGAGGAAGTCGTCTCTTCGTTCACCTTCCCCTTGAAGGTCTATGGCGCCATGACTTTGCGGGTAACGCCCGAGTCCGAACTTCTGATCCTCCAGAGGGGAGCGGCGGCAAACCTGGAAGCCGTCGCCCGTGACCGGGACGGGACGATCTTGACCGATGCGTCCATAACCTGGACTTCACATCTCGATGGCTTGGTCGGAACCGGCGCGAGCCTGAATCTGGGCGCGCTGGCGGATCTCTCGGGAGGCGAACATATCTTCACCATCGAGGCGACCGGCAAGAATGGCTCCACGGTGACCGTGCTGAAAAAGATACAGATCAATGTCGCGGCCGAGGAAAAATCCGGAGAACAGGAGCAGAATGACGATGGCGGCGGAAGCGGGGCCGGCGGAGGGTCGGAAGGCGTAACGGATGGATGGGGCCAGGGCCGCCCCATAGAGCAGGGCCAGGGCGCCAGAGGGCCAATGGGGCCCGGGGGAAGACCGATAGGACCGAGGATGTTGTCGTTCCTTAAGAACAAGTTTTAACCGGGATTCTGGTTTTTCAAAGAGGTAATCATGCAAAAGCGTATCCTGGCAATAATTGTATTTTGCCTTGCGGTGGCCAGTCTCTTCGGATTCGAGATCTCAGTGCCCAACGAGATTCCCGATTATAAAAACCTGGAAGTGAGGTTGACCACGGATGCCGGAGCGGGCCTTGCCCAAGCCCGCTTCTACTTTCTGGAGAAAGGTGAGGAAATACCGCTCTATGCCGAATTCACCGAAAAGGACGGCGTATGGAGCACCCTCATTCCTTTCAAGTACCTGCGCGGCGAAGAGTTCAGCTTCTACACCCAAGTGCAGACGAAACAGGGCAAGTTTCTGAGGAGTCCGGCTTCCGGTTATCAGAAAGCGAGGCTTTTGCACGATATCACTCCCCCCTCGGCAAAATTGAAGACACCAGAGGAAGCCGTGCTGGCGAAGGGCAAGGAACAACTCGTCGTCTTCGACATAAAAGAAGATAGCGAGATCGCCGATTTTGAGATTCTGTATGACGATGAGCCTTTGTCGGAAGCCGCTGTCTACCAGAATACTCTTTATTTTCTCGTGACCCCCTCCAAGGCCCAAAAGGACAAGAAGGCGACGGTGATAGTTTCGATGGTCGACCTCTACAACAACAAGTCCAGGGAGACCTTCGTCTTCGCGCTGGGCAAGGAGGCCGAACCCTTCTTCTCCGCCGAAGCGAAAGGGGCGGCGAGTCTCGATGTGGAGTATACCCTGGCGATGGGGGAGAGCGCGAATACCACCGATCTTGGCGTTTTCTTCGCCGATGTCCAACATGACGTGACGCTCGACTATTCTCTCGGAGGGGAAACCAAGCTGAAGGGTGGACCTTTCGCCCTCGAGCTTGGGCTCGAACTGAGCGACACCATCTCCGTCTTCGACATCCCCGAGGCATACCCCAACTCATTCATAGCCGATTACCAGAATATCATGAACATGTGGAATCCCTGGAACTTCGCCAATGAGTTCGACTACACGGGAGAGGAGCCAAGGAAGTTCTACAATTACAATACGATGTCGGCGCGATTCTCCATTCTGGATCCAGCCCTGGCTTACGCCTTCGGCGACCAGAAAATCAGCTTCCAGAGCGAGACGATCAAGGATTTCGAGTTCAGGGGCTCTTCGCTGGCCTTGGACATTCCCCTGCTGGAGCTATCGGTAGCCAAGGGACTTTCGGATCTGGGGCTCTATGAGACCGCCTGGCCACAGAATTTCTTTGGCCTCCAGGCTGGTCTGAATATCTTCGACTACTTCTGGCTGCAGACGAATCTCTCCTTCATCAGCTCGCTCCAAGGCAGATACGACGACATCGCGGCTTCGGGCGTCTCGCCAATCGGCGCTTTGTATCACCTGGGATCGGTGCGACCCGAGGAAAACCTGGTGTTCGGCCTTGGAACCGGAACGGACAACGGTCTCTTCACGCTCACCGCGGGGTTGGGATTGACCCTCTACGTCGATGACGCGAGCCAGATAATCGATAAGGATCAGTTGGCCTCGGACATCAATGACAGTTTCGACTTCGACATCAGCCCCTATCTCGGCTATGTCGATACGATCAACTCCATTTTCCCGGTTTTCGATTATTTCCCTCTGTCGTGGGGGCTCGCTTCCAAAGCGGTGAACCGTGAACTCTGGGGCGTCAGCTATGGCGCCGACCTGGAAGTGGAGGCGATCGGGCTGACCGGATGGTTCCACAAGACGGATGGCACCTACAAGAGCCTTGGGGCGTCCGTCGATTCCGACGAGATGGACCTCGGCGGCGCCTGGGAAATGAATATCGGCGACTTCAACGTCGCTCTCGGCTACGATTGGCTGAAGGACAACATCCCCGACATCCTCTTCACCGATATCCTGCCGCTGATCATTCCCAGCATGGCCTCGACGGCCGAGCCGACAGAGAACGATATCCAGAACATCACCCATACAGCGGAATTCTCCATAGACACGCCAACCTCCAGCATTTTCGCCAACGTTTCGCTCGATTATACCTTCGAGTACGCGACGACCAACGCCGCGCAGCTCGCGGCCGAGACGACGGATGCCTCGACCAAGACCGCCATCGAGAATTCGATGATGAACGATACGACGATGACGCACACCGCCGCGTTGCAGGTGAAGAGCGGGCGGATAAAACTCGGCTCCATGATCTTTACGCTGGGAGCCAAGACGGAAGATTCCTATGTAACCTATGCCCTCGTCGATGGCGCCGCCGATGGCTCGAGCATATGGGAATTCTCCTATGGCATCGATACGAGCGTGCAGCTGGACCGCTATAAGCTGAGCCTGGCCTTCGACCACGCGTGGAGCACGGCTGCTGCCTCGGACGTTGAAATGGGCATGGAGACAAAGTTCTTCATCACGAAGGGCTTTCTGGACAAGATAACTCTCGAAGGAAGTTACGATCAGCTGTTCAATTCGGCCGTCATGCAGCAATATGCCTTCGGCGGAGGTTTCACGCTCGAAAAGGCTTTCGGGGTGCTGGATACGAGCATCGATCTTCAGGTCGACTTCGTCGATTCGCTGGTCGACAATACCGATGATGCGTTGACCGCGGCGCTCACGGTTTCGGGAGGCATTTCGCTTTAGAGCGCTTTTCGGGACTCATACAGCCAAGCCGGTTTTTTTTGGACCCGCTTGGCTGTTTTTTATATGGAGGACCGCTCGACCTGCTTCCCGAACAGCCGGAAATCCTTTTCGCATTCGACGAGCCTCGTCGACGACGTCTCCCCGAGAGGGGCCTTGAAGAAATCCCGCGCCCTGATTTTGGGAAGCCAGGTTTTCAGCCGCTGCAGTTCGGCCTCGTTTTCCTCGAGTTCCCCGAAGGTCAGATGCCGCGCGTCGCGTTCTTTTTGCAGCTCTTCATGGAAATTGTCGCACTGTTCCAGAAACTCCTCGTATTCATCCGAGGAATGGCTTCTGAGCTTCTCGACCAGGGCATCGTTTTCCGCTTGATCCTGAACATTGATATGGAAGAGCTGAACATTCCCGCCGCGTTTCGCTATTTCTTCCTTAAGCTCCCCGAGCTTTTCGTCCATGCCGTTCGCGACGGGCAGAAGACATATGGAATTCTGCAGGTACAGAGCGCCGAGGCTTTTGAGCTTGCGCCACGCGTATGCCCTATGCGTGGAGGGAAGGGCGGGAATCTGATAGATAAAAAGCGACCACGATGATTTTGCCATATCCGCACAGTAGCCAGAAATTTGCCTCTGCACAAGACGCAAGGCGGGAGCGAACAACGTTTGGCGATGATCGACTCGTCGCGGATACGGCGGAGGCCGCCTTGTTCTTGTGCCTCCTGATCCCTATAGTTGAGGCATCAATATAGCGAAGGAGAAAACATGCCCGATCCTAAAAAAACCGATCCCAAGGCCCCGAAATTTCTTGAACTCACCATTACGGGGCCCGATGGAGCCTTCTGGGGCAAAGTCGTCGCCCAGGAAAAACAATTCGCTTCAGGCTCAGTAGGCTTCTACGCGAACGGAAAAGTCGAAAACCCCGAGAGCCATGAGCGCTACCAGACCGGCTTCAATATCACGCTCATAGGAAGCAAGCCTTGACCCTTCTTCCCATGGACTCATCAGCCTAGGGCTACGTCCAGCACCATCATGAGGGCGAAGCCGAGCATTGTGCCGATGGTGGCCAAGTGTCCGTTGCCTTCCCTGTTGGCTTCGGGGAGGACTTCCTCGGCGACGACGTAGATCATGGCGCCGGCCGCGAAGGCGAGGGCGTAGGGAAGGATCGGCCGCATCGTGCCGACGAGCGTCGCGCCGATGACGCCGGCTATCGGCTCGACGATTCCCGAAGCCTGGCCGTAGAAGAAACTCTTGAACCTTCCCATGCCGTCGCGGCGCAATGGAATGGAGACAGCCGCGCCCTCGGGGAAATTCTGGAGCCCGATGCCCAGGGCGAGCGCGATGGCCCCGGCCAGATTCGCCGACTGTATGCCCGCTCCCACGGCGCCGAAACCGACGCCGACGGCGAGACCCTCAGGGATATTATGCAGCGTGATCGCCAGCACGAGGAGGGTGCTGCGTTTCCAGTTCGTCTTGATGCCCTCCGCCTCGTCCCGCTTATATTCTATATGAAGGTGGGGCAGGAGCATGTCGACAAGGCGGAGGAAGATGCCGCCGCTTAAAAAACCGACGAGAGGCGGGATCCACTTAACCATTCCCATGCTCTCGGATAGATCGATGGCGGGAGCGAGCAGCGACCAGAAACTTGCCGCTATCATGACGCCAGCGGCGAATCCAAGCATCCCGTCGAGCACGCGGCGGTTGATAGTCTTGAAAAAGAAGACCATCCCGGCTCCCAAAGCCGTTACTCCCCAGGTGAAGAGGGTGGCGAATAGTGTCTGGACGACGGGAGACATCGTGTTCAGCCAATTAAGCATCGACTTTCCTCCTGATGAATCTGTTTCCAGTATAGCGAGGAATAAGGTTTCCGGGCAAATATCCGCCTCGCGCTCAGCTTTATGGCCAGGCTGTGAATGTATTTATTGACTTGGCCTGTTTCATACCCTAGACTGCAAAAAACCGGGAGGCGCCATTGGCCACGCGCGACCATGTTCTCCATCGATTTGTTGCGGCGACTATTATGCTCTTTTTTATTTTTGGGATTCTCGCGGATGGTCCAGGGCGGAGTTTGGAAGGTTTTTTGCGACTTCAGGTGAGCCCGACACGATTATTGAGCGATTTCACCGCCATGGAGGGGACGGGAGCGGCGTTCGTCAACGCCGCCTGCGTCGGTTTGGTGGGGCTGCTCTTCCTGAGATTGAATAAGATATCCCTCTCAGGACCTACCGTGGCCGCGCTCTTCACCATGATCGGCTTCGCCCTGTTTGGGAAAACCCTGCTGAACTGCCTTCCCATAATGATCGGCGTGAGCATCGCAGCCGTCCTCATCGGGAAGCAGCCCAAGGAATACAGCCTGATCGCCATGTTCGGAACGGCTCTTGGCCCGATCGTCAGTTACGTTGCCTTCGAAATGGGCTTCCCCCCCGTGGTGGCGCTTCCCGCGTCGCTGATCATAGGCGTCCTCACCGGCGTTCTCGTCCCCCCGCTCGCCATAACAATGCTTCACCTCCATCAGGGGTACAATCTCTACAACGTGGGCTTGACGGCGGGGTTCCTGGGGCTGTTCGCGGCATCCCTGCCGAGCGCGGGAGGCCGGGATATATCGGCCATCGTGCAGTGGGGCGAGGTCGCCAGCCCGTGGCTGATCCTCATCATACCGGTCCTGAGCTCGATTTCCATATTCTTGGCCTTCGCTTCCAGCGGACGCCGGTCGTGGAAGGAATTTCTCGCGATCCAGAAACTTTCCGGACGCCTGCCCTCCGATTTCTGCGACCTGGAAGGGCCAGGAGGGGCTCTCCTCAACGCGGGCATTCTCGGTCTCATCTACAGCGCTTACATCGCCATCATCGGCGCGCCATTCAATGGCCCGGTTCTGGGCGGCTTAATGACAGTGATCGGGTTCGGTCTTTTCGGCAAACATGCCAGGAATGTACTCCCCGTCTTTATCGGCCTTTTTCTGGCGGCTCTGCTGTTCGGGAAGAATCTGACCGAATCCTGGGTCGTGCTGGCTTTTCTCTTCGGGACGGGACTCGCCCCGCTCGCGGGGGAGTTCGGCATCTTGGTAGGCATTATGGCTGGCTTTCTGCACCTGGTGGTCGTCGAGCGCACGGGCACCTGGCACGGCGGCATGAACCTCTACAACAACGGCTTCGCTAGCGGACTGACAGCGACGCTGATCGTCTCGGTGATAGAGTGGTACAAGACAAATGCGCAGCGATAAATCTGCGAAAAAAGGAAATCCACAGTGAAGCGCAGAGATTTTCTCGTTCATCTCATAAGCGAGGTATCGAGTTTTATCCTTCAGGAACAGCCGCGCAAGATGGTCATCTCCCTTCACCAGGAGACGGACGGCATCCATCTGGCGGTGATAGACGACAGACAGCGCAGCGACGCGGAAGTCAAGGAAATCGAGCGTTCGCTCAACGCCGCCAAGAGACCGGAATTGGCGGGCTACTACGGAGAGATGGCGGGGCACGATCTTCTCGGCAGCGCCCGGCTCAATCTCGTCGGCTGGCAGATAAAGCACGCCGATGTCATGAAGACGCCGGAGGGTGGCGTCATGCTCAATATGTGGATAGGCGGCGAGGGCTTCGAATACAGGAAGTTCACGTTGGATCTCGCGGATGGAAACGGGACAAGGCCAGAGGGCGAGGCCGGACCCGGAAAAAGGAAATGATCGAAGTGTTGCCTGGCCGCGGCTAAGTCGCTATAGTCAAGGCATGGCAGCGAGCGTTTTATGGTACGATCTGGAAACCTTCGGCATCGATCCCCGACACGACAGGATCGCGCAGTTCGCGTGTATCCGCACGGATGAAAACCTCGAGGAAATCGAAGAGCCGGTGAAACTCTACTGCAAGCCCTCGCTCGACTATTTGCCCTCTCCAGCCGCCTGCAAGGTGCACGGCATCACCCCACAGACGGCTTTCGAGCTTGGATTGAACGAATACGATCTATCGCTCCGCCTGCTCGAAGAGTTTTCCCGCCCCGGGACAACGGCGGCGGGCTTCAACTCGATCAATTTTGACGACGAGTTCATCAGATTCCTGCTCTACAGGAATCTTCTCGACCCCTACGCGCGTGAATACGCGAACGGGAATTCTCGCTGGGACATCATCAACCTTGTGCGGGCGGCGCGCGACCTGCGCCCCGACGGCATCGTCTGGCCGCAGGATGAGGATGGCACGCCCCTGTTCAAGCTGGAAGTGCTGGCGAAAGCCAACGGCCTTGTCCACGCTTCGGCGCACGACGCGCTGAGCGACATCCGCGCGACCATTTCGCTCGCGAAACTCGTCAAGGCGAAACAGGGGAAGCTCTACGACTGGTATTTTTCGCACCGCAAGCGAGAGAGTCTGAAACCGCTCATCAATCTGCCCGCTCGAAGAATGCTCCTCCACACCTCGGCCGAATACACCTCGGCTCGGGGTTGCACCACCCTGGTGGCTCCGGTGGGAATCGACCCGGCCAACAGAAATCAGGTCATCGCTATCGACCTTCGCTTCGACCCCGGCGAGCTGGTTTCGCTTTCCGCGGATGAAATAAGGCTGCGCGTCTTCACGAAAGCGAGCGAACGCACCCAGCCCAGGATACCCCTGTCGAGGATACTCCTCAACCACTGTCCCTTCCTCGCCCCGGCCACCACGCTTTCGGCTGAGGCCGGCGCGAGCCTTGGCCTGGACAAGGAACTCTGCGCGAAAAGGCTCGCCACCATCAACGACAACCCAGGTCTCGTACAGAAGCTCACCGCCGTGTTCGACGAACCCATGCCGCCGCCGGCCACCGATGACCCCGACATCTGCCTCTATTCGGGCGGTTTCATGCCCAACGCCGATAGGGAGAAACTCGGACGATTCCACGCGACGCTGGCGGCGAGGAGGAATACCCCCGATGGCCTGAAAGAGGCAAAGTCGTCCCTTATGAAGATGAAATTCATTGACGAAAGGATACCGCGCCTCGCCCACAGGCTCTTCGCGAGAAACTTTCCCGAAACCTTGGGCGTCTCCGAACGTTTGAGGTGGAGGGACTTCTGCGCGGGCAGAATCCAGCTTCCCGCCAGGGAGGGGGCGGCCGAACTCGCCGATTACGCGAGGCTCGTGGAAACCGAGCTCGCGGATCCGGAGCTTTCGGCGCCGAAACGGGCTATCGTCCACGCCCTCCTCGAATGGAAAAAGCATATAGAGGAAGAAGTCCTCTCATGGGGCGGCTGAGGTCGAATGGGACGGCGAGGCCGAAAAAATCTCCCGTGAGCGATGGTTTTTCCGAATTCCCGCGATATTGTTATAGTGGGGTTTTACGCCCTAGGTGGTATGCCATGAAGCGACGAATAGTTCGGTGCTGTGTTTTGCTATTGTTGGCTATAGCGTCCGGAACGATGTCACTCCACGCCGAGGCGGGGAACGCGGCGCAGGGCGCGATCGCCGCGGCGCGGGTTATGACCGTCCACGTGACAAAAAGTCAAATAAGGGAGTCGCCCTCCGTCATCGCGCCCATACTGGCGACCGTCGCCTACAGGGCCAAGGTCTCCATGTACGCGAGCGTGGACGGGTGGGCCAAGGTACAAGTGCCCGGTTCGACGAGGTACGGCTATATGTTCATGTCCGCGCTGACGGAAAAAACGATCGACGCATCCGACGCGGGCAAGGCGGCATCGGGAATCACCGGCAGCGAGATCGCCCTCGCCGGCAAAGGGTTCAGCGAATCGGTGGAGGAGTCCTACCGCAAGAATTCGCGCGTGGACTATTCCTGGGTGGACGCCATGGAACGTTACGCCTATCCTTCCGAGACCGTGATAGGCTTTTTGGCGGGCTCAGTCGAGCAGTGAGATCGATGAAAAGAAGGCGTCTCCCGTATTTTCCATCGCTCGCGGCCTGCGCCGCGGTTTTCGCATGCCTTCTCCTTTTAAGCTCCTGTCTTACCCTGGCGGACAGCATGGATATGCTCGCGACCCAAGCAATCAGTCAGGGTCTTCTCGATAACTATCAGGCCACCATGCTCAAGATAGCGGCCAAGGCCGCCGTCGAGGCTTCCCGCCAGCTCAATCCGGAAGAAGAGTACTATGTGGGAAGAGCGGTGGCCGCCAATATTTTCGCGACCTACCGGCCCTACAATTGCCCCGAGCTCAACGCATACATCAATATGCTGGGGCAGGGGCTCGCCCTGTACTCCTCCCGGCCGGAGATCTACGCCGGATACCGCTTCATCGTGCTCGATAGCTGGGAGATTAACGCCTTCGCGTCGCCAGGCGGTCATATCCTCGTCACTAGGGGGCTACTGCGTAAGGCGCAGAGCGAGGACGAGCTTGCCGCCGCCCTTGCCCACGAGATCGCACATGTCTCGCTGGGGCATGGCCTCGCGTCGGTTCAGGGCGCCAGGCTAACCAAGATAGCTTCGGAATTCGCGATAAACGCCGGCAACGCCTCGGGCGGCGACATCGCGGCCTTTACGTCCGCCTTCGGCGATTCCATCTCCGAATTGGCGAAGATCATCGTCATTTCAGGCTATTCCCAGACCTATGAATTCCAGGCCGACCTCGAGGCGAGGAATATCATCGCCTCGGCCGGCTACGATTTAAACGCCCTGTCGCGGCTCATCGGGCATCTGCCCCGCCGCGAAGAGGGAAATACCGCGGGATTCGCCGTCACGCACCCGGAACCGGCCTCCCGCCAGGAAGCCTTGCGCTCCTCGTTGCCAGAACAGGGCAAGGTCGTAATCGCGAAGAAGGTATGGCCCGTCACCCGCGACGAGGAAGAGAGCCTGAGGACCGTCGATCCCGTCCTCGCCTCATATGTTCGCTCCGAACGCTTCGAGACGCTGCGGGGATTTTTTTGAACATCAGGCAGGGCGGCGAGGCGGCCAGAGGTGGCCGGGCTGGCCGACGCGACCGGGCTGGTTGGAATGCCCACGATGCGCCTGGCGCTTATGTCGACCATGGAGGGACCGCGCGAAACCAGCATGAGGTGCGGCCTAGATTGCGGTTCCTGCTGGCCGGCATTTCCGGGCTTCTCTTTTCGGCGGTTCTTCTGTTTTCTGGCGCCATCCGGGGTATCGACCACGCGCTCTACGACATGATCGCCCGCGGCAGCGCGAGGATCGACGGAATCGCTTCCGGAGGCTCTGACGGTTCTGGCGGCCACGCAAGCGGCACCGTGGAACTCATCTATGTCGATCAGTACAGCCTTGGCTGGGTGGAGCGAAATCTGGGGATAGCCTGGCCCTGGCCAAGGGAACTCTACGGGATCATTGCTTCCTTCTGCTCGCAGGCGAAGGGCCAGGCCTTCGATATCATTTTTAGCGAAACCTCGAGTTTCGGACCAGAGGATGACGCGCGCTGCGCCGAGGCCATGGATGAGGCGGGCAATGTCGTCATCGCGGAAGCCCTCGATCCGAGCGGCGGCGGGAGGCTCAGGCCTCTTCCGACGAATAAGGTGGACTACGGCCGCGTGGCGGGCCTGGTCGATGCCGATGGCATTCTCCGCAGGTATGAGGCGGGATACGGGGGCGCCGCGAAAGCTTTGAACGCTCAGGGCGCGGCGGACGCCGTGGGAGAGGCAGCCAAGGCGCCCGCCAGAGCCTCCGACACCGGGGCGGGCGAAGGCGCGACAAGGCCGGGAAGCGCCGCTTCCCTCGGCCTGGCGCTCCTGGCCAAGGGTGGCGATGTTCCTGGGAAGCAGCCCTCTGGCGATGTCTACCTCCGCTTCAGGGGAGGCTCACCGACATTCCCCGCGCTCAACGCCGCCGAAATACTCTCGAGCGCCATAAGCCTGAGGGAAGGGCGCGAACCGCAGGTCGATCCGGAACGATACGCGGGCAAATACCTTCTTATAGGCTTTTCGGCCCCGGGACTTCTCGACAGGCAAGCGGTGCCGACGGACCGCGCGATGCCCGGCGCAGAAATTCACGCCACCTTCGTGGACAACGCGCTGCGTGGCCGGCTTCTCGGCACGTTGCCCGCGGCGGCGGAACTGCTGCTCGTCTGCTTTTTCGCCCTGAGCGCCGCCTGGGCTTCCACCCATCTCAAAAAACCAGCCCTCCTCACAGGCGGCGCGGCGCTTTTCGCCTTCCTCCCCATGGCTTCCGGGTTTGCCCTCTACAGAGCCGGCCTCGTCGCCTCCATGGGGCTGGGAATATCCTCAGGCCTGTTTTCCTACGCCGCCGGCATCATCCTTTCCTATGTCTCCGAAGGCAGGAACAAGGCGTTCCTGCGCCGAAGCTTCTCCCAGTACCTGTCGCCTTCCGTCATAGACGCGATCCTGAGGAATCCCGGGCTTCTCAGGCTCGGGGGCGAAGAGCGCGTCCTGAGCGTGTTTTTTTCCGATATCCAAGGCTTCACCGCCTTGTCGGAATCCATGGCCCCGGAGAGCCTGGCCGCTTTCATGAACAACTATCTCTCAATCGTGACGGGTGAAATTCTCGCGGAGGGCGGGACGATCGACAAATACGTGGGCGACGCCGTCGTCGCGTTCTGGAACGCCCCCCTAGACCAGAATGACCACGCCGGCAGGGCAGTGCGTGCGGCCCTCCGCTGCCAGAAGGCTCTCGGCGCCTCGCGCGAAGTCTTTGCCTCTCTTGGGACGCCTGTACCCGTGACCCGAATCGGGATACACACGGGAAAGGCGATCGTCGGCAACATGGGTTCGCCCTCACGGTTCAACTACACGGCGCTGGGCGACGTGGTCAACACGGCCAGCAGGCTGGAAAACGCGAACAAGGCGACAGGGACGAGAATTCTAGTTTCGGGCGACACGGTGGCCGCGTGCGCGACCTGGGCGATGCCCCCGTCGCCGGCATCGGCCGGCGGCCTCGCGGCGCCTGACGGTTCTCTGTTCGGAAAAAATGGCGCGTCGGCGGATGGTTTGGAATTTCGCCGCCTGGGTCAAATTCTCGTATATGGCAAGAAAGTGCCTGTCGAGGTGTGGGAGCCGCGGAGCGCGGGCGAAAAGCCTGGCCCCGCCCAGCCCTGGACCGGTGTCAGGGACTGCAGCGCCGTATAGATGGGCAGCTTTCGCCGAATCGCGGCGCTGGCGGGAAGGTGACCGCGTTGCCTGGAAGAGGGCCGCTCCGTCAGGATGGGGCGCGGGGCTCTAGACGCCTAGCCCCGACAAGAGAAGAAGCAGCCCCCCTGAGGCGACGATGGCGGCGTCGAAACGGGAAAAAGCCCTGAGGCTGATGGTCCTGGCCTCCGAATACCCGCGAAGCTCCATAGCCCTGGCGGTGGAGAGGGCCCCCTTGATGCTCGTGAATACGAAGGTTTGGAGCATGGGCAGCATCCCCGACATCCAGCGCCGACCGATTCCAAAGCCCCGGAGTTCGGCGGCATCCCTCACTTTTCCGTAATTCTCAAAGACGCGCGGCAAGAACAAAAGCGAGAGCGAGGCCATCATGCCGGGGTCGGAGAGAACGATTGATCTTCCTCCCTTTTTCCCGAACAGACTCGTCATTTTTCGCGCCGCGACGCTGAGGTAATCCCCGAGTTCGGAGGCCTTCGTGCTCACGTAATAGATCCTCGCGTAGATGAACACGGTGCCTAGCCTCGCCGAGTAGAGAGCCGAGAGGGGGATCGTCTCAAGCGCGAAGACTCGTCCGTCGCCCGGAAAAATTCCACGAACTATCGCCGAGAACAGCGCGAGGTAGCCGATGACCATGCTCGCTTTTCCCAGTCCTTTCAGGGGAATGCGCAGGACTGGCATGAGAAGCGCTCCCGTCGCCAAAAGAAGGGCGAGGGGAAGCGCGCCGAAGCGCATGGCCGCCGTCGAGGCGCAGATGAGGAGGATGGCCTTGGAGGCGGCCGATACTCTGGCGAGCGGGCTGTCCAGGGGCTCAAAAGCGAAGGGATTCACGGCTCGCGAACTCCCAAATCAGCCTTCAAAGGGATCACCGAAGCCGGCATTCCATCCCGGGGATATGTCCAGGGGAACTGTCCTTCGAAGGGACAGGCGAGACCATGCTCGGCGAAGAGTTCGGGCGCGGCCTCCGAAGGCGCGGCGTCAAAACAGATTTCGCCACCATCGAGAATGACGAGTCTGTCGGCGAGGAAGAGTATCTTTTCCAGCTCGTGTGTCACGATGATGAGCGTTATGCCTTTTCCCTTGAGTTCTCCGCATATCCTGATTATATCCCTTGCGGATTCCAGGTCCAGGTTTGCGAAAGGCTCGTCGAGTATGACGCAATCGGGACGCATCGCCAGGACGCCGGCGATCGCTAGCCTGCGCTTTTCCCCGCCCGAAAGGGTTTCGGGGCGGCGCTCTTCGGCGCCGGACAGCTTGGCCTCGGCGAGCGCTTCCTTGGTCCTAGCCGCTATTTCGGAAGGGGAAAGCCTCATGTTCGCGGGGCCGAAGGCCACGTCTTCGGCCACCGTCTGGCCAAGAATCTGCGAATCGGTATCCTGGAATACGAATCCCACCGAGCTTCGCAGGGCTTTCATGACGCTTCGCAGATCGGCGCCGCGGAAAAGGAGACTTCCCGCCGTCGCGGTCGATATGCCCACGAGATGGCGGGCGAGAAGAGTCTTCCCCGAGCCATTCCTTCCGGCGATGACGATGAACTCGCCGTCTTCTATGGTGAGTCTGATTCGCTTGAGCGCTTCGGTGCCGTCGCGAAATCTGTGGGAGAGCCCCTGGGCGCGGAAAAGCTCAGACATCGCCGTCACGGCCCGTCAGGGTTTCCATTCCGGCGAATAGTCTGGGAGCGAGCAGGGAAGCGAGGACGATTTTGACGGCGTCGCCCAGGATGAAGGGATAGAGCCCCACCGCCAGCGCTTTTCCCCAGTCGACATCCAGGACGGCCCTCAGCCTGGCGATTCCGAAGATATACACTATCGCCATGCCGGCCAGGCAGGCGCAGATATTGATGAAAATCGTATGTTTGCCCTTTCTGGCGATGAAACCCATGGCGATGCTCGCCGGGAGATACCCGAAGAGGTAACCGCCCGTGGGGCCGAGCAGCTTCGCGATTCCTCCCGCTCCCCCGGAAAAGACCGGCAGACCGAGAAAGCCGAAAAGCAGATAGAGAGCGGTCGCGAAGGCGCCCCACCAGGGACCCATGATGAGGGCGGTCAGCATGATGAACATATTCTGCAAGACGATAGGTACGGGGCTTCCGGGGACGGGCAAGGCTATGAAAGCCCCTATGGAGATGAGGGCCGCAAAAAGGCAAGACAGGACGGCGTTCGTCAGCTCGTTCGTTTTGAGTTCCATTGCGTGCGAACGTACCACCGATACGGAAAATGCGTCAAGCGGAGGAATGTTGTGGAAGTCGACGGCTCCATGGTAGCCTGTATCCCTGATGATTGAGAAAAATCTCCGCGTCACGTTTGTCAGCCTCACCGTAAAGGAAGACATCGGCGCGCTGCCCCTCGGGGCCGGCTGCGCCGCTGCTTCCCTCGTGGCCGCGAAGCTTGTCAGCCGAGCGGATATGTCCATCGTGGAAGCCTGTGTCGACGATGACGAAAAAGAATTGCTTCTCAGGATCGTCGAGACCATGCCCCAGGTCGTTGGCTTTTCCCTGTACTGCTGGAATTCCACGGTCTTCGCGGCGCTGGCGGCGCGGCTGAAAGACAGTCATCCGGAAATTCTCCTCATCGCGGGAGGGCCCGACGCCGAACGTTTCGCCCCCGAAAGGCTTGGCGAGGAAGAACCGAATAGGCCTTGTCTTTTTGACGCGCTGTTTCTTGGCGAAGTGGAGGCGAGCCTTCCCGCCTGGTTCGCGGAAGCGGCGCAAACGAGAACCTTGGGAGCGAGGGGAGAGGCGGCGGCCGCGGCGGCGTCCGAGAACCCGAACGCCGCCGGAAAGCGCGGACCCGCTATCCTCCGCTCTCGGCCCCGCGACGCGGCCGCGCTTCCTTCTCCCTGGCTGGAAGGAATCCTCGAACCCAGGCGCGGAGGCTCCGTGACCTGGGAGCTGACCAGAGGCTGCCCCTTCCGCTGCGCCTACTGCTATGAAGGCCGAGGATCCTCCGGGCTCAGGCATTTTCCAACCGAAAGGCTGAAGAAAGAGCTGGAGCTTTTCGCGCGAAGCGGCGTCAGGGAAGTCTTTGTCCTGGATCCGACCTTCAACACCCAGAGCGCGCGCGTCATATCGCTCCTCAGCCTTTTTTCGGAGAGAGGCGGGGGGATCGACTGGTACTTCGAGATCCGCGCCGAGCTTTTGGATCGGACCCAGGCCGAAGCCTTCGCCGCCATTCCCTGCTCCTTGCAGATAGGGCTCCAGAGCGTTCGCCCCGAAGTGCTGAAAAATATCGGCAGGGGCATCAACAAGAAGAAATTCGCTTCGAAAATCAACCTTCTCAATGAGACGGGAGCGGTGTTCGGTTTGGATCTCATTTACGGGCTACCGGGCGACTCGCTCGCCGGCTTCCGCGAAAGCCTCGATTTCGGGCTTTCGCTGATGCCTAATCATCTCGATATTTTCCCTCTCGCCGTCCTCCCCGGCACCACCCTTTTCAGCAGGAGGAAGGAGTTCTCCCTCGAATATGGGCGCGAACCGCCTTATGTGCTTCGGAGCCAACCCGGCTTTTCGGCCGCGGATATGGAAGCGGCCGCCAAGCTCGCCCGCGCTTGCGGGATTTTCTACTCGAAGGGGAGAGCCGTTCCCTGGTTTCTGTCGGTTCTGAAACCCTTGCGCCTTTCGCCGTCGGCATTTCTCGCCGGATTCGACGCTGAGGAGACGCTGGCGCCACGAGCGACACCAGAGGAGCGGGGAGGGACTCCGAGGGCGCCGCTTTCCATGGGACAGGCGGCTATCGAAGCTCTTCAATGCGCGCATTTATCGCGGCTCTATGAAAAGCGGGGTAAGAGTGCCATGCTCCCCGCCGCCCTCGACCTCGTCCGCTATCATGGGGCATGGTCCAGGGCATTCGCCGACGGTGAAACGTCGCGACTGGAGCTGTCCTATCCGCTCTATATGGTGGAAGGCCAGGAGATTTTGGATATAGAATCCTTCTGTGTGCGCAATGGCCGGCGTCCCTGCTCCATCGAGGTAAAACCGACGGATCGCGGTCCCCGCGCCAGAATTGTGTCTCGCTGTGAATAAATATACTTGACAGACTATTATGATTTCTATATCGTGCTCGTATCTATGAAGCGCAGCATGTTCAACGTCGACGCCAATCTGCTCAATAATAATACCGGAACTGCCGCAGCGGTGCCGGGGCTGTGCGCATAGATAGATAAAGACAAAAATGGGACCGGCCCTTTATGGGGCCGGTTTTTTTTAGTCTTTGCCGATGGCGGAAATCAAAAAACTTCTTGGTAAGGAGGGCGGAGGATGATATTCAGTTATGGCATCCTCATGGGTAACGCGGTTTTTGGCCACGATGGCTTCCGGTTCAATTCTGGAGCGTCCTCGTTGAGGATCAACGAGGACACTCCGCGCGTCAAAAACCGGCCGGGTAAGGCCGGACACCATAGAGACTGAGAAGGAACAACCATGAAGACTATAAAAAGTACGTATGAATATGCAATTCCCGAAAAAGACACCTCCATTGGCGCCGCCCTCGCTGGCTGGCAGGACAGCCTGAAAAAGCGGGGCGGCTCCTTTGGTAGCCATCTGGACAAGTACTATCTTGGGAAATGGCGGGATCCCCTCCTCGCCGACGTCATGGCGATACGAACGGGTCTCATCCTCGCCATGCAGGAGTTTTTAGCCGATCGAGGGCTGTCCAATATCGACAGAGTATCGCTCTCGCCCGTCACCGATCCCCTCTGCCACGATGTCGAGCACGTCCCCGTCATTCGCTACAAGAACGTCCCCTATCGGACCACGCACTCCATGATCTATTCCAAGTTCCTCGCCTGCACCAACCCGGCGATCAAAGGCATTTTCATCGATTCTCCCAACATCAGGCTGGAGCTGCCCCACACGGATCCCATCAAGCAGAAAAAGTACCTGATCGATTTTTCCCAGATGGATATGGAGGCGAAGCGTAGCGTCTATATCACCGACGACGAGTATTTCGACGAGCCCGAAAAGGTGACGCTTTTGTTGGAGAAGGAACGAGACGAAGCCTTGGACTTCTTCGAAGACATGATCATATCCGTGGTCAGAAAGGTGAAGGCTACATGCCCCGAATGTCTCGCTTCCCTGGGCGTCGCGCTCGAAGTGCCGCAAAAACCATTTCCCCGCTTTTACAAGGACGAGTCGGGGGCCGAGGAAGGGATGGAAGCGAGGCTTGGGGCGACCGCGGGCACCCAGTTCTTCTGGGTGCTGGGACTCCTTCGCGAAAACTACGATCTCGTCTATCCTTTCCTGAAGAGAGATGGATCGTTCAGCCCTCTTTCTTCCATCACGTCCCGGCAGGTTTTCAACTATGATCTCTGCGCGGCCGCGAAATATCTGGATGGTTCCTTGGGTGAGGCCTTCGAGCTGCTCTCGGGAGGCTTGAGGGAATGGTTCTACCCGGCCATCATCGCGCGCCTCCTGCAGAACGGCATTCTTTCAGAGGCGCCGCGTTTCGACGATCGCGGCGATATCGAGAATATGGAGGAGTTGGAAGGCTACGGTCCCTTCCTGTCGGCCGTGGCGGCGAGAACCCCAGAGGGCGGCTCGTTTTTCCCGCAGACCTTCGGCGGCGGCATCGGCATAGAGCGGACGCTCTATACCCTGCTTCAGGGCCCCAAGATTCACAGCATCGACGAGGTCACTTTCTTCGGGAAGAACCCGGACCAGCCCGGACCTTTCCTGTTCTGAGCGTGACGGCTTTTGCGCGCCGGCGACGGCAAAGACGAGCTCCGCCTTCACCTACTCCCAGTCCAGAAGGCGGAGCTGCCCCCGCAATGCCCTGAGTTCGGTGAGATCCTGGCTCACCTCGAGGGTTCCCCTATAGCCGCCGGCGCCGTCGCGTAGGGCGTAATATTCGATGAGGATGAAACGGCCTCCCATTTCGATCCAGAACCTGGCCTTGTCCCTTTCCTTGTTCTTGAAGGAGGTCAGGATCTTGTTCACCGTGTCTACCGACTTCTGCGGATGGCAATTCTGGACGCTGCGCCCGATGGCGGCTGGGCTTCGCGGAAAGAGCAGGTGCGGCGAGTCGGAGTAGTAGAGGACTCTGTCGTTCTCGTCGACGATGCTGATGTCGACGGGCATCGTCTTCAGGGCGATATCGAGCACTTCCTTCGAAACGCGGCCGGTGGAAAGATCGAGCAGATCGGCTATGACCGCTGTCGGCGCCCCAATGGTTGGCGCTCCATCTGTTGGGGTGGCCGCGGCCACAGTCGGGGAAAAGGCAGGCGCTTGGTTCTGGACCTCGTCCGCCAGAGCCAGTCCGGCGTCGTAGAGCGAAGCGGGGCGGATCCACGCGAACCCTATCGCTTCCTCGCCCCGACGGATCTCGGCCCATTCCCGCCTGGAAAGACGTCGCTCCGCTTCCGGCATGAGGATGTGTTCTTCCATGAAGATCATCTTCTGGATCTTCATGGCGAGCGTTCTCGCCACGAAGAGAAAGGCGCGGGGCTTCGAGTCCAGCGCATCCTTCGCGTCTCTGAATAGCGCCTTGATCTCGTCGTGCTTGCCCCACATCACGCGGGATGGCCCCGTGAAATCGTGTTTTTCCAGGTAAGGAAAGAGCTGGTTCTCCTTTCTGGCGTAATGGATGATAATGGCCGAAAGATCGTCCAGCGCCTTTTGCGCCGTATCCCCGCTCCCGATTCCCCAGGTCCAGGATCTCGCCGCGGCCTTCAACGCCGCGACTTTCTTCTTCGCGAGCTTGTTTTCCTCGAGCATCGAGTGGATGGGATGCCCTGCGATGCCGCTCGGCTTCTGCCCCGCCGCCAGAGAGCTCTCGAAAACCTGAACATGCACTTCGCAGAGCCGCTGAACCTCTTCGACGGGCATTCCGCCGTCTATGAGGGACTGTTCCATGGCGGCGACTTCGGCGGCGCTCACCCCGTGAATCAGTTTCGCGAATTCCTTTTTGACCTCGGAGACAGGCGCTCCGCCGTGGAGCCTGCCTATGATTTTCTTCAGCCGTATCTGCCTTTCTGGATCGATGGTGACATATTCGCCCATTTCTTCCCCCACTATATGAATACTATAATGAGCGGGAGAGGAAAATGCTGTAACAGATGTTACGAAATGCCGTCGGCGCCGCAAGAGGCGACGGTGCCCCACCTCGCCCGGCCGAGATCAGTCGGGCGAGTCGGATGAGTCGAATGAAACGGATGAGCCGGGTTTCGTGTCGGCTACCGTGAGCCCATACTTTTCTTCTTCGACGTTGCCGAAAGGTTCGATGTGGACGATGACATCGTAGATGTCGGGGAGCGACTCCTTGATGGATTCCTCCACGTCGACCGCGATTTTATGGGCGTCGCGCACGCTCATGCCGGGTTCCACCTCTATGTCCAGGTCGACGATGAGCATCGAGCCGATGCGCCGCAGCCGCGCCCTATGGGGGTTGCCCGCCTCCGGCACCTTGGCTATGGCGGCGAAGAGCTCTTTGTACTGGCCATGGCTGTTGAGGCCGTCCATAAGTTCGGTATTGGCTTCCAGGAAGATCTCCACGGCATTTTTGAGAATCCACAGCGAGACGAGCGCCGCGAGAATCTTGTCCATGACCGGGATGCCGGTGATGTAGGTCAGGACCAGTCCGACGAGGACGGCGGAGGAAGTGACCACATCGCCGCGCATGTTCTTGCCGTTCGCCATGAGCATCGCCGAGCCGCTTTTCTTGCCGTAGTAGAACTGGCTCCACGCGAGGGCGAGCTTCCCGATTATGGAAGCGATCGTCACCCATATGGCCATCATCGAGGGCATGACGCTCACGGCCCCCCTGGCTATCTGGCCGATCGCGTTTATGAGAACCTGGGCGCCCGCGTAGAACACGATGAAGGAGATGAGGGCCGTGGCTATCGTTTCGATCCTTCCGTGGCCATAGGGGTGTTCCCTGTCGCCGGGTTTGGCCGAAATCTTTCCGGCCACGAGGGTCATGGCGGCGATGAGGACGTCGGTGGCCGAATCGATGCCGTCAGAGAGCACGGCCAGGCTTCCCGAAAAGCTTCCAATCACGATTTTCAGGATGGCGAGAAGGCTGTTGCCGACGAGAGCGATCCAGCTCGCCTTGCGCAATGAAGCGCTTCTGCTGTTCATAATGACTCCGCTTGTTTTAGAGGGATTCCAGAATCCCGTCGGCCGCCCGCAGGCCGGAAGCCCAGGCCGCCGTTATCCCCCTGCTCGTGCCCGCGCCGTCGCCCACGAGATAAAGGCCATCGGCCGCGCGGAAATGATTGTCGTTGAAGGCGGGGCGATTCGCGTAGAGCTTGATCTCCGGATAATACATGATGGTGCTCGGGTGGAGGAGGCCGGGGACTATCGAATCGAGAAGCTTCATCCCGTTCCATAGCGCGTTGAGAATCTTGGCCGGCGCCGAAAGGCCTATGTCGCCGGGAGTGCATGAGGGCAGGGTGGGCTCGAAATCGTAGAGGTCCCCCGAGAAGGATTCGGCGAAGGAACGCTTGCCGAGCCTGAAGTCGCCGATCCTTTGCATTATCGGTCTGCCGCCGCCGAGAAGGGCGGCCTGCATGCCCAGCATCCTGGCGTAGGCTTGGCCCGAGGCGAGAGGCGCGGTGAGGGTGACCGTCTTCAGGATCGCGAAGTTAGTGAGACCGTTTTCGGGTCGGGACGATGACCAGGCATGGCCGTTCACCGAATACCAGACGCCCGATTCCTGGTCGCCGTATTTTTCCTGCACTACATAGGCCGACCGCGAATTGGTGCAGAACGTCCTCGTCTTTTTCGGGAAAAGGAATTTGGGATCGTAGTAATCCCTCACGATGGGATAGCGTTCTTCCTTTGTCTCCACTCGTACGCCGATATCCACGACGTTGTCGCGATAGGATATGCCGGCGCCGTTCATCATCTGCTGGAGGAAGGCGAAACCTCCGCGCCCCGGCGCGATGATGAGATTCTTGTAGGCTATTTCCCTTTTGTCCGTGGTTACGATTTTGCGCTCGGCGTCGAGGCTCAGCATTTTTTCGCCCAGGGAAATCTCGGCGCCGAGTTTCCCGAGGCGGGCGACGAGCGTTTTAATCAATTCGAGGCCGCCGTCGGTTCCCAGGTGGGACTGTCGGATCTCAAGGAGCTTGACGCCCAGCTTTTCGGCCCTGTGAAAATAGACGCCGACGTTCTTCTTGTCCATGATATCGGGAAGGAGGAATTCTTCGACCCTGCGCAGATAGTATTCGGCCAGTTCCCTGTTCCAGCAGACTTCTGGAAAACCGATGGGCCAGGAGAAGTTCATTTTACAGTCGTTGCGCAGTCCGCCGGAGGATACTTCGTTCTTGTCCAGGATGAGGAGGGATAAGTCGGATTTGCCGACCTTGGGGCCGTGATCCTCGAGAAGGCCAAATGCCGCTCCCAGACCGGCGGGACCCGTGCCAATTATCAATACGTCGACTTTATTCATCGTTTTGCCAGATATTTCCTTATGTCTACGGCGACAGCCGCTATGATGATAGCGCCTTTGATGATTTGCTGCCAGTAGGGGTTCATGTTGATGAAGGTGAGTCCATAGGAAATGATGCTGAAGATGAGGACGCCTATGACCATGCCCGGAACCGTGCCGATGCCTCCCGAGGTAGATACGCCGCCGACGACGCAGGCGGCGATGGCGTCCAGCTCGTAGCCGTTGCCGTAGTTGTTCGTGGCGCCGCCCGTCCTCGCCGCCTCGAGCGTTCCCGCGAGCCCATAGAGGGCGCCCGCTATCGTGTAGATGGTGATGAGGTTCTTCTGGACCGGAACGCCCGACACCTTGGCCGCCTCGGGGTTGCCGCCGATGGCGTAAACGTTCTTGCCGAATCTCGTCTTGTTGTGGAGCACCCACACGATCGCCGCTATGATGAGGGCTATTATGACGATGTAGGGTATCGAGTAGGTGCCATCGAATCCGACATAGCCCGAACCCAGGGTGGTGAGATCCTTGCGCAGGCCTCCGATGGGCTGGGCGCCGTAGGGCGGCCTGTCGAAGTAAATCGACGTTATCCCGTAGGTCGCCACCATGGTGCCGAGGGTCGCGATGAAGGGAGGGACCTTGAGGTAGGCGATGATCGTCCCGTTGACGAGGCCGACGACGGCACAGACCACGATCGCGATGAGGATGGGGATCCAGATGGGAAGCTCGGGCATGTTGGGATACATGCGTCGTGGATAGCTCATGAACTGCAGCATCGAGGAGGATACGACGGCGGCGAGCCCGACTTGGCGGCCCGCGGAGAGATCGGTGCCGCCCGTTATGAGGACGCCGCCGATTCCCATGGCGATGATGATTCTCGTGGCCGACATGGAAAGGATGTTCCTCAGGTTCTGCAGGGAAAGAAAGGAAGGCTGCTTGATGGAAATCGCCACGACGAGAGCCAAGAACACGAGATAGATCGCGTATTTTATGGAAAAATCCTTGATAGCTTTCTGTCTTGCCATGGACCGGATCTGTACATCTTCCGGATTCTTTTTTTCTACCATACTTTCTCTCCTCAGATAAACTGCGCTGCAAGCCGCATGATGCTTTCCTGATCCGCCGATTTTCCGTCGAGGATCCCGGTGAGCCTTCCGTCGCACATGACCATGATCCTGTCCGACATGCCCAGAAGCTCCGGCATTTCGGAGGAAATCATGATGATGCTTTTGCCGTTCGCGGCGAGATCCGCGATGATGGAATGGATTTCATATTTCGCGCCCACGTCTATGCCCCGCGTCGGTTCATCCAGGATGAGGATGTCCGGCTCGGTGAGCAGCCAGCGGGCGAAGAGGACCTTTTGCTGGTTGCCGCCCGAAAGGTCCTTTATCCGCGTCTTGGATGAGGGCGTCTTCACTCTCAGCTGCTCGATGCTCTTGTCGACGTCGACGCCGCAGCGTTTTTCGTCGAGAAGCCCGAGCTTGCCGACATAACGGGGAAGATTGGCGAGAATCGTGTTGTCCAGCACCGACAGCATGGGGACGATGCCTGTCACGCGGCGCTCTTCGGTGAGAAGCGCCATGCGTTTGGATATGGCGCTCTGGGATGAACTGATGACGACGGGTTTGCCGTTCAGCTCGATGCTGCCCGATTCGATCGGTCTCAGACCGAAGATGGACTCGACAAGCTCGGTGCGCTTGGCGCCGACCAGGCCGCCAATGCCGAGTATCTCGCCCTTGTGCAGGTCGAAGGATATGGATTTGAACGACTTAGTCTCGGCGGAAGTGAGGTCGCTGACTTTCAGGACGACATCGCCCGGCTTGTTGCTTCGTGGCGGGAAACGGTGCGTGAGATCGCGGCCGACCATTTTCGAGATGATCAAGTCCATGGTCAAGTCTTTCGCCCGATAGGTTCCCACATATTTTCCGTCCCGCATTATCGATACATCGTCCGAAATCTCGAGGATCTCTTCCATTTTATGCGAGATGTAGATGATGGCCACGCCTTTCTGCCTGAGGTCGCGGATGATCCTGAACAGCTGCGAGACCTCGTTTTGGGTGAGCGACGAGGTGGGCTCATCCATGATGATGACGCGCGAATTGTTGGAGACCGCCTTGGCGATTTCGAGCATCTGGATCTGCGATACCGAAAGATTGCGGACCCAGGTCTTCGGATCGATGTTCATACCGAGGGACGTGAAAATCGACTGCGTCGCCTCGAGCATCTTTTTATGATCGACGAAGATGAAGGGACCGAGGCGCTTCACTGGCAACCGGCCCAGCCAGAGGTTTTCCGTCACCGGTCTGAAAGGAACGGGAAGGAGTTCCTGGTGGATCATGGAGATGCCCGCGTCCAACGCTTGCCGGGATGAGGAAAAGTTGACCTTCCTTCCATCCAACAGGACATCCCCCTCATCGGGGACATAGATGCCGAAAAGGCATTTCATGAGCGTGGATTTGCCGGCGCCGTTTTCGCCCATCAGGGCGTGAACGGTGCCCGGCCTTATTTTGATGCTCACATCGTCGAGGGCTTTGACTCCCGGGAAACTTTTGGAAATGTGGTTCATCTCCAGGACGTATTCAACGTCGCCCATGAGATGCCTCCCTTCTGGCGCGATTAAAAAAAGAGGGTGCATGTCATTATACATACACCCTTTCATGCGGCAAGGAAAGCGCCGGAATCGCGCAATGCGCGATTCCGGCGCTTTCCCTGCGATCCTGACGGGCGCGGCCATGCCCTCCTAAAGGAAAGCATGGCCGCGCCACCTGTTCACCTGAATTCAGGATATGGACTCATTTGAACTGGGTGTAATTTTCCTTCGTGACTTTCTGGTAGGGAACCCATACGTATTTGGCGTCGGAAATCGTCCAGCCGGTCTTGGCCAGATCCTCGTTCTTGGCGAGGGCGTAAGCCAGGTCGAAGGTGGCTTTGCCCTGGTTCTTCGCGTCGTTGAGAACGGTGCCGAGAAGGGTGCCTTCCTCGACAGCCTGGAGGGCGGGGGCCGTGGCATCGACGCCGACGACCACGATCTGCTTGGTTCCGGCGAAGTAGCCGTCGGATTTGAGGGCTTCGATGGCGCCGAGAGCCATATCGTCGTTGTTGCAGAGGACGACTTCGATCTTGTCGCCGTAGGCGGCCAGGAAAGCCTTCATCTTCTCGAAGGCCTTCGGGCGGTCCCAGTAGGCGGTGTCTTCGGCGAGCTTCTCGACCTTAAGGCCGGCATCGGTCACGGCTTGGATGGAGAACTGGGTGCGGAGTTCCGCGTCCTGATGTCCGGGCTCACCCTTGAGCATGATGTACTGGATGATCCCGTCCTTGTTCTTGTCGGCGGCGGGATTGGCTTTCCAATAGTCGACGACGATCTGGCCCTGCATGGTTCCCGACTGCTCGGCCTTGGCGCCGACATAGTACACCTTGTCCCATGACTGCATATCTTCGGGCATCGGCTCGCGGTTGAAGAACACGACGGGGGTTTTCTTGGCCTTGGCCTTGGCGATGATGGCGGCGGCGGCGGTGCGGTCAACCGGGTTGATGGCGATCGCTTTCATTTTCTTGGAGAGGAACGCGTCCACCTGGTCGTTCTGCGTGGGCTGGGCGTTCTGGCTGTCCACGACTTCGACTTCCGCTTTGTCCTTGGCGTTTTCGGTGATGGCGTTGCGGACATAGGACATGAATGTGTCATCGAACTTGTAGATCGCGACACCAATCTTGGGTTTTCCACTTGCAGAGCCGCCGCAGCTGGCGAGTAAGACTGCAAGTACGGCAAAGGCGACGAGAAGTTTTTTCATCTTCTTCCTCCTGTGAACTTTGTGCGTTTACGAATGCACGCCCAAGAGTTTATCGGTTTACCCTTCATATGTCCATATGCCATCCCTGTCAAAGCGGACAGAAAGTTGATTCTATGTCGCGGAATAAAATTGACATCGCCATGAACTCATTCTACTATTTGAAACGTCCACTCGATATTTGAGAGGGACGATTGAAATCAGGAGGATTGTAATGAAGCGAATCGGTATTGCTGCACTTGCAATCGCGGTACTTGCCCTGCTTTTCGGATGCGGCCCCGCGGCGCCGAAAACAGTCAAGTTCGGCGTGTTCGAGCCTCTGACCGGCGCCAATGCTGGTGGTGGAGCGCTGGAAGTCGAAGGCGTCAAACTGGCAAACGAACTGTATCCGACGGTAAAGGTGGGCGACAAGGAATACAAGATCGAGCTTGTGATCTCCGATAACAAATCGGACAAGGTCGAAGCGGCCAACGCTGCCCAGCGCCTCGTCGACAAGGATAAGGTCCATGTGGTTCTCGGTTCCTGGGGCTCTTCGCTCTCCATGGCGGCCGGTCCCATCGTGAAACAGGCCAAGACCCCGGCGATCGGACTGTCCTGCACGAATCCCCTCGTCACCAAGGGCAATGAATACTACTTCCGCGTCTGCTTCCTCGATCCCTTCCAGGGCACCGTCATGGCCAACTACGCCTTCAAGGAAGCGAAAGCCAAGAAAGCCGTCATCATCCGCGAAGTGTCGAACGACTACTCCGTCGGCCTCGCGAAATTCTTCGCCGACGCCTTCGAGCTGCTCACCGGCGACACCTCGTCCATTCTCGCCGAGCTCAACTACAACACCGGCGACACGGATTTCTCCGCCGCCCTCACCGAGATCAAGAAATTCAAGCCCGACGTCATTTTCGCCCCCGGCAACTTCACCGAGAGCGCGCTCATCGTGAAACAGGCCCGTGAACTTGGCATCACCACGCCCTTCCTCGGCGGCGACACCTGGGAAACCCCCGAGTTCCTCGACGTGGGCAAGACCGCTGTCGAAGGCGTCGTCTTCTCGACCTTCTTCGCCACCGAAGTCCCCATCACCGAGACCTCCAAGATATTCCTCGACGAGTATCGCAAGAAGTACAACAAGGAACCCGCCGCGGTCACCGCGCTCGGATTCGACGGTTACCTCGTGGCCCGCGCCGCCATCGAAAAGGCGGGCAGCCTCGACAGGACGAAGATCCGCGACGCCATCGCCGTGACCAAGGACTTCCCCGGCGCGGCCGGCCTGATCACCCTCGATGCCGAAGGCGACGCCGTGAAGAGCGCCGTCATCAAGACGGTAAAAGACGGTAAATTCTCGTATCTGACGACCGTACAGCCCTAAGGAGCTTTCTCGGGATTGGCTGACGAGGTTTTGTCCTTGTCAGCCGGTCGATCTTCCAGCTTCGACAAATACCAGGTTGAAACGTATTCGGCGGTAGCCGGGCGAGTAAATCCGGCGGCAACCGATCCGGTAAGTCCGGCTATCGCCGAGTCTCTTAGCGCTCAACCGGAATCGAGGACGAATGACCCTCGCACTATTTCTGCAGCACATCGCCAATGCCCTGTCGCTTGGCAGCCTTTACGCGCTCATCGCCATCGGCTACACGATGGTGTATGGAATTCTGCGTCTCATCAATTTCGCCCATGGCGATGTCTTCATGCTGGGAGCCTACATCGCCTTTTACGGGACGGCTCTGCTCCACCTCCCCTGGTGGGCTTCCCTCGTCCTGGCGATTCTCTGCACCTCCCTCTTCGGGATAGGCCTGGAAAAAATCGCCTACAGGCCTCTGCGGGACTCCCCGAAAATCTCCATCATGATCAGCGCCATCGGCGCCTCCTACCTCATCGAAAATCTCGCCGTCCTCCTCTTCGGAGGAAGGCCCAAGGGCGTTGAAGTGCCGGATATCCTGGGGAAGGTCATCTCCTTCGGATCGGTATCCATCGTGACGGTGAGCCTTGTCATACCCGTGTTCACCTTCGCCCTTCTCGCCGTTCTTCTCTGGATCGTCAACAGGACGAAGACCGGCATGGCCATGCGGGCCGTGTCCACCGATGTCGAGGCGGCGCGCCTCATGGCCATCGACGTCAACGGGATCGTGTCCATCACCTTCGGGATAGGCTCTCTCCTCGCGGCTTTCGGGGGCATCCTTTGGTCCTTCAAGTATCCCCAACTCAACCCGCTCATGGGCGTGCTGCCGGGCTTGAAATGCTTCATCGCCGCCGTCATCGGCGGGATAGGAAGCATCAGCGGGGCGGTGCTGGGAGGATTCCTTCTCGGCCTCATCGAAATCATGACGGTCGCTCTCCTGCCCACTTTGTCGGGGTATCGCGACGCCTTCGCTTTCGTCCTCCTCATCGTGGTGCTGATCGTGAAGCCCACGGGCCTGCTGGGAAAACGGCAGGCGGAGAAGGTGTAAATCATGAAACTGACGAAAAACCACACATACAGCCTGATCGCCATCGCCGTTTTCGCCCTCTTCCTGGTGGTGGCCAATACCTTCTTCGACGCTTTTACCCTGAGAGTCATCAATCTCTGCGCGATCTACATCATCCTGGCGCTCTCGCTCAATCTTTTGAATGGCTTTACGGGGCTGTTCTCCCTGGGGCATTCGGGGTTCATGGCGGTGGGAGCCTACGTGTGCGCGCTCCTCACGATGTCGCCCGAACTCAAGGAAATGAACTTCTTTCTCGTGCCCATCGTTCCCGCGCTCAAGAACCTGACGCTTCCCTTCATCCCGGCGCTGATCTTCGGCGGATTGGCCGCGGCTTTCGTGGGCTTCTTGATCGGCGCCCCCGTCCTCAGGCTCAAAGACGACTACCTCGCCATCGCGACGCTGGGGTTTTCCGAGATCATCAGGGTGCTGATCACGAACGCCCAGACGATCACCAACGGGGCGCAGGGGCTCAAGGGGCTGCCGCGCTACGCCTCGACCTACGCCGTATGGATCACCGCCGCTCTCGTCACGCTCTTCATGGCGCTTCTCATGCGTTCGAGCTACGGCCGGGCGATGAAGGCGGTGCGCGACGACGAACTGGCCGCCGAGACGATGGGCGTCAACGTGTTCAGGGTGAAGGTGACCTCCTTCACGGTTTCGAGCTTCATCGCCGGCGTGGGAGGAGCTCTCCTCGGCCACATGATCACGACCATCGACCCCAAGATGTTCACCTTCCTCCTCACCTTCAATATCCTCCTGATCGTGGTGCTGGGCGGCACGGGTTCCATCTCCGGATCGGTCATCGCGGCCATCGTCGTCACCATCCTTATGGAAGCCCTCCGCTTCCTCGACGAACCTATGAATCTGCTGCTATTCAAAACCCAGGGCCTCCCGGGCCTTCGCATGGTCGTCTTTTCGGCCATGCTGATGATCGTCGTCATATTCCGTCAAAGCGGGCTCATGGGAAACAAGGAATTTTCCTGGGGCATGCTCAAAAACGCGGGCGCGATGTTCTCCCGTTCGGGAAAGAACAAGGGTTCGCCCGGGGGAGGCCGACGCGGCTCCAGAGGAGGCCGCGATGCCTGATACCATGCTTTCCACCGACAAGGTGGTGATGAGATTCGGCGGCCTCACCGCCGTTTCCGATTTCAACATCCAGATCGAAAAGAACGAGATCGTCGGGCTTATCGGGCCGAATGGCGCCGGAAAAACGACGGCCTTCAACGTCATCACGGGAATGTACACGCCGACGGAGGGCAAGGTCCTCTACAAGTCGCGGAACATCACCGGCTACAAGCCGCATTCGATCACTGAACTCGGCATAGCGCGAACCTTCCAGAATATCAGGCTTTTCAAGGAAATGAGCGTGCTCGAGAATGTCCTCGTCGGCTGCCATCTCGGCATAGGCACGGGGATTTTCGGCGCCACCCTCCATTTGCCGGCCTATCGGAAGAGGGAAGCGGAGGCGCGCGAGTTCGCCATGAACCTGCTGGCGCAGGTGGAGCTCGACAAGGCCGCCGACGAAAAGGCGACGAGCCTTCCCTACGGAAAGCAGCGGCGGCTGGAGATCGTGCGCGCCCTCGCCACGAAGCCGACGATGCTTCTTCTCGATGAACCCGCCGCGGGCATGAACCCGCAGGAATCCATGGAGCTCATGAGCCTGATCCGCAAGCTCCGCGACGAATTCGACCTGACCATTTTCCTCATCGAGCATCATATGCAGGTGGTCATGGGCGTTTGCGACCGCATGTACGTGCTCGACTATGGCCTTACGATAGCCCAAGGCGATCCGGCTTCGATCCAGAAAAACCCGAAAGTCATCGAAGCTTATCTGGGGGTGGACTGATGCTCGAGATTCGCAACCTGTCGGTGCACTACGGCGGCATCCACGCGCTCCAGGGAATAGACATCGACGTGCAGGAAGGCAAGATCGTGACGCTCATCGGGGCCAATGGCGCCGGCAAGAGCACGACGCTCCGGAGCATCGTCGGCCTCGTCAAATCCTCGGGGGGGAGCGTCGCGTGGAACGGCGAGACCCTGACCGGTCTGCCCACGAAGGACATCGTGTCCAAGGGCGTCGTCCTCGTCCCCGAAGGGCGGAGGATATTCCCCAATCTGACGGTGGAGGAAAACCTGAAGTTGGGCGCCTATGCCCGAAACGACAAGGCCGGCATCGCGGCCGACGAGGAAAGGATTTTCTCGCTTTTTCCGAGGCTCAAGGAACGTATACGGCAGAAGGGGGGCACCCTTTCTGGCGGCGAACAGCAGATGCTCGCCGTGGCCAGGGCGCTCATGACGAAGCCCAAGCTTCTCATGATGGATGAGCCTTCGCTGGGCCTGGCGCCGCTTTTCGTCAAGATGATCTTCGAGATCATAAGGACGATCAACAAGGAAGGGACAACCGTGCTTCTCATCGAGCAGAACGCCAAGGCTGCCCTCGAAATCGCCGACTATGGCTATGTCCTGGAGACGGGCAGGATCATCCTCCAGGGCAAGGGCAGGGAGTTGCTGGCGAACGACGGGGTTAGAAAGGCCTATCTGGGCGAGGGGCAATAGGGCGATTGCGCGCTGGCGTCAGGCGGTGGCGAAGGTGGCTAGAAGCCAGCCAAGGCCGCTAGCCGCGTTCGAGGTGGAAAAACCACAGCAGTCTGGCAATATTCCTCAAAACGCCGGCTATCATCGCGATGATGAAGAAAGCCGTTCCTCCCGGCTCCATGGTCATGAGATCATGGTATTCCACCGATCTGCCGATCAAGAGGCCGATGAGGTGGGGGGCGATCAAAATCAATCCGACCCTCACCGCCGCCCCGATCGCGGTGCGCGACAGAATGAGGTTCTGGTAAAAGTTGCCCCGGCCCGTTTCCCTGCGGTCCCTCAAGGTCTTTGTCCACGACAGGGAAGAAGCCGTCTGGAGAAGAATGCTCATCACGTAGACCATGATCGATATGCCCGCGATGAACATCAGCCTGTTCAGGGGAAAGAGCCGGGGGCTGGACCCCGAAAATAGGATCTTTTCGGCCGCCGAGGTCAGAAGCGGCAGGACTATGTTCGACTGCAGGACGCCGCCCTGAGCCGAAAGAATGGCGATGCCGGCGTTTCTTTCAGGCCATATCACGACCCTCGAGGAGAAACCCTCCACCGAACCGCCCTGGAATACGAGGCGGTTGCCGTCCCGCGAGACGATGCGCCAGCCGAAGCCAGTGTCGCCGCCGGGTATGAGGGGCTGGTAGAGACCGGCCACCGACGAAGAAGGGAGGCTGGGGATGCCCTTTGAGCGAGGCGCCGTTATATAGGTGAGGAACTTGGCGATATCTTCCGCCGTTGTCACGATGCCGTCGGCCGGGGCCGCGATGTAGGGTACGCGGGAGTCGTAGGGAAACGAGAGTCCAAAAAAGAGGCCCGAGCCTATGGCGACATCCCGGAGGGAGTCTGGCCTGGACGTGGTGCCGTGCATCCCCAGAGGGATGAGAATATGGGCTTGGAGCAGTTCATCGAAACTCGTCTTCTCGGCGTTCTCCATCGCTGTGCCTAAAATCCTGTAGGAGAGCCTGCTGCGCGAGAGCGCTCCCGCCTTGAGCCTGGTTTTCAGGTATTTTTCGGGATCCAGTTCGCCGGCTTCCAGTCCGGAAATCCTCGATCCAAAATTCTTGAGATCCCGATCGCTCAGGCTTATGGATTGGGATGCCAGCTGGCGCACCGTGACAATCGCCTCCTTCTCGTCCGGCGCAGGTCCATCCTCCTCCCCAGGCGCCATCTTGATGTTTCTCAGTCCATAGAGAGGCAGCTCGGGCAGATAGGTCTTGATGTCGTCGTCGAGGGAAATGCGCTTCTGGAGCGTGAGGGAATAGAGCAGGGCGCCCGAGAGGATCTCGGAACTGGGCCCGAGATACATGGGCGTATCCTTGGCCAAGGGCTGGCCGGCCCCATCATGGCCGAAGGATTCCTGGTAAAAGATGGATCCATTCTTGCAGATGGCCACCGAATAGCCGGCGTTGGCCTGCCGCGATCGTTCGTGTCTGAACATCGTGGAGAGGTCGCTGTACTTTTCCGGACCCAGATCGGGTATATAGACGATCACCGCCAGAGAGGCGGCTACGATGAGCCATGGAATAAGTCTTTTAAGCCAGCGCATTGAACAAAGTATAGCAGGGTAGGGCCGTCTGTGCCAGCTTGGGCCGCGTCGCTCCTGCGGGGTCGCCTGCGTGGCGAGGCCCCGCAGAAGCAACGCGGCGAAAAGCGGGAAGCGGGCCACCAGTGTGGCACGCTTCCCGCGCCGGCGAAACTATTCGATGAAACGTCAGAGCGAGTAGAGGAGGTCCTCGTAGCTCGGGATGGGCCAGTCGCATTTGGGCATGAGCCTTTCGAGTTCGTCGCAGACAGTGCGCAGGGAATCCATCCTCGGCACCACCGCGTCGCGGTAGGACTGCGCGCTCGCCAACGAATCCTCGATCCGCTGCGCGTCGCTCAGGGCGATCTCCAGCCTGTCCGATTCGTCGATGAGGTGGCCCGTGAGCGACGCTATGCGGCGAGCCCGCTGCTCCTGAGCCACGCAGGGCGCCCCTACCGCGGCCAGGCTCGCCGCCTCGCGCGCGTATGCTTCGGCGCTCTTCGAGGCGGCGGGGAACACGTAGCGTCGCGACATATCCATGGCCACGCCCGCCTCGATGTTCACCTGCTTGGCGTAGCGTTCGAGGTAGATGGTGCAGCGCGATTCTGCCTCCTCCTTCGAGAGGATGCCGAGCTTGGACAGCATCGCCACGTTGGAGTCCTCCATGAACTCGGGGATGGCCTCGACGGCCGACCTGAAGAGGGGCAGTTTGCGCAGCGCCGCTTCCTTGATCCACTCGGGCGAATAGCCATTTCCGTTGAACACGATCCTTTTGTGTGCCTTCCATGCCCCGCCCGCGACGCTCAGGGCCGCCTCGATCGGCGTCGCGCCCTTGGCTATCGCCTTCTCCAGCTTTTCGGCGAAGTCGGTGAGACTTTCGGCGACCGCGGCGTTCAGCACCATCGTGGGCGTCGACGCGGACTGCGATGAAGCCACCATCCTGAACTCGAACTTGTTGCCGGTGTAGGCGAAGGGGCTCGTCCTGTTTCTGTCCGAGACATCCTTCGGCAATTTGGGCAGGCTCTTCGCGCCCAGTTCCACGAGCCCGGCCGAAAAGTTGGTCGTTCCCTTGCCGTTCGCGAACGAGTCGAAGAGTTCGGTCAGCGCCTCGCCCAGGAAGACCGAGATTATGGAGGGGGGAGCCTCGTGGCCGCCCAGCCTCCTGTCGTTTCCCGCCGTGGAAGCCGAGGCGCGGATGAGAGCGGCCCTCGTGTCCACGGCCTGAATGACCGCCATCGAAAAGAGGATGAAGCGCGCGATAGCCCTGGACGTTCCCTCTCCCTCGCTGGCGAGCGACTTGGGGGGATCGAGGAGATTTATGCCGGTGTTGGTTCCCATGGACCAGTTGACGTGTTTCCCCGATCCGTTGACCCCGTCGAAGGGTTTTTCGTGCATGAGGGCGGCCATTCCGTGGCGTTCCGCGACCTTGCGGAGCGTCTCCATGACGAGCTGGTTGGCGTCGGCCGCGATGTTGGCCTGGGCGAAGAGGACGGCGAGCTCGAACTGGTTGGGAGCGACCTCGTTGTGCTGCGTCTTGGCGGGAACGCCCATGGACCAGAGCACGCTGTTCACCTCGTTCATGAAGCCGGCCACTTTCTCTTCGATGGCGCCGTAGTAGTGATCCTCCATCTCCTGTCCCTTCGCCGGCATCGATCCGAAGACGGTTCTGCCCGTCAACACGAGATCAGGTCTCTTCCTGTAGAGTTCGGCGTTGACGAGGAAGTATTCCTGCTCCGGCCCGACGGTGGGCACCACTCTCTCGACATCGCCGTCCCCGATGAGGTGAAGAACTTTGACAGCGGCTCTGTTGAGCGCTTCCATGGAGCGGAGGAGGGGAACCTTCTTGTCGAGCGCGTAGCCGTTGTAGGAAACGAAGGCCGTTGGGATACAGAGGGTCATGCCATTGGGATTTGTCTTCAGGAAGGCGGGACTCGTCACGTCCCAGGCCGTGTAGCCGCGGGCCTCGAAAGTGGCGCGCAAGCCGCCCGAGGCGAAGCTGGAGGCGTCGGGTTCGCCTTTCACCAGCTCTTTTCCGGAAAATTCCATGATGATACCGCCGTCGGCGAGGGGAGAGACGAAGGCCTCATGCTTTTCCGCGCTGAGGCCGGAAAGGGGGTGAAACCAATGCGTATAATGCGTGGCGCCGAACTCCGACGCCCATTCCTTCATGGCCGCGGCGACTACCTCGGCGACTTCGAGGGTGAGCTCTTTTTTTCCGGTCTGGACGAGCAGCAGTTCGGAATAGATGGAGTGGGGGAGACGCTCTCTCATGACACTGTTGGAGAAACAGTGGTTTCCGTAGAGTTCGGACAGTTTTTCGATACCGCGAGCCTTTGTGGAGTCAGGCTTTTCCATGATTCTCTCCTTGATGGTAAGGGATAGCAGAGTATGTTATGTATTACTGCAATATCTGTGCCATGTAAGAAATTATTTAGCGAAAAAAGAGGTTTTATGTATTTCCATGGTGCGCAGTGAACTGCGCGTCGTTCCAGCCCGCCGATCGCAGCGGCAGGGGCAGGGATCGCTGAGGGAAAGCGATTTTGTTATTACAAAAATGTAATAAAGTGCTGGAATACTTACAATTTTGTCCTAAAACGGTGATAGTCCACTTTGTAGCGCTGCAGGGCGAAACGGAATCGCCTTTCGGTGATGCCGAGGCGCTGGGCCGCCTGAGCCGAGTTGCCCCGCTCGATTTTCAGCGCCTCGACGAGCATTTCCTTTTCCAGCCTCGCGACGGCTCCATCGAAGGTGGAGATGGGTTCGGTGCCCGTGGAGGTGGCCGACTGGAGGCTGGGCGGCAGGTTGTAGGAGTGGATGACCCCGTCGGTGGAGACGATTCCCGCGCGAGAGATGCAGTTTTCCAGTTCCCTGACATTGCCGGGCCAATGATAGATCATGAGAAGATCGAGCGCCGGGCTGGATATCCGCTTGATGTGCTTGCCAGAACTCTCGCCGAATTTCTCGGCGAAGTGATCGGCCAGGAGGAGTATGTCGGCGCCTCTTTCCCGCAGCGGAGGTATGTGGACGGGAAACACGTTCAGGCGGAAGAAGAGGTCTTCCCTGAAGTTGCCCGCCTCTACTTCCTTCAGGAGATCGCGGTGGGTGGCCGCGATGATCCTCGCGTTCGTCCTTATGGCTTTGTTGCCGCCTACTCGTTCGAAGCTACGTTCTTGTAGGATCCTGAGGAGCTTCACTTGGACAGTGGGCGACAGGTCGCCGATCTCGTCCAGGAAGAGCGTTCCATCCTTGGCCGCCTCGAAACGGCCCTGTCTCGCGGCTATGGCGCCCGTGAAGGCTCCCTTCTCATGACCGAACAGCTCGCTCTCGATGATGCTCTCGGGAAGGGCGGCGCAGTTGACGGCGATGAAGGGACCGCCCGATCTCGGGCTGCAGTCGTGTATGGCTTTGGCGACAAGCTCCTTGCCTGTCCCGCTTTCGCCCAGCACGAGGACGGTAGCGTTGGTGCCCGCGACCTGTCCTATCAGCGTGAAGACTTCCTTCATCCTGTCGGAGGTTCCGATCATTCCATGGAAAGAAATTCCCCTGGGGTTCTCCACCGGCTCCTTCTCGGAAGCGCTCTTCTCGGGGAAATTCCGCTCCGCCGGTTCCCTGCCATCGGCGGGGGCCGTGCCCTCCGTTCTCTTGAGCAGGGCCTCTCTGAGTCCGAGCGCTTCTTCCACGAGAAAACAGGTCCACTGCAACAATTCGGCCGCGCGCTCTCTCCGCGCCGTCGGGAAATCTGCTTCGAGAATGAGGCTTATGGCTCCCGCTATTCTCTTTCCGTTCCATATGGGAGCTTCGACGCAGTATTTTCCCTTGTCGATCCCCATTTCGACCAGCTCTTCTTTTTCAAGCGCCTTTCCGCAGGGGAAGGCGCCCATTTTTATCGGCTGGTGTCCGCGTTGGAGCCGGGCGGGTTCGGGAGCCACGGCGGCTATTTCCATGGCGCCGCTGGCTTCGCCCGAAAATATGATTATCACTTCGCCTGGATGACAGGCTTCGGCGATTTTTTGCGCGCATAGGGGGAGGGCTGAGGGTACTTCGCTGTGGAGGGAGAGAGTCCTCTGTATGGAAAAAAGGACAGGAAGGTTTTCCGCGCTCGGCTGTTTTCTGAAAGAACTCATCGCGGTCATCGTTTCCCTCCCACCGTAATGAGACCTTTTCCGAAGGCCTTTGTCAATCGATGGCTGAGGTTAGAGATCGGTAAATGACGACGGCAAGCTTCGAAACGCTCCGGCAAAGTTGCATAAATATCGGAAATTTCGGCTATTTCCGGATATCCCCCTTGATGTGGAAGAAAATGCGTGATACTTTCGCTCTCACCGATGGAGGAGCGATTCCCATCAGTACGGCGGCTGAGGGCCAGGGTCCCCGCGAAGTCGCCCGAAAGGGGAGGATCGCCGAAGGGCAAAAAGAGCACCCAAAGCTTTTGCCTTGGACGACCGGGCCAATACCCGGCGGCTGTCGCGGGAATCCAAAACCCGCGGAGTGCCAGACGTACGCCTTCTTCCCCTGATGCGGTCACACCGCAACTAGTTGAAGAGCTACACATGGGCCTTTCTTCGGATTGGAGGCACTCATGAGTGGCTTTCGATCCGTGGGGCGGAGCGGTCTACAGAGCGCCGATTTCCGTATTCTCCCACAGAGCGACGATGAATCCACAGCGGTTTCTTCCCCTTCTTCCGGCATCGTCACGCATAGTGACGTCGTCACGCATAGTGACATCGCCACGAACAATGGCATCGCCATGAATAATGATGACGCCGTTCCGGATGGGACGGGGCGGACTCCTGGGCAAAAGCTTCGGGTGGCGGTGCTCGGCGCCACCGGCGTCGTGGGGCAGCGTTTCGTGCGCAGGCTCGCCGATCATCCCAACTTCGACCTCGTCGCCCTCGCGGCGAGCGAGCGTTCGGTGGGCAAGGCCTACGAGGATGCCTGTACCTGGCATCTCGATGGCGAAGCCTACGCCGGCCGCGGCGGCATGATCGTTCGCGAGTGCAAGCCGGAAGCCGTGAACGCCGATCTCGTCTTCTCGGCCCTGGACACCGAGCCGGCGAGGGAAATCGAGCCTGCTTTCGCGGCAGCCGGCGCCTTCGTTTTTTCGAACGCCAGCGCCTTCAGGATGGATGATGATGTCCCTCTGCTCATCCCCGAGATCAACGCGTCCCATCTCGGCATCCTGGAACGTCAGAAAGCCAATAGGGGCTGGAAGGGCGCCATCGTCACCAACCCCAACTGCACGACGGTCGTCCTCGCGAGCGCCCTCGCGCCTCTCGACAGGGCTTTCGGCATCGAAGCCGTCATGATGACGAGCATGCAGGCCATTTCCGGCGCGGGCTATCCCGGCGTGAGCGCCATGGATATTTCAGGCAATGTCATCCCCCACATCAGGAACGAGGAACCCAAGGTCGAGGTCGAGGCCGACAAGATTCTCGGGCGGCTGCGGGGCGAGGGCGTCTCCGCGCGGCAGGCGGCCGCCTCCTTTCCCGTATCCGCCACTTGCACGAGGGTTCCCGTCCTGGAAGGCCACACGATCGCCGTTTCTGTCAGGCTCAAGGGGAACCCATCCGTCAAGCAAGTGGAAGAAGCCTTCAGGAGCTTCGTTCCGGACACCGCGGGTCTGAGCTTGCACAGCGCCCCGGAGCGCTTCATAGTGGTGAGCGGCAGTCCCGACAGGCCACAGCCCAAGCGGGATGTCGAGGTGGACGGCGGCATGCGGATCACGGTCGGGCGGATACGGCCCTGCCCCGTGCTCGGAATCAAGTTCATAGCCCTCGGACACAACACCGAACGGGGCGCCGCGGGCGCATCCGTCCTGAATGCTGAGCTGGCGTATGCCAAGGAGGTGCTGCAATGGGTATCACGGTGATGAAATTCGGCGGCAACGCCATCGCCGATTCCGCGGGAATTCGCCGCGTCGCCGACCGCGCCCGCGAGGGCATAGGCGCCCTCAATGGTCTCGGCGTCTTCGGAAAGGCCGGGGCGCCCTCAGGCATGAACAGCGTACTCGTCGTCGTGGCCGCCATGTCGGGCGTGACCGATTCCCTTTTCCTCGCCGCCCGCGCGGCTAAGGGCGCCGATCTCTCAGTGGCAAGACGCGTCTGTTCGGAACTGAAAGCGCGGCATCTCTCGGCGGCCAGGGAGCTGAGGCCCGAGGGAAGCGCCGAGACGGAAGCGGAAATCGAGTCCATCATCGCCGCCCTCGATTCGCGCCTGCAGGGTGTACGCCTCGTCGGCGAGCTGAGCGACAGGAATATGGACGAAATCGCCGCCGCCGGCGAACGGCTCAGCAGCATACTCGTGGCGCTGGCCCTCGACGCGCCCTGCGTCGACGCGCGGACGATGCTCCGCACCGATTCGAGGTTCGGCCGCGCCCGCCCCGACAGCGTGGCTACGGCCCGTCTCGTGACGGAGCGCCTGCTGCCTTTCCTGGAACCCGGCAGAATCGCCGTGACCCAAGGCTATATCGGATCCGACAGTCTGGGCAGCACCACCACGCTCGGCCGGGGCGGCTCCGATTTTTCCGCGAGCCTCTTCGGGGCTGTTCTCCATGCCTCGGAAATAAGGATATGGACCGATTCCGAAGGCATACTGACCGGCGATCCCGAGGTCGTGCCCAACGCGCGCACGGTCGAAGTCCTCGGCTACGAGGAAGCCTCGGAACTGGTGGCCTTCGGCGCCAAAATACTTCATCCCGCGACGATAAGGCCAGCGCTCGACGCTGGCATTCCCGTCACCGTACGCAGCGTGGCCAAGCCCCAGGGCCTTTTTTCGACGATCAGGCCCGGCTCCTCGAGCGGGAAGGCGGTGGTCGCCATAGCGATGCGCCGCAACGTGGCGGTGGTCAGTGTTCGACAGGAATTGATGATGGAGCAGGCCGGCTTCCTCGCCTGTCTCTTCGCGGCCTTCGGCCGCCTCGGCGTCAGCGTCGATCTCGTCTCCACCTCCGAAATCTGCGTCTCCATATCCCTCGACATGGACGCTCCCCTCGACAGAATAGCCGTCGAACTGGCCGAGCTCGGCGCCGTGGATATCATGAGGGACAGGGCCGTCATCGCCGTCGTCGGCGACATGCTGAAAGAGACGCCGGCCCTCCTGCGCAAGACCTTCGACGCGCTGGGCGACGTGGACATCGACATGCTGAGCATGGGTGCCAACGATATCAACCTGAGCCTCGTCCTCAAGTCGGAAGAGGCCGACGATGCCCTGCGATGCCTCCACGCGGCCTTTTTTGGAGCTTCGCCGGGGGCTGAGGCGCCAACTCCCGACGTCCCATTTCCCGGCGCGGCGGAGAATGGCGGTTTAGGAAGCGGCGCTCCGGAAACGGGCCTTCCCAGGGAGGGATCATGAGGCTGGGCGTCTTCGGAAGAGGAAGGCTGGGCGGGGCCATCGCGACCGAGATCGCGCGCTATACGGCTTCACCCGACGCCCTCGAACTCGCCTGGACCGAAGGCAGGGACCCAGGGCCCAGGACGCGCGTTGAGGTGGCCGTCGATGCCAGCAATGCCGCCGCCGTGGAGGGGCACCTCGAGTGGGCTCTCGAAAGCGGAACCGACCTCCTCATCGCGACGACGGGGTGGAAAATCCCCGACCTGGAGGAGCGGGTGGCGGGACGCATAGGCGTGCTCGTCGCGTCCAACCTCAGCACGGGCGTCGCGCTGATGCGCAGACTCGCCCTGATGATAGGGGCCTACGCCGCACTGGATATGGACGCCGATCTCGGCATCATCGAGCATCACCACAAGATGAAGCTCGACGCCCCGTCGGGCACCGCGATCAATTTGGCGCTCGCGATCCAGTCCTCATGTCCGCGCTACTCGGGCTGGAACATGGGAAACTTTGAAAGGGACAAGGTCAACGTGGCCTCCCTCCGCTCGGGCTATGAGATTGGAAGGCACGAGATTATCCTCGATTCGGCCTTCGAAACGCTGACGATCACGCACCGCGCCAAGGACAGGCGGGTTTTCGCCTCGGGGGCGATGAAGGGAGCCACATGGATCTGGGGGCGCAAGGGCGTCTTCACGATGGATGATTTCGCCTCCGAGCAGTTCGGGGGAAAAAAGCCGGCGCGAAAACCGGCAGGAGTTTAAAATGACCGCAGATAGCGCGTTGCGTGGGCTCGGAGTCGCGGTCGCGACTCCTTTCGATGCGAATGGCCGCGTGGATTTCCAGGCTTTCGGGCGGCTTCTGGATTTTTTGGCGGGATCGGGGAAGGGCCCCGGAGCAGCGGGCTCTAAAACTACGGACTCAAAAGCGGCGGGCTTCGGACCCGCCGCCCCGCTGTCCGGCTCTCCCGCCGGAACCGTCGAGGAGTTCCAGGCGAGGGAAGGGGGAGGCTGCGACTTCCTGGTGGTGCTGGGCTCGACCGGCGAGGCCGCGACCATAGAAGCCGATGAGCGCCGCGCCATCATTCAATTCGCCGTCGAGCGCGCGGGGGGGCTTCCCGTCGTCATCGGCACGGGTTCCAATTCGACGGCAACCTGCGTACGCTTCACCGCGGAAGCCGCCGCCCTCGGCGCCGATGCCGTACTTGTCGTCACGCCTTTCTACAATAAACCGACGCCCGACGGCCTCGTGGCCCATTTTTCCGCCGTCGCCGAGGCTGCGGCCAATGCCGCGACCAATGCCGCGGGGAGGGTCCCCGTCGTCGTGTACAACGTCCCGGGACGCACGGGGCTCAACCTCATTCCTTCCTCGCTGGCGCGGCTCTGGAAAATTCCGGGTATCCTCGCGGTGAAGGAATCCTCGGGCAATCTCGCCCAGATCGGCGAAATCGCGAGAACTCTCCCCGTCGGCAAGATTCTCCTTTCGGGCGACGACGCCTTGGCGCTGCCCGCCTTGGCCGTCGGCGCCACGGGACTCATCAGCGTAGCCGGCAACATCCTTCCCCGTCGCGTCAAGGCCATGCTGGACGCGGCCATGGCCGGGCGGCGCCAGGAATCCATCGCGATCCATCAATCCCTGCTCCCCACCATGGACGCGCTCTTCCTCGAGTCCAATCCCATCCCTCTGAAGGCGGCCCTCGCCCTCACGGGCCTCGCCGGCGATACGCTCCGCCTGCCGCTTGCTCCGGCGTCGGCGGGGACGAGAACCGCGCTCGCCAGGGCCTTGAGCCCCTTCCTGGAGGTGAGAGAATGAATGACGCGATGATCGGCGCTCTCGAAGCCGCCTTCGAGGAAAAAGGCTCATTCGGCGCGAGCGATTGGGAAAGCTTCCTACAGGCTCTTGAATCGGGCGACCTGGCGGCCACCCGCCTCGATGGAAACGGCGAGTGGCAGGCCGTCTCATGGGTGAAGAGGGCCATATTGTCCGGTTTCAAGGCCGGGGGGCTCGCGGCATGGAACTGGCCGGGTGGCGCCTTCGACAGACCGGCTTTCCCGCCGCGCCGCTTCGGCGCCGAAGACGGCATCCGTGTCGTTCCCGGCGGGACATCCTCGCGGCGCGGCGCGTTCATAGCCTCCGGCGTCGTCATCATGCCTCCTTCCTATATAAATGTCGGCGCCCACATCGGTTCGGGAACCATGGTGGACAGCCATGTTCTCGTGGGTTCCTGCGCGAGGGTAGGCGAACGTGTCCATCTTTCGGCCGGCGTTCAGGTCGGCGGCGTTCTCGAGCCCCCCCAGGCGAGGCCGGTGGTCATCGAGGATGGAGCCTTCATCGGTGGTCTCTGCGGCATTTTTGAGGGAATCGTCATAAGGAAGAACGCTGTCCTCGCTCCCGGCACCATCCTCTCGAAGTCGACACGGATTTTCGACATAGTCGAGGGAAGGGAATGGGTCGGCGAAGTGCCCGAATCGGCGGTCGTCGTCCCCGGCGCCCGCCCGGCCAAAAGCGATTACGCCGTCGCGCGAGGGCTTTCCCTTCAAGCCCCTATCATCGTAAAGTATCGCGATAAAGGCACCGAAGCTTCGGTCGCGCTGGAAGCCGCGCTGCGATGAACCCCGTCCAGAGGGAGCTTTCGCGCGCGCGTTCGGGAAGGTCGCGCCGGCCGGGCGCCGGTGTCTTGGTGGAGAAAATGAAGTGAGCTACAAGCTTGGGATCATCGGGGCAGGAAAAATCGGTGAAGCGATACTGTCCGGCACGTTCGCGAACAAACTCTACACCCCCGAAGAGGTGATCCTCTCCGTCAGGACCGAGACGCACAGGAAGGACCTGGAAGATCGCCTCAAGGTCGCCGCCACCCTGGACAACCGCCACGTGGCCGCAAGCTCCGATATAATCCTGATCGCGGTAAAGCCCAAGGCCCTCATCGATATCCTGAATTCCATTTCGGACTGTCTGTCGCCGGGTACCCTGATCATCTCGACGGTCGCCGGCGTCGCGCTTGAGATGATCGAATCGCGAGTGCCGGGATATGTGGCGGTGATTCGGGCCATGCCCAACCTCGCCGTGTCGGTGGGAGAGGGGATGACGGTGATCTCCTGCGGAAAAAACGCTTCCGAAGCCCACATCGCCAAGGCCGAAACGCTCTTCGGGGCGGTCGGAAGAGTCCGGAAGCTCGAAGAGCAGCATATGGACGCCGTGACGGGGCTTTCGGGTTCAGGGCCGGCGTATATCTACATCGTGATCGAGTCCCTCGCCGACGGAGGCGTCAAAATGGGGCTCCCCCGCGACGCGGCCATCCAGATGGCCGCCCAGACAGTGCTCGGCGCCGCCAAAACGGTGCTCGTGACCGGTGAACACCCCGCCAAACTGAAGGATCAGGTGACTACCCCCGCCGGCGTGACCATCGATGGCATCATGGAATTGGAGGAGGGCGGGTTGCGGGTTACTCTGATAAAAGCGGTGGTGAAGGCGACCGAAAGAGCCCGTCAGCTGCTCCACAAGTAGGACGGCTCTACTCCCGGCTCAGGATGGCGGTCAGCAACTGGCGGAGCCTGGCGGGAAGCGGCAGCGATTTCCCCAGCGTCTTGCTGCGGGGAGCGATTTCCGACAGCACTTTTTGGGCGAAAATCTGCGCCCGCCGCGTCAGTTCGTTGTTGGAGAGCGGGGTCGAGCTTTCCAGGGCGTCCAGAATCTTCTTGCTCTTGCTCGAGGCTACACTGGAGAAAAGCCTGTCGTGGGCAATGGGTTCCATGGCTTGAATCAACGAGGCGGCCAGTTTCGGATTCATGCCTGAAATCACCGACTTCAGGACATGCTCATCCAGCTCAAGGATGAGATTGCTTATATCGGACACGAGTTCCTTGTCGACATCCATCGGCCATTCCTCGGCCTCGGTTCCCATGTGCGCCTCAGCGTCGTCGCGGAAGGAGGTCAGCAGTTCCATGAAAGCATTCTGCGCGTCGCTTAACTCTTCGGATGAGAGTCTGTCCCTCGCGTTCCCGATCTCCCAATCGAGGAGAATCCTACCGAGAGGAGAATAGGCCAGCGATTTCATGTAGTCGATCATCTGTGTGGGGCAACCAGCCAAGGTCGCCGCGACGAGAGGGGGGCCGGCGAGGCGCAATGCCTGGCCGATGGAGCCAGGGCTTCTGTTCCTTTCCGTCAGGATGTCCGGCAAGTCGCCGGGAATGATGAGTTCCTCGTCCTGTTTTCGTTCGGCGCCGAAATGCTCCATCAGCCATTTTTCCACATCGTCGAAGACGGAAAATCCAAGAAACGCCGTCATCATCCGCAAAATGACGATAGGATGGGCGTTTTTTAAGGCAAGCTCGGTTCCGGCGATGAGCATCTCCGCTTCGCACTCTTCCTGCGGGGAGGTCTTGCCGGACAGTCCCGCGGCGACGAAGGCGGGCCTGACGGAATCGGCCGGCGAGGCCGATGTTATGAGGGAGTAGGCGAATTTATGAAGCTTTTTCTTCTCGTCGCGAGCCGTCGCGATGAGCTGATCCTTGCCTTCGGTCTTGAATTGGCCTATGGCGAGAACGAAGCGTTTGGCCGATTCCAGATTGGATGCCGTCCTCCGCGAATTGAATCCGTACATCGTCTGCCATCCGCCCTCCGAAACTGCGGAAGCCTGATTTGGATCCGATTTCTCGGAGACGGGAAGCCCTTCGTGGCGCAAGAGCAGCCTCTGGGCGCGGCACAATGAGTTGATGATCATAGCGCTTTGGGGCTGTCCGCCGCGTCCAGGGCCTTGAGGAGCGAAAAGGCCTTTTCGGCGCCGCAGTAAGGCACTAGTTTTCTGAGGAGCAGATCGCGGGAGTCTCCCGCCGCGATGGAGAGCAGCGCTTCGACATATACGCACTGCTTGAGAAACTCGAAACCACTCAAGCCGCTCGTCGTGAGGTAGATCGCTAGAATTTCTTCGAGCACTTCCGTCGATAGGCCTTCGGTGATCAGGCGAAATCCATATCGCAGCATTTCGGGCTGGCTCGCGGTCTGTTCGGCCGAGGCGAGGGGCAAGATTCCCTCATCCCGAACTCTGTCGGAAATCGCGAGCAGCCCCTGGACGATGGAGGGCAGGGCCGCCTTCTCCTTGTCGGTACAGGCGAGTCGTTTTGTCAGTTCAGCGTTCCAAAATATCATCCAAAACTCCAGATTCTCACCGCGTGATGGCGTCGTATTATTTTGTCATTATATATGGTATTTGTACATACTATAAAGCCTGTTCCCCGTTCTGGCAATGCAGGAATATCTCGGCGGACACTGGACCCAGCAGCTGGTCGAGGGGGGCATTGTCGATACTGAAATGCTTCACCGGGAAAAAGCCGGACGCGGACCGTAGCCTATCCGCGAAGACCTTTTCGAGGCCGGGCCTGACCGTCACTACCAGCGGACAGTCTCCGTGCCGCATCAGCCAGGCGGCGATTCCAAAAAAACCGCCTCCCTCGCCGGCTTCCAGCGGCCCCATCTCGTCCAGGATTACCGGTCCGCATCCCTTGCGGACCGCTTCCTTGATTCTGGATTCCGCCCAGGAAAAGGCTTGTGGGGAAAAATCGAATGGAGGATAGGGTTTGGATGCGTCGAGAGGATCTCGTCCACGGGAAGCGAAGCCGATCTTGCCGCCATCGCCAAGGTCGCGTAGAAGGATGGACAGGGGAATTCCTTTCGGGTCTCTCAGGTTTTCTTCGATGATGGCGAAGGGGCGCGAGGATTTCGCCGCCAGAAGCGGGAAAAGGGCCACGCAGAACGATGTTTTTCCGCTGCGCATTGGTCCGACAAGCGTTATGAGTTCGCGCATGGTTCATTCTGCTTTGTCCGCGCCGTCTTGTCCAGCAATCTTGTCCGATTTCTTCGTTTCTGCCGGCGCCGTATATCACGGTTTTTGAAAATATCCAGGCAATTCATTGCGATAAATTCTTAAGTTTTCATTAAAACGTAACCACATTCACTTGACACAAATATACGACTCTTGTTATGTTTCTAATTGAGATAACGATTCGGTAACGGCGGCGAAACGGTACCGGGTCATTTTTGAGGACAGCTAGGCTGTCACGAGCTTCTCGGGGTCAGCCTCCTTCCCCGAGAAGCTCTTTTATTTTATACTCCCTTCCATGGATATCAGTGAATTTGACGGATGGTGCCGTTCACTCCTGCAGATAGACGCTCTCGCGGCTATCGACGATTCCCTGAACGGAGTCCAGGTGGGAAGATCGTCGGGGCCGATCCGAAAAGTAGCCTTCGCCGTCGATGCCTGCGCCGAATCCATCCGACGCGCGAAAGAGGCCGGAGCCGACCTTCTCTTCGTGCACCATGGTCTTTTCTGGGGCAAGCCGCTGCGCGTCGAAGGATATCTCCTCGAGCGCCTCAAGGCGCTCATTTCATCCGATACGGCCCTCTACGCGTGCCATCTCCCCCTCGACATGCACCCCGAAGTCGGAAACAACGCCGTTTTGGCCAACCTCCTCTCCCTGCGCGACAGGGCGCCTTTCGGGATGTACCATGGCATCGCCATCGGCGTCTCTGGGCGGCTGGAGAAAGCTCTTTCACTCCGGGAGATAATCTCTCTCATCCTTCCTGACGGAACCGAACCCAAAGCGATAATCGCCCCCGGCAAGGAGAAAGTGTCCACGGTGGCCATCGTGTCGGGCGGCGCCCCCTTCGAGGCGTTCCAAGCCTTCGGCAAAGGCATCGATCTGTACGTCACCGGCGAACCCTCGCACTCCGTCTACCACCAGCTTGTCGAGAACAGGCTCAACTTCATCGCGGCGGGCCATTACGCCACCGAAACCTGGGGCGTGAAGGCGGTGGCCGAGAGGCTTGCGGCAGAAAAGGGAATAGAGACCATATTCATAGATATTCCGACGGGGCTCTGAGCCTCGATGGCCAATAAGGGGCGGTCGGGTTGCCGGTCGTTTCGGGGAACATACCAGATGGAACAGAATGTTGCGACAACGGATCGGAAGGGTGGACGGATCGCGATGGCCGCGCTCGTGCCGATCGTGATCGTCGCGGCCGATCAGCTCACCAAGGCGTGGATCGCGGGGAATGTCCCCCAAAACACCATAGCCTCCCGGCATATGGGCGATTTTCTCTGGATCGTGCATACGCGCAACCTCGGAATAGCCTTCTCCATCGGGGATTCGGCCTCGAGACTGCTCAGGATCGCCCTCTTCATCGTCCTTCCCGCCTGTTTCATGTCAGCGGCGAGCGTCTATTGCTTCGTATCCAAAAAACTTTCCCTCATCCAGCGCTACGCGATCGCGTTCATCATTGGCGGGGGGCTGGGCAATCTCATAGACAGGATTTTTCGTCCCGAGGGTGTCGTCGATTTCATCTCGTTTTCCCTTTTTGGGATTTTCGGGCTCGACCGCTTTCCGACCTTCAATATCGCCGACTCGTCGGTGACCATAGGCGCCGCGATTCTTCTGATAAGCGGATTCCTGATGGAAGAAAAGGAAAAAAACAATGAGTAAAGGCGCCAAGGCCGCCATCTTCGTGATCGTGGCGTCGCTTGCGAACATCCTGCTGACCGGGCTGCTCTTCATCGCCTGCCTGGGGCTCTACTCTCTGACGCTGGCGAAGATCCTTCCCCAGACGGCGGTCATGTGGGCTGTCGTCGTGAGTTTTATCGCGAGCATGGCGGGAACCTTCGTCATCTATAAGAAAGCCCTGGCCTATGCCCAGAAAAAATTCAACCTCGAAGAGAAGCTCGGGCTCTATCCTAAGAAGCGCAGGTACTGACAAGATTACCCCCGAAGCTTTACGCTCCTCGGTTTCCATGCAATAATTTCCGGGAACCGCGAGGGCGCGTTCCGGCGCCGAAAACCGTTCACGTTACGACAACAAGGAGAACCGCATGTCTGCAGCGCGGGAAGAGTTCCTGAAACTTGGCGTTTGCGTACCCGAGATTTACCTTCCTTCGGAGAAGCTGGATCACCAGGCCTGGGCCGTCGTCGCCTGCGATCAGTATTCCTCGGAGAGGGAGTACTGGGAAAAAGCCGCCGAATCCATAGGCTCCAAGCCATCGACCCTGAATATGATATTCCCCGAGTGCTATCTGGAGGACAAGGACAAGACAGAGAGGATCGCCCGGATCCAGCGCTCGATGACCGACTATATCGCTAAAGGCTACCTCGAGACGCCGGGGGAAGGATTCATCCTCGTCGAGCGCAGGACTCCCTATGAGCAGAAGCCCCGGATAGGGCTCGTCCTCTCGGTGGATCTCGAGAAGTATCAATACGGCAAAGATTCCAAAAGCCTCATACGTCCGACCGAGGGCACGATCGTCGAAAGACTTCCGCCTCGCATGACGATAAGGCGGGGCGCTCCGCTGGAACTGCCTCATATCATGATTCTGATGGACGATCCGGGACGGACCGTCATAGAACCCCTTTACGGCAAGAGGATATACTTCAAGAAGCTCTATGATTTTGATCTCATGGCCGGCTCGGGCCACGTCCGCGGTTGGCTGGTGAAGGATGAAGGCACCCTCCTGGGCCTCGTCGCGGCGCTGGCGCAGATCGCCGACCCGAAGCGCTTCCGGGAAAAATACGGCGTGGACGATGTCCTGCTTTTCGCGGTAGGCGACGGGAACCACTCCCTGGCCACAGCCAAGGCGACCTGGGCGGAGGTGAAGGCATCCTTCGCCGGCAAGCCCGGCGCCGAAGCCGCGCTTGCCAAACACCCGGCGCGCTATGCCCTCGTCGAGCTTCTCAACATCTACGACGAGGGCCTTCCCTTCCACCCGATCCACCGCGTTCTCTTCAACGTGGATGAAAGGGACTTTTTCTCCGCGCTAAAGGAGGCTGGCGCGAAGATTTCGACGATGCCCGGCTCGCGTGAAGCCTTCGAAGCCTGCGACGCTCCCGATCCGGATGGCGCTCACCGGATCGCTTGGACGAACGGCCGCGCGTCGGGTCTGATCGTCTTCGAAAATCCCGTCGAGAAACTGGCGGCCGGCAGCCTGCAGGGCATCCTCGATCCCTACCTCAAGGCTCACCCCGCGACGACGATCGATTATATTCACGGCTCGGGGAGCCTTGAATCCCTCGCTTCCAAACCCGGGAACGTGGGTCTCTATCTGCCCCCCGTCGACAAGGCCTCTTTCTTCGCCACCGTCATCGGGAACGGCGTCATGCCCCGCAAGACCTTCTCCATGGGCGAGGCCCCGGAAAAGCGCTTCTACATCGAAGCGAGAAAGATAAGCGTCGGCTGAACTTGACAGTTGTCGCTGTCATGATACTATAAAAAAGTATCGAGATTTGCGCCCGATCCCAGCGATCGTGCGCCGCATGTACGATCAGTATTAGGAGGATTTCATGGTTATTCTGTTGGCCGATGCCTTCGCCTCCGACCTGCCGAAGCGGCTCTCCGCCTTCGGTGAAGTCGTCAGCGATATGAAACGTGTCGCCGATGCCGAGATCATCATCGTCCGCTCCAAGACCAGGGTGGACAAGACGATGATCGACGCCGCCCCGAAACTGAAATTCATCATCAGGGGAGGCGTGGGCGTCGATACGATCGATGTGGATTACGCCAAGGCCAAGGGAATTCTCGTGGACAACACCCCCGAGGCGTCGAGCCTCGCGGTGGCCGAACTCACCTTCGCCCTCATGCTTGCCCTGCCCAACCACTTGGTGAAAGCCGACGTTTCCATGAAGGAAGGCAAGTGGCTCAAGAAGGAGCTGGAGCGCACGGAACTTAGCGGGAAGACCCTGGGGCTCGTGGGCATCGGACGCATCGCGAGGGAAGTGGCTTCCCGCGCCAGAGCCTTCGGAATGAAGGTCGTCGCCTTCGACAAGTACGTCGCCGCTTCCGACGCCGCCGAGATGATGAGTCTGGACGAAGTATTCGCGAAAGCTGATTACATCAGCCTTCACACGCCCCTCACCGACGAGACGCGCGGCATGATCAACGCCGGCAGCATCGCGAAGATGAAGGACGGAGTCCGCCTCATCAACACCTGCCGCGGCCAGGTCATCGTGGAAGCCGACGTCGTCGCGGCGCTCGCTTCCGGAAAGCTGGCCGGGTACGCCACCGACGTCTTCTACAAGGAGCCGCCGGAAGGCTCGCCGCTCCTCGCCGCGGCCAACGTCCTCCTGACCCCCCACCTGGGCGCCTCGACGGAAGAGAATCTCCTACGGCTCGGCGACAGCATCGAAAGTCGCGTCGCGAAATACGTTTCCAAATAAACGGGAGTAAAACCATGAAAAGAGTGATAAATTTCAACGCCGGCCCCGCCGCCATTCCCCTCGACGTGCTGAAACAAGCCCAGGAAGAGATGCTGGACTGGAACGGCACCGGCATGTCGGTCATGGAAGTCTCGCACCGCTCGAAAGAGTACGAGGCCATGCACAACGAGGCGAAGGACCTCTTCAGAAAGCTGGCCGGCATGGGACCGGAGTGGAAGATCCTCTTCCTCACCGGCGGCGCCTCCAGCCAATTCTTCCAGGTTCCCATGAACTATCTCTTCGACGGCAGGAAAGCCTCCTACCTTGTCACCGGCACATGGAGCAAGAAAGCCCTCAAGGAAGCCAAACGCTTCGGCCCCTGCGACGTCATGAGCACCGAGAACGCCGACGGCACCTTCACGAGAATCCTCACGCCGGCCGAAATCAAGATCGATCCGGCTTCGACCTACGTCCACATGACCAGCAACAACACGCTCTTCGGATCCCAGTGGCACGATTGGCCCGAAACGGGCAAGGTCCCCTTAGTCTGCGACATGTCGAGCGACATCTTCTCCCGTCCCTTCCCTGCCGACAAATTCGCGCTGATCTACGCGGGCGCCCAGAAGAACCTCGGCCCCTCTGGCCTTACCATCGTGGCAGTCAAGGACAGCTTCTTCCAACTTTGCCAGGAACAGGCCAAGCTGCCGACCATGCTCTCCTACAGGACCCACGAGGAAGAGAATTCGCTCTACAATACGCCGCCCTGTTTCTCAATCTACATGCTCAGCCTGACGCTCAAATGGCTGGACAGGAACGGCGGCCTCGGCGCCATGGCGAAGGTCAACGAGGAGAAGGGCAGAATCATCTACGGGGCGATCGACGCCTCGAACGGCTACTATCGCGGTCCGGTCGAAAAAGATTCTCGTTCCAACATGAACGTCGTCTTCAGGCTCAAGGACGAGGCTTCCGAAGAGCTTTTCGTGAAGGAAGCGAAGGCCGCGGGCATCGTGGGCGTAAAAGGCCACCGCTCGACGGGCGGCATCCGATTCTCGATGTACAACGCTAACCTCGTGGACAACGTCAAGGTAGCGGCCGCCTTCATGGAAGATTTCAGGAAGAGGCAGGGCTGAGGCCTCGCGCCTTCTATTCCGCGAATTTTTACGCAAAAGTGGCCGCCCGTTTTGGGCGGCCTCTTTCTATTGACGCAATCTGTTTATCCGATAGCGTCGCGCGTCTCGGGTGATCGCCGCCATGGATACTTCGTCAGAACGGAAGCGCGTTCGGCAAGTTCAGTTTTTCCTTGACCGCGCGGAAGGCGTTCTTAAGCGGCGCGTTGAAGGGGACGCCCTTGTCCTTCCTGAAGAGCCAGGTCTCGTATTCCTTCTCGCCGGGCGTGTAGATCCTCTTGGCGCCAGGAGCCTTCTTGGAGGCCCTGAGCTGCCTCGAGATCTCGCCGACTTGGCGCTTGAAGGCGTCGAGGTCGCAGAAGGCCTCGACCTTGATGGCCAGGAAGGAGTGGCCGAGCTCTATCGAAGCGGGCTTTCCTTCCTTGTCGACGCCCATCAGCGCCTTCATGAAGTTGGCCTGCGAGAGGGCGGAGGAGAGGAGTTCGACGACCATGGTGTTGCCGTAGCCCTTGTAGCCGCCCAGGTCTTCGCCGAGGCCGCCCAGAGGGGTCAGCGCGGCCTTGTCCTTGGTGAGGTCGATCAGGACCTGGTGCGTGTCGTGGCGGTAGTGGCCGTCCTCGCCTATGACCCAGCCGTCGGGAAGGTCCTTGCTGAGGCGGTCGTAGAGTTCGATCTTGCCGCGCTGGGTGACCGAGGTGGCGTAGTCGGGCATGAAGGGGAAGGCTTCGTCCGAGGGCATGCCCCAGGTCATGGGGTTGGTGCCGAGCATGGGCTCGACGCCCCAGGTGGGGGCGATGGAGGGCCTGGCCGAGGTGGTGGTCATGCCGATCATGCCGCGCTCGACGGCCATGTTGGGATAGTAGAAGGCCGCGCCGTAGTGGGTGGAGTTGCGCACCACCGTCATGCCGAGGCCGTTCTTCTCGGCCTTGTCGATCGCCATCTGCATGGCGCGCTTGGCGATGTAGTGGCCCATGCCGTTGTGTCCGTCGATGACGGCGGTCGTAGGCGTTTCCCTGACCACGTCGAAATTGGTTACGGGAAGCTGGGTGCCGGCCCATATCCTGTCGAGATATATCGGCTTGAAACGGCCGACCCCGTGGGAATCGACGCCGCGCTTGTCGGCCGAGATGAGGACGTTGGCGCAGACGGCCGCTTCTTCGGCCGGAACGCCGACAGCCTCGAAGCCAGCTTTCATGAATGCCTCGACCTCGTCGAAATTCCACCAGGTGATGTTCTCGTCCATAAAATACTCCTTACGTTGCAGGGCGCCGCGCTTCTCGGGCGTCCCGAATGGGAAACGTGCAGAAGAAGTATAGTCCAATTTTGCACCATAGCAAAGGGGATAGTGTGGAAGAATCCACCCAGGACGGATGGGGTGGCTCCGGAGACGAGCCTTACAGCGCCACGCCCAGAACATCCTTGATCGCGGACTGGAAGGTGGCTTTGGGCAGCGCGCCCATGGCCATCTGGGGCGGGCTTCCGACGGGAATGAAAAGGATGGACGGAATGCTCTGGATTCCAAAGGTCGCCGAAATTTCGGGTTCGGCGTCGGTGTTGACTTTGTAGATCTTTATTTTTCCGGCGTATTCTTCGGAGAGAGACTCGAGAACCGGCACCACCATCTTGCAGGGACCGCACCAGTCGGCGTAGAAATCGACGATCGCGGGCAGCTCCCCCGCGTAGTCCCATTCTTTTTTCGTCTGGAAGTCGAATACTTTCTCGATGAAGCTGTCTTTTGTGAGCGGTTCTGTCATTAGATTCTCCTTATATAGAATAATAC
>DATMZF010000075.1:0-25771 GCA_035560555.1 Rectinemataceae bacterium
ATATTATCATAATAGCCGAAACATGGTTTAATAACACCAATATGGAGGCTTGGATGGCCTATCCCCGAATTTTTTTGACGATGGACAATTGTTTCGCTATAAAGCGATGGGCGCGTCCGTCCGAGTGGATGCCTCTTATCAAAGAACTCGGCGCCAATTATATAGAAGCCAGCACCGACAATGAGATCGATCCTCTCTTCATGCCGCCCTGCTACATGGATTCCTGGCTCGCGGAAGTGAGATCGGAACAGAAACGGCTCGGTATGAAAATCGCCAACTTTTTTACCGGGTACCAGACCTATAGGACTATAGGACTCGCCCATCACGACGAAAGAGCAAAACGGCAAATAATTGATGGATGGTTCGGGAAACTCATTCCCTACGCGGCCGAACTCGGCGCGGGGATCGGCTTTTCCTTCCATGCCATCCCCGAGACGGTCCTTCAAAACCCGGTCAGCTTCGCGGTCGAGTCTAAAAAGGTCGTCGAGGCATATGGCGAGCTGTCCGCCAAAGCATGGCGCGAAGGCGTGGCCTTGAGCTGCGAGCAGATGTACGCCCCCCATCAAACCCCGTGGAGAATAGAAGAGACGAAAAAGCTTCTTGCCGATGTGTACGCGATGGGGAGGGCTCCTTTCTATACCACGATAGATGTCGGCCACATGGTTGGTCAACGGCGCTTCCTGAAACCCGACGCGGCTGCACTCCGCCGCTGCGTCGCCACCGTGAAGGCGGGGCGGGCGGTGTCGGACTTTTGGCTCGGGCCCGATGAAGCATGGGACTATCTTGAGAAGAATGCCGCCGATCAATCTGAAGAAAAGTTGGCGGTGGCGCTGGAGACAATTTTCAACAAGTATCCGCACCTCTTCGCCGAGGAAAGAGACGGAAGACCCTACGCGTGGCTCGAAGAGCTGGGAGCGTACTCGCCGATCATTCATATGCAGCAGACGGACGGCTTGACTTCAGGCCATGCCGCATTCACTCCAGCCGCCAATGAAAAAGGAATAATCAAGGGCAGGGAAGTTCTCGGCGCCTTGCTGGCGGCTTACGACAAACCAATAGATCCAGCGATGCCGCCAAGGGCGGAGGCCATATACCTGTCCTTTGAAATCTTCATTTCAAATATTGCGTACCTACGCGATTCGCTGAACGGCCTTAAGAAATCGGTCGGCTATTGGCGCGAATTCATACCCGCGGACGGGATGGACCTAAAAGACCTCGTGGAGAACCTTGATAGGAGGAACCGATGAAGGGAGTGGTTGTTGGGGATTTTCTGTTGCCGACACAGATCCTCGCGAAGGTTTTTCATGGAGATGGGATAGAAGCCATAGTGGGAGATGTAGCGACCACCGATTTCGTCGTGAAAGAAAGAGCGGAAATCAGGACTGTCTGGCGTCTCCTTGAGCAACATGGCCCTTCCGGCGTGCCTTTTCCCGCCGATCTTCCCGCCCTGGCCGCGGACGCCGAAGTTCTTGCCGTGCATATTTGCCCGGTGAGCAGGGCGCTGATGGACCAGTGTCCAAAGCTGAAGATTATCCTCTCGGCGCGCGGCGGACTGGAAAATATCGATGTCGCCGAGGCGACGAAGCGAGGAATCGCCGTCATTCACACGCCTCACCATAACGCCCAGGCTGTGGCCGAGTACGCCATCGGACTCATGATAGCCGAGACGCGCAATATAGCGCGTTCCTACCATGCCTTAAAACAGGGGACATGGCGTGAAGCCTACCTTAACTCGGCATATATCCCGGAACTCAGCGAACTGAAGATAGGAATCGCGGGGTACGGCCAGACTGGTCGCCTCGTGGCTCGCAAGCTCAGGGCTTTCGACGCCGAAATACTCGTCGCCGATCCTTTCGTTCCGGCCGAAGCCATCGAGAGGGATGGGTTCAAGGCCGTGTCGCTCGAGGAATTAATAGCGACTGCCGATATCATCTCCCTACATGTGAGACTCAGTCCAAAGACGGCGGGAATGATAGGGCACAAGGAATTCACCGCCATGAAACCTGGCGCCTACCTCATAAACACGGCTCGTTCGGGGCTCATCGACGAAGCCGCCCTGATAGAGGCGTTGGCGGAGAAGAAGATCGGCGGCGCCGCTCTTGACGTTTTCGACAAGGAGCCTTTGCCCATGGACAGCCCCCTTTTGCAGTATGACGGGCTCACCCTCACCAACCACAGGGCTGGCGATACGCGAAATTCCTATTGGAACGCGCCCAATTTGATGCGCGCGCAATTTCTCCGCCTTCATGCCGGCGCGCGTCCGCAATTCCTGGCCAACCCGGTTGTGCTGGAGAAGAAATAGAGAGGGTGAGGAGAGGGCGGGTTCGCGAGAAGCAATGGCGCGAGACGAGGTTACGCGCCTCGCGCCATTGCTTTGGACGGCAACGCTTGACAGCTATATAAAGATGCGGTATTCTGAGATTGAGCAGATATTCAATGTGTGAGCAAAAGTTTAGTAGCGTGGAGGATATTTTTACCAATGGCGGTGAAAAAAGACGATGAGGACCTGACTCTCTTCGCTGATTCCGAGGAGGATCTCGTCACGCGAATCGCCTGGTTGTATTACAAGGAAAAGCTGACCCAGGCCGAGATCGCCGAGGTGGTTTTTCTTTCCCGCCAGAAGGTGCAGCGCTATCTGGAGAAGGCGCGGGATCTGGAGATCATCAGATTCACGCTCAAACACCCCCGCGTCAATCTCCTCGGCATCGAAGAAAAGCTCAAGGAGAAGTGTGGGCTCAAGGACGCCGTTGTCGTCCCTTCTCTGCGCACCGATTCGGAAGGTTTGCGGAAGTCCTTCGCCAAGGCCGGCGCCCTCTATCTCGAGCGTAGGCTGGGCTCCATCGGGGATTGCATCCTGGGTGTGGGCTGGGGCAGCACGACGGCCTATCTCGCCGACTATTTCGAGCCCCAGAGCATCGAGGCGAAGATCGATGTCGTCTCGCTCATCGGCAATCTGATGCTCAACGTGTCTATGAACCCCTTTCTGATGGGGCAGAAGATCGCTGGCAAACTCGATTCCCCTTTCTACAACATCTGGGCGCCGGCGATCGCGCAGACCAAGGAGAGGGCCGAGGTTTTTAAGTCGGAACCCTGGATTCACGACGTGCTTGACATCGCCTCCAGGGCTGACATCAATATTATATCCATAGGTGAGATGTCGAGTTCCGCGAGCTTGTTCCAGATGGGCTACCTCTCAGGGCAGGACCTCGAAAGACTCGTCGGAAAAGGAGCTGTCGGCGACATTCTCAGCCGATTTTTCGACGCCGACGGAAACATCATCGAGGACGAGGTGCACGACCGCGTGATCGGGATACCTCTGGAAGCGCTGAGGGAAGAGCGGAAAATCTGCATCGGCGTCGCCGGCGGGGCCGGGAAAACGGAAGCTATAATAGCGGCGATGCGGCAAAAGTATATAAACGTGCTGATAACCGACGAGAACACCGCGACGGAAATACTGCGTCGCTGAGATTCTATCGAGGGAACCCGGAATTTCCGGGTCTACGGAATGACTGGAGAGTATAAGTAGGAGGGGATATGGCGGAAAGAACGAACGACGCGCTCGGGATGATCGAGACCCGGGGCTTCGCGGCGATGGTGGAAGCGGCCGACGCTATGGTGAAGGCGGCGAAGGTTGACCTGGTCGGTTTCGAGAAAATCGGCGGCGGCTATGTGACCGCGATCGTTCGCGGCGATGTGGCGGCGTGCAGGGCGGCGGTGGACGCTGGCGTAAGGTCGGCGGAGAAAGTGGGCGAAGTGGTTTCGACCCACGTGATCCCGAGGCCGCATGGATCGGTGGACGCGGCGCTGCCCCTCGGCAGACCCGGGACGGAGGAATAAACAATGGCGGTAGATCTGAGAACCTACGTTTTTCTCGACTCGCTCCAACTACAGAACGCCTCATTCATAGCGACCATCAGCAAGGGCTATTATCCGATCGGCATGCAGGCTTGCTGCGTGATCGAGATATCCCCCGGCATAGAAATCAACAGACTCACCGATATCGCCCTCAAGGCGACCAACGTAACCCCCGGCCTGCAGATCGTCGAGCGAGCCTACGGCCTTCTCGAAGTGCATTCAGACAGTCAGGGCGACGCGCGCATGGCGGGCGAGGCGGTCCTCCGCGAACTTGGCATGACGGAGGAAAGCAGGCTCAAGCCCCGCGTCATGACGAGCCAGCTCATCAAGAACATTTCCGACCATCACGCCCAGCTAATCAATAAGGTGAGGCATGGGAATATGGTCCTGCGCGGCGACACCCTCTACGTCCTCGAAGTCGAACCAGCGGGCTACGCCTATTACGCCGCGAACGAAGCGGAAAAGACGGCGGATGTCAACATCATCGAAGTGGTGGGATTCGGAGCTTTCGGCAGGGTATACATCGCGGGAGCGGAAGCCGAAGTCATCGAGGCGAGAAAAGTGGTGGAAGCCAGGCTCGCTGGCCTTGGGGGAAGAGTCCTCGCGGCGAACGCCTCGAGAATCTGAACGCTGTCCGGAATCCGCCGTGGTGAAGGCGGAACAGACGAACGATAAGGAGAGAATGAAATGGCAGATACGAACGACGCGCTCGGCATGATTGAAACCCGGGGATTCGCGGCGATGGTGGAAGCGGCCGACGCTATGGTGAAGGCGGCCAAGGTCGATCTTATCGGTTTCGAGAAGATCGGCGGTGGCTACGTGACGGCTATCGTGCGCGGCGATGTCGCGGCGTGCCGCGCGGCCGTGGACGCTGGACAGAGGTCGGCGGAGAAGGTCGGGGAAGTCGTGTCGACTCACGTGATCCCGAGGCCGCACGAATCGGTGGACGCAGCCCTGCCCTTAGGCAGGAAGCCCGCCGCATCGAAAAGCAAGAAATAAAAGGGAGATACCCGATGGTACTCGCGCGGGTGAAGGGGACTGTGGTCTCCACGCATAAATCCTCCTCCATGGAGGGGCTCAAACTCCTCCTTTTGGAAAAAATCGACCCTGTCACCATGAAAGGCAAGGGCGATTTTGTGGTGGGAATCGACAGCGTGGGAGCCAATGCGGGCGAGATCGTGTTCTTCGTGACAGGATCGAGCGCGCGCATGACGGAAACAACGAAAGGGAAACCTTCCGACGCCACGATTATCGCGATCGTGGATGCCATAGAAAAAGACGGCGCCTTCACCTATGAGAAGGCGGCGGCCCAGGAATGACCCTAGCGCGTGTGTGCGGCACCGTCGTCGCCGACCAGAGGTCGGACGGTGTCGAGAATCCGCGTTTCCTCCTCGTGGAAGAGTGTGATCAGGGAGGGAAGGGCAAGGGCGAGTACCTGGTCGCGCTTGACATGGTGGGCGCCAGCCGGGGGCACCTCGTCCTCGTGACGCAGGGCAGTTCCTGCCGGTGGACCTACATCACCGACAACAAGCCGATGGACGCGCTCATCGTCGCCATCATCGACGCGATCGATCAGGGCGGCACCTATGTCTGGAAGCAGGAGTGACGGGAGAGAGCATGGCTAATCTGGCTGATGATATACGCTTGGTCGTTGAGCAGGTGCTGAAAAGCCCCGACATCTCGGCCTTGCTGAACGCAAGTACGTCCGGCGCCGCGCCGGCGGCGCCTGGCGCTGCGCCCCTACCCGCGGCGCCCGTAGCCACGGCCGCGGCTGGCATGCCGGGGATTTTTTCCGACGTGGATCAGGCTGTCGCCGCGGCCGCCATAGCCCAGCGGGAGTTGGTGGCCCTTCCCCTCGACACGCGAAAGGGGATGATCGCGGCGATGCGGCGCGTGATACTCTGGAACAATACCGATCTGTCGACCCAGGCGGTGGCGGAAACCGGCCTCGGGAACGTCGCCGACAAGCAGATAAAGAACGCCCTCGCGGCGACCAAGACGCCCGGGGTCGAGGATATCGCGCCCTCCGCGAGCACGGACGAGCATGGGCTCACCCTCACCGAACACGCCCCCTGGGGCGTCATCGGCGCGATCACGCCCGTGACGAATCCCATCGCCACGATCACCTGCAACGCGATCGGCATGATAGCGGCGGGCAACAGCGTCGTGTTCAACGTGCACCCAAACGCCAAGGACATTTCCTGCCGCCTCGTGCGCATGTTCAACGACGCGATCGTCTCCGAAGGCGGACCCAGAAACCTCCTCTGCGCCGTGGGGAATCCCACCATCGAGTCGGCGGGCTCCCTCATGAAACACAGAGGAATTTCCCTCCTCGTCGTGACGGGCGGGCCAGGCGTCGTCGCCGCGGCCATGGGCAGCGGCAAGAAAGCCATCTGCGCTGGACCGGGCAATCCCCCCTGCGTGGTCGACTCGACCGCCGACATCGTCAAGGCGGGCAGAGATATCGTGGCGGGCGCGAGCTTCGATCACAACATCGTGTGCATCTGCGAAAAGGAAGTCCTCGCCGTAGCCTCGATCGCCGACCGCTTGAAAGAGGAGATGAGGAAGAACGGCGCCTTCGAACTCACCGGGGCGCAGATCGACGCGGTAACGAAGCTCGTCATCGCCGAACCGGGCGGCCCCGGAAGGGACGGGAGCCCGAACAAGGCTTACGTGGGAAAAAGTCCCCAGTACATCGCGAGGGCGGCGGGCATCGAAGTGCCGGCCGCGACGAAACTCCTCCTTATGGAAGTCGGGCGCGAGCATCCCCTCGTATGGACGGAGCAGCTCATGCCGGTTCTTCCCCTTGTGCGGATGAGTACCGTGGACGAAGCGATCGATTTCGCCGTGATCGTGGAGCGAGGCTGCAGACACTCGGCCATGATCCACTCCCACGACATCGAAAAACTGTCGCGCATGGCCAAGGCCATGAACTGTTCGCTTTTCATCAAGAATGGTCCCTGCTACGCGGGACTCGGACAGGGCGGGGCGGGGTACACGTCGTTCACCATAGCGAGCCCCACGGGCGAGGGCATCACGAGGCCCCTCACGTTCACCCGCGAGCGCCGATGCACTCTCGTCGACGCGTTCAGGATCATATGAAGGTGCAAGCATGAAATTAGGCAAGGTTGTGGGCAGGGTGGTGAGCACGCAAAAGCTCCCCTATCTGGACGGTCTCAAGTTGCTCCTCGTGCAGCCGCTCGATCAGCACCTCGTGGATGCCGGCCCCGTGCTCGTGGCATACGACACGGTGAAGGCGGGCGAAGGCGACCTCGTCTTCTTCGAATCGGGCAAGGAAGCGGCCCAGGCCAATCCCAACGGTTGGTTCAACCCCGGGGATGCCGCCATAATCGGCATCGTCGACGCGGTAAACGCGGAAGAGGCACCATGATTGTCGGCAGAGTAGTGGCCAACGTGGTTTCCACGGAAAAACACCGCGACTATGTGGGGCACAAGCTCCTCATGGTTCAGCCCCTGGACGCCTCTGGCGCGGCGAAGGGGAAAGTCCTCCTCGCCGTCGACGGCGTGCAGGCGGGGATTGGCGACAGGGTTCTCCTCGTCGACGAAGGCGGTTCGGCGAGAAACGTCGTCGGCGACGAGGGCGCCCTCACCATAAGGACGGCGATTTGCGGCATCATCGATAGAATAGACATCGAGGAAAACATATGAGCGATGAAACGAACGGCGAACCTGTCGATCTCGTGCGGAGCGTGGCGATTGGGGCCGATCACGGGGCCGTGGGCCAGAAGGAAATGCTGGCGAAGTACCTTCAGATCTTGGGCTACCGCGTCGTGGACGTCGGTTGCTTCGGAACCGACAAGGTGGATTATCCCGATATCGCCGCGGCTGTCTGCCGCAAGGTGGTCTCGGGAGACTGCGAGCGCGGCATCGTCCTCGACGGCGCTGGCATCGGTTCCTGCATGGCAGCCAACAAGGTACGAGGCATAAGGGCGGCGATGTGCTATGATCTGCGGACCATCGTCAACTCCAGGGAGCACAACAACGCGAACGTGCTGAGCCTGGGGGGGCCGCTTCACGGACCGGACCAGCTCGCGGAGATGGTAAAAGTATGGCTGGAAACGCGTTTCGCGGGCGGCCGACATATAGTGCGCATAAACAAAATAATGGCGCTCGAGCGAGGAGGCTCTTTCAACTGATGGACCAGAATCAAATTATTCAGAAGATTGTCGAGGAAGTCATCGCCAGGATGGCTCCCGCGACGGGGGCTCAAGCTTCCGCCGGCCCGGCTCGCTCGGCTTCCGTAGAGGACACGGTCCTCCCTTCGGATATGCCTAAATACATCGATCACACCCTTCTCAAGCCCGACGCGGCTCCTGAACAGGTGGACCTGCTCTGCGACGAGGCGGCCAAGTACCACTTCTACTCGGTCTGCGTCAACTCTTCCTGGGTCGAGCGCTGTGTGCGGAGGCTCGGCGGAAGCGGCGTGAAGACCTGCGCCGTGGTCGGATTCCCCCTCGGGGCCATGGACACGAGGGCGAAAAGCTTTGAGGCCCGTCAGGCCGTCGCGAGCGGGGCCGCTGAAATCGATATGGTGATGAATGTCGGCGCGATGAAGTCCAAGGACCTGAAGACGGTGCGGGAAGACATGCTCGCTGTCCGCAGGGCTTGCAGGAGCGGCATCGTCCTCAAGGTGATCATCGAGACCTGCCTTTTGACCGACGAGGAAAAAGTGCTCGCCTGCCAGATCGCGAAGGATATAGGCGCCGATTTCGTGAAGACATCGACCGGCTTCAGCAAGAGCGGGGCCACGGCCGCCGACATCGCTCTCATGCGCAGGACGGTGGGACCAAAAATGGGCGTGAAGGCTTCGGGCGGTGTCAGGACCTACAACGACGCGGTGACGATGATCAAGGCGGGCGCGACCCGGATCGGGGCGAGCTCGAGCATAGCGATCATCAGCGGACAGTAAGGAAATAGACGAATATCTATTCTTTTTTCGCTTTCCCTATTTTAGAAGAGAGAGAAGATTCGTGATTCTCCGGCCGGGCGCGACGCCCTGCGGGCAGGCTCGGCTGCATTCGAAAACCCGTTCGCATGCGGGCGCCCCTTCGGCCGAAGCGGCGAACTCTTTCATGGCGGGCCAGTGTTCAGGATGCTTCGCCCTTTCAATGTCGATCGCCGCTAAAGCCGCCGGCCCGACGAAGGGTTTTTGGACGGGGCAAGCCGCGACGCAGATCCCGCATTCGATGCAGTCTTCGAGTCTGCGACCGTCGTCCCCGCCTCCGGTTTTCGCGAGGTAATCGGTATCGGGAAGATTCTCGAATAGGGGGCCCGGCCAGACCGCGATTCCCTCTATCTCCGTCATTTTCGCCAGCGGTTCCACGAGCAGCCTGTCCGTCCGAAGGTCTTTCAGTCTTGTCAGGCACATCAGACGGGCCACGCCATTGATCATGGCGCCGCAGGTCCCGCAGGATCCATGGTGACAGGAATGACGGTAGAGAAGGTCGGGTTTCTTGTCTTTCCGGATCGTCTCCAGGATATCGAGCACGGTGCTGGAAGGGTCGATATCGAGCGAGAAGACCTCTTCGCCCACAGTCTTCCTGAGTGTCATTTCGATGTTCATCGTCCGGCTCCTCGGAAGTAGGAGCGCCAGGAAGGCAGTTTGTACCGGCTCGTCCTGCATTCGGCGGCGATTCCCGATTTGGCGCATATGAGGTCGGAAGTCTTTTCGGCCATGGCCCGCAGCACGGTAGCCTTGCCGCCTATGATGGTGAGGAGACCCTCGAGGCCATGCTCGGATCCATGATCGAGGACCTGGAAGTCGCGGCTGAGATCCCTGCTCCCCTGTCCGCCCTTTTTTCGAGGCGCGGCGTCACTGGGGGCCACATTTCCCTGCGCGGCGTCCCCAGGCTTTGGATCACCTTGCGCGGCGTCAGCGTCATCCACCTTGCCGACGAGGGGCCTGGCGGCCGCCCACGCCGCGTAGACCGGCATCGCCTCGAAACCCGCGATCATCTCGACAGCGGCGGCGCGAAGATACTCTATCTCTTCCCGCCCAGGCAGAATGCCTTCCGGGGAATCCACTACTCTCTGGGTGGTGCCGATGATGGAAAGCCCGCGCTGGGGTACGAAAATGTCGCCGTCGCCGGGTGGCCTGAGCCTGCTCATGACGTGGTCGACGAGCCTTCCCTTTACGGCGACCATGGTTCCGGGCGCAGGCACTATAGGAATGGAGACACCCGCCAGCGCGCCGATCCGACCGGCCCAGGCGCCTGTGGCGCTCACCGCGAAATCGCAGTCTATCCTGATGTCGCGCCCCGGCCCGGCTCCGTCTTGCCGTCCTCCGCCCTTCAACCCCGCGGCGCGTGAGCCCAGATTCCGCGCCAACACCGCGCAAAGCTTCCCGCCCGAAAAATCGAAACCGATGACCTCGTGCCAGGGCAGGAAGTTGGCCCCGAGCGTCTTTGCGGCCGAAGCGAACATCAGGGGAAGCCTGAAGGCGTCGAAGCTTCCGTCGGGGACGGCGACGGCGGCTTTCACCGCGTTCGAGAGCCGGGGTTCCATGATCGCGAGGCGCGCTATATCGAAGGATCTAGCAGGAATCCCGGCTTCCAGGCAGCGTTCGATGAAAATCTTCTCGAGCGCCTCTTCCTCATCCGTCATGGCGAGGAAAAATCCGCCGTTGTATTCGATGCATTCGCCCGCTATCCTCGCGAGAACGAGGCTCTCCGCGTAGCACTCCCTGGCGATGTTCCGATCTGCCCAAGCGTAGCGGGCTCCGCAGTGGAGTTGGCCGTGGTGTCTTCCCGTCGTGCCCGACGTGAGCTCCCCTTTTTCGAGGAGCGTCACGGAAAATCCTCGCTGGGCCAGGTCGTAGGCAAGGGCTATCCCCGTTCCGCCGCCGCCTATCACGCAGACCCTGATTCCGTTCTTCCTCACCGCGCAGGCCAAAAGAGAAAGAGGCTCAGCCTCGGCGCCGAAGATGGAGAACCTGGCTTCCATGACTATGCTTGCGCGCTGAAACGCTTTACTTTCTTCGTCGTCGTCATCTCGAGAGGCTCCCGGAGCGTGACCGCCCGGGTAATCTTCTGGTAAGGAAGAAGCTTCTGGTTCACTTCCTCTATGATTTCCTTCATTCGCGCCTCGGCCGCCCGAAACGCGGTCTCCGGGTCGCCGGAAAGCTTCCTGAGCCAATCCTGATCGGGGTAGACGAGGGCCTCGATCAGCTCGGAAACCTCTTCCTCCTTGTCAACATAGCCTTTCACGAGAATCTGGTCGATTTCCTCGTAGAGCTGGAAACGGTTTTCAATTTCCTCCGGATACACGTTCTTGCCGCCAGCCGTGACGATCATGTTCTTGGCTCTTCCCGTGAGGTACAGATACTTTTCATCGTCCAGATAGCCTAGGTCTCCCGTCTTGAACCAGCCGTCGTCGGTGAACACCGCCTTGGTCTCCTCGGGCATCTTGTAGTAGCCCTTCATGACCACCGGCCCCTTCACGACGATTTCCCCAATCCCATCTTCGTTCGGGTTCAGGATCTTCATGTCGATGCGGGGAATGACCTTTCCGACCGAAGTCTCCTTGTAATGCTCGACGGGATTGAGGGTGAGGATGGGCGAAGTCTCGGTGAGGCCGTAGCCCTGCACGAAATCTATGCCCAGCTCGTTGTATTTCCTGAAAACCGAAGGGGCGAGGGGGCCGCCTCCCGAAATGCATATTCTGATGGAGGAGAGACTCGCCTTTTCCAGCACCGAATTGAAGAGCCTCTTTCCAGGGTTGATCTTGAAGACTTTCTTTATCGTTCCCGAAATGCCCATCAGCGCCGATATCAGCCCAAAAACGAGGGGTCCCTTCTCCTTGACCCCCTTCAGGATGCCGTTTAGCAATTTATTGAAGAGGAGGGGCACGCCGAGGAACATGGTCACGTGGGCATCCTTCAGATCTTTGAGGATCTGCTTGATCACCATGCGCTTTCCGAATACCGTTTCGGCGCCTACGGAGAAGGATTCGATGAAGACGGAGAGCATTGTGTAGGAGTGGTGAATGGGCAGAAGGGCGTAGAAGACGTCGGTCTTATATATATGGAGATTGGCTTGGGCGAGCAGGCAGTCCGAGACTAAATTCTTGTGCGACAGCATGACGCCTTTCGGCGTTCCGGTCGTGCCCGACGTATAGAGGATGGCCGCGAGATCATCCTCGCTGGTTTTGTGCGCCTGGCCGCGGCTGCCCTCGGGCGGCGGGACAAGATTATAAATATAGTCTGGTCCGCCCTCGTAGAGCGACAGCGTTTTCGTCAACTTGGGGCAGGCGGCTTTGAGCTCTTCGGCCTTTTCCTCGTCCACGAACAGGATGTTCGCGTCACAGGCCGCGATAAGGTTCGTCGTTTCTTCCAGGCTGAGCTGATAATCGATGGGAACGACGATGGCTCCAGCCTCGAGGATGGCGAGGTAGGCGATGGCCCATTCCGGCGAATTTTTGCCCGTCAGGGCTATCTTCGCGTCTTTTTCCAGCCCCAGGGAGCGCAACCAGGAGCCTACCTGCCGTATTTTTTCGTGAGCTTCCTTATAGGTGAGGCTCACTCTGTTTGGCGAATAAACCGTGAAACATGGCCGGTCCCGGAAACGTTCGACCGAAATGCTGAACAGCTCGGGGAGGGTGGGCCATTCCCCCGTAAAAAATCTTCCCTTGAATGTATCCAGAAATGTCCATGGCTGCTGATTTTCCATATGAACCACCTTGCGGATCCCTGACGGATAACGCTCCTATGCCGAATGAAGCCGGCGGAAGCCGACGGAAATCGACCGAATCTGACGATAGCAGACAAAGTCGACTATGCCTGAGTCTATTATCGTACACTTGCCTATTTGTGAAAAGAAGGCCCGCGGTTATTCAAAAACTTGTTTCACGCTCTTCGGCCCAGCCTCCTTCCCCTTTTTCGAATAAGGTCTCCCCTTCCATTCCCGCGGCTTTTTCGCTATGCTCGGTGAATCAACATTTTCCGTACAGCTCGGAGGGGATGCATGAAGGCGATCGAACTGGCCAAGGCCTACGATCCGAAGAGTTTCGAGGATTCGATTTACGCGATGTGGAAAGACGAAGGTCATTTTCTGCCCAAGAGCGACAAGAGCAAGAAACCCTTCACCATTGTGATTCCTCCTCCCAACGTAACCGGCGTACTTCACCTGGGCCATGCCCTGGACAACAGCCTTCAGGACATCCAAATCCGCTATCGGCGCATGACCGGCCGGCCGACCCTTTGGGTCCCTGGCACCGACCACGCGGGCATCGCCACGCAGAACGTCGTGGAGAAAAAGCTCCGAAAGGAAGGCGTGGACAGGCGCGCCATGGGGCGCGAAGCCTTCGTCGAGGAGACCTGGAAGGTCGCCAAGGAACACAAGGCTTTCATCAACAACCAGCTCGCCAAAATAGGCTCGAGCGTCGACTGGTCGAGGGAGCGCTTCACGCTGGACGAAGGGCTTTCGAAAGCGGTACGCGAGGTTTTCGTCACCCTCTACGAACGCAAGCTCCTCTACAAGGGGGAGTATCTCGTCAACTGGTGCACGAGCTGCGGCACGGCCCTCTCCGACGACGAGGTCGAGCATGAGGACGAGAACGGCTCGATGTGGCATATCTGGTACGAACTGGCCGACGGACCCTGTCCCGAATGCCCGTCGGGCAGGATCGAGATAGCCACCACCCGCCCCGAGACGCTCCTGGGCGATACGGCCGTGGCCGCCCATCCGGAAGACGATCGCTACCGCGCCCTCCTCGGCAAAATGATAAAGCTCCCCCTGACCGACAGGCTCATCCCGCTCATCGCCGATGCCTACGTGGACAGGGCTTTTGGCACCGGCCTCGTCAAGATAACGCCCGCCCACGATCCCAATGACTTCGAGGTGGGAAACAGGCATGGCCTCGAGCGCATCAATATCCTCAATACCGACGGGACCCTCTCGAACAAAGTCCCCGAAAAATATCGCGATCTCAAGGTAGCCGAGGCCAGGAAACTGGTGCTCGCCGACCTCGAAGCCTTGGGCCTCCTCAAATCAGAGGAGAAAATCACGCACGCGGTCGGCCATTGCTACCGCTGCCATACCTCGATCGAGCCCTATCTCTCCAAACAGTGGTTCGTCAGGATGAAACCCCTCGCCGAGAAAGCGCTCAAGGCCTGGCAGGACGGGGACGTGGCTTTCTTTCCGAAAAAGTGGGAAAACACCTACAAGCATTGGCTCGAGAACATCCGCGACTGGTGCATCTCGCGCCAGCTATGGTGGGGGCACAGGATTCCCGCCTTCTACTGCAGGCACTGCGGCGCCGTCATGGTCGAGCGAGAGGATCCTCTCTACTGCAGGCAGTGCGGCTCGGACGACATCTGGCAGGACGAGGACGTCCTCGATACCTGGTTCTCCAGTTGGCTCTGGCCTTTCAGCACCCTGGGCTGGCCCAAGGACACGGCCGACCTGCGCCGCTTCTATCCCACGAGCGCCCTCGTCACCGGCTACGACATCATATTCTTCTGGGTAGCCCGAATGATCATGGCTGGCATGGAGTTCACCGAGAAGGCGCCTTTCAGCGAAGTTTTCATCCATGGCCTCATCCGCGATAAACAGGGCAGGAAAATGTCCAAGAGCCTCGGCAACGGCATCGATCCCCTCGAAATCGTCGACGAGTACGGCGCCGACGCCCTCAAATTCACCCTCGCGTACAACTGCGCCGCCGGACAGGACATACTCCTCGACCGCGACAGCTTCAAGATGGGCTCGAAATTCGCCAATAAAGTGTGGAACGCCTCGCGCTACATCCTCATGAACCTCGAGGGGCGCGAGTTCGTCGCCCCCGAATCGCTGACCTACTCCGACACCGACAAATGGATCCTGCACCGCCTCGACGAGGCGGCTTCCCAGACAGCCCAGGCTCTCGAATCGTGGCGCTTCAACGACGCCGCCCAGGCCGCCTACTCCTATTTCTGGGACGATTTCTGCGACTGGTACATCGAGGCCACCAAGCTCTCCACCAAATTCGGCGACGAGGCCGAGAAGGACAGGGCCACTACCGTCCTCCTCATGGTCCTCGAGGAATCCCTGAGGCTCCTTCATCCCTTCCTTCCCTTCCTCACCGAGGAAATCTACGGAATGCTGCCCAACGCGAAGGGAAGGCTGATTTCGCAGCCCTGGCCGAAGAGAGACGATTCGAGGCTCGACCCCGAGCTGGCGGCTCGCTTCGACAGCCTGCGCGAACTCGTCACCCTCGGGCGAACGCTGCGCTCCGAATTCCAGATCCCGCCCGAAGTGAAAATGCCCATAGAGATCAAGTTCGAAGCAGGGTTCGCGGCCAAGGAATTCATGAGACAGGGCGCCGCGCTCATCGGCCTCCTCGTCAACGGCCCCGAGCCCCGTTTCCTCGAGCCTGGGTCGCCGAAACCGATTGGCGCCGTGGCCCTCGTGGGCAAGGGATTCGAACTCCATATCCACGTCAAGGACGTCGTCGATTCGGGCAAGCTCATCGCCAAGCTCGACAAGGATATCCAGAGGGAATCGGCCTTCGCCGCCAAGGTTAAGGCGAAGCTGTCCAATCCTGCCTTCGTCGCGTCGGCTCCCGCTGACATCGTCGCCCAGGAAAGGACGAAGGGCGCCGAAGCCGAATCGAAAGTGACGAAATTGCGACATTACGTCGAGGAGCTCTCATGAATTCAGATGGGAGGTCAGGTATTCAATTCGATGCCAAAGACTTCTCCAGCATGCAGAATTCCAATCTCCCGCTGCGTTCGGAATCCGTTCCCATGGATGAGGGCGCGATGCTCAGGCTCAAGAACATGCACCTCGCGCCCTATATCCAGCTCGCCACCGGCCTCATCGGCAAGCTGAGAAGGAGCGGGGGCAACATGTTCAGGCACCAGCTTGACACGATGGCCATCCTGATGGACTACGGATACATCGATTCCATCCTGCTCAAGGCTTCCCTCATCCATGACCTCATCGAGGACGTGCCGGAGATCGATAGGGACAGCATTCTCTCTATAGACGACGAATCGGCGGGCGTCTACAAACTCGTGCTGGAAGTGACGCGCCGATCCATCGAGAATAAGGTCGATTTTCTCGCGAGGATCCGCGATTTCGGGTCCATGCGAGCCAAGGTGCTCAAATCCGCCGACAGAATTTCCAATATGATAAGCCTCGGCTATGTCACCGATATCAATTTCGTCCAGCGCTACACGAACGAGACGGAGAACCACGTCTACCCGATCGCCAGGCTGGCGGACGCGCGCATGCTCGCGGAGCTCGAGGAGCTCGTGGCGACGAGGCGCGAGTACCTGGCGCGCAGATTCGAGATTTAAACGAAAAACCACCAAAGGAGAGCTGCCATGGACAAGATATGGACCTCCGCCGAAATCGCGGCGACGATCGATCATACGCTGCTCAAAGCCTCGGCTACAGAGACATCGATACGCGAACTCTGCGCCGAGGCTAAGTTCCACCACTTTTTCAGCGTATGTGTCAACCCGGTCTGGGTGCCGCTCTGCGTCGCCGAATTGACTGGCTCCGGGATCCTGACGAGCACGGTCACCGGGTTTCCCCTCGGCGCCAACCATAGCGAGATCAAAGCGGCGGAGGCGAGGCTCGCGATCGAGCAGGGGGCCCTGGAAATCGACATGGTCATCAATATCGGGAGGGCCAAGGCGGGCGATTGGAAGGCGGTCGAGGAAGACATAAGGGCCGTCGTAAAGGCTTCAGCGCCCCATATCGTGAAGGCCAACATCGAAACCTGCTATCTCACCGCGGATGAGAAGGTGAAGGCTTGTCAGGCCGCCATGGCCGCGGGCGCCGATTTCGTCAAAACGAGCACGGGCTTCGGCACGGGTGGGGCCACCATCGACGACATCATCCTGATCCGCGCGACGGTCGGCGGCTCCATAATGGTAAAAGCTTCGGGAGGCATCAGGACCAAGGCGGATGCCATCGCCATGCTGAACGCTGGGGCTCACAGGATAGGTACTTCGGCGGGTATCCCCATCGTCAGCGGAAACGACGACTGAAATCGGGCATTGGGACGAGGGCAAAGGAAAAAATTATTGACAACGCCTGCTCGCGGCCTTACTATTGTTCAGGGTTTTATTCCGGCCTTTAAGGCCAGAAATAAAGCGTTCCTTAGTCTTCAAAGGGAGGATTTCGCATGAAAAAAGCATTGTTTGTGCTTCTCATCGCTGCTCTTGTGGCAGCCCCCGCTTTTGCGCAGTTCAAGATCGGTTTCGTCACCGATACCGGCGGCATCGATGATAAATCATTCAACCAGGGAACGTGGGAAGGCGTCCTTCGCTTCGCCAAAGACAACAAACTTCCGAAGAACAACTATAAGTATCTGCAGTCCTCGGCGGAAGCCGACTATGTGCCGAATATCTCCGCCTTCGCCGACGAGAACGTCAACATCGTCATAGCGGCAGGGTTCCTCTTCGAGAAAGCCATCACCGACGTGGCGACCAACTATCCCACCCGCAAGTTCCTCATCATCGACTCCGCGGTTCCGAAGCCAAACGTCGTGAGCGCCTCCTTCGCCGAACACGAAGGATCCTTCCTCGTCGGCGTAGCGACGGCCCTCAAGGCTAAAGCGGCCGGACAGAACATCGTCGGATTCCTCGGCGGAATGCAGTTCTATCTCATCGAGAAATTCCAGGCCGGTTTTGAGCAGGGCATTCAGGCGGCTCTTCCCGAATACAAAACCTGGAAACGCCAGGCCGATATGTCCCTCGTGGCCGACGGCGGAAAGTTCACGATCCTCGTCGACTACGCGGGCGATTTCGCCGCCCCCGACAAGGGACAGGCTATCGCCCAGAAACAGTTCAACAAGGGCGCTTTCATAATCTTCCACGCCGCGGGCGGAACCGGCAACGGCATGATCAAGGAAGCCAAGGAACGCCAGCAGAAGGGCGAGGAGAAATGGGGTATCGGCGTCGACAAAGACCAGTACGCCGATGGTCTCTACGGCAATAAGTCCGCTGTCCTCACCTCCATGATGAAGCGCGTCGACGTAGCCGCCTACGAAGTCTGCAAGCTGACGATGGCCGGAAAGTTCCCCGGCGGACAGACCTTGGTATTCAATGTCGCCAACCAGGGCGTTGGTCTCCCCGACAAGAACCCCAACCTTTCCAGCGACATCGTCAAAGCGGTGGAAGGATTCGAAGCCAAGATCGCCTCCGGCGCGCTCAAGGTTTCCGAAGTTCCCGTAAAGTAAGGATTTGCGCTGGCCTGCGCCCGGCGGCGGGCAGGCGTTTGGGGCTGTCCGAGAAGCGATTCTCGAACAGCCCCTTTTTTGTTCCGTGAGGATTTTTCTCTCCGGCCATTTTGCTCATAGTCAGGAATTACGCTGGTGTGGTATTATTCGCTATTACAATTTTTCGAGGGGGCGAGCGGTGGGATATATCGTCGAGATGCTCAATATCACCAAGAACTTCCCCGGCATCAAAGCCAATGACGATGTGACTCTCCAGGTGGAAGAGCGGAGCATTCATGCCCTTCTCGGGGAGAACGGCGCCGGGAAATCCACGTTGATGAGTATCCTGTTCGGACTCTACCGGCCTGATTCCGGCACGATACGGATAAATGGCAAGGAAGTGACCATCAGCGATCCGAACGCGGCCACGGAGCTGGGCATTGGAATGGTCCACCAGCACTTCAAGCTTGTCCACAATTTCACGGTGACGGAGAACATCATTCTCGGCATGGAGCCGCACAGGGGACCAATCGTCGATATCCGGAAGGCCGAAAGCAAGGTTGAGTCCATCTCCAAGCTCTATGGATTGTCCGTCGACCCGAAGGCCAAGATCGAAGACATCTCCGTAGGCATGCAACAGAGGGTCGAAATCCTGAAAATGCTGTACCGCGACGCTGGCATACTCATATTCGACGAGCCGACGGCGGTGCTCACCCCGCAGGAAATCAAGGAGCTGATGCAGATCATGCGCCGTCTCGTCCACGAGGGGAAGACGATCATCCTCATCAGCCACAAGCTGAAGGAAATCAAGGAAGTCGCCGACGTCTGCACCGTGCTCAGGCGCGGCCGGCTCGTCGATACGGTGAGGGTCGAGAAAACGAGCGAAGAGCGGATGGCGGAGATGATGGTCGGCCGAGAGGTCAATTTCCATGTCGCCAAGGATGCCGCGAAACCGGGCGATGTATTCCTCAGGGTCGAGAACCTGAACGTGAGGAACAATAGGGGCCTGCCCGGCGTCAAGAACCTGTCCTTCGAGCTCCGCGGAGGCGAGATACTCGGCATCTGCGGCATAGACGGGAACGGCCAGACAGAGCTCGTGCAGGCCATCACCGGCCTCGCGAAGGTTGAATCGGGCCATATCTATCTGCATGACAAGGACATAACGCATCTGTCCATAAAGCAGAAGACCGATCTGGGCATCGGCCATATCCCCGAGGACCGGCAACTCCACGGGCTCGTCCTCGATTTCAGCCTTGGCGAGAATTTTGTCCTCCACAATTACCATGAAAAACCCTTCGCGCGCTGGGGCATCCTCGACAAAAGGGCGATACGGCTGAACGCGGACAGGCTCATAAAGGAATTCGACGTGCGTTCGGGGGAGGGCGGCGACACGCCGGCCCGCTCGATGTCGGGCGGCAACCAGCAGAAGGCTATCGTCGCGCGCGAGATCGACCATTCTCCCGATCTGTTCGTGATCGCTCAGCCGACGCGCGGCCTGGACGTCGGCGCGATCGAGTACATCCACAAGCGGATCGTGGCCGAGCGCGACAAGGGCAAGGCGGTCCTCCTCGTTTCCCTGGAGTTGGACGAGATTATGGACGTTTCCGACAGGATCGCCGTCATTTCGCGGGGCGAGATCGTGGGAACGGTGGACGCGAAGACGGCCGACGAAAATGAGCTGGGGCTCATGATGTCCGGTTCATTGCGTAAAACTGAGTGTGCGCTACAAAACAAAGCGGTTCGGGGGCAGGCATGACTAAGCGCAGCGAAAAGTTAGTGTTGCCGCTGATAGCGATTTTCCTGGGATTCCTTCTGGGTTCCATAATCGTGACGCTGACCGGCCGGTCGGTCCTGTCGATGTTCACCGCCCTCATAAAGGGGATCTCGGGCATCGACATCGTCAACGGCAACCCGATCAACACGAGATACATCGGCGAGTTCGTCGTCCAGTCGATGCCGATCATCCTGACCGGCCTCTCCTTCGCCTTCGCTTCGCGCACGGGGCTTTTCAGCATCGGCGCCGAAGGACAGCTCATGATTGGATCGATGGCCGCGAGCGCCGCCGCGCTCTACATCGAGGCGCCGGCCTTCATCCACGTTCCGGTGATCCTTCTTTCGGCGGCCCTGGCCGGCGCCCTGTGGGGAGCCATACCGGGCATTCTCAAGGCGAAATTCAACGTGCACGAAGTCACCGTCACCATCATGCTCAACTACGTGGGCCTCTATCTCAACAATTTCATGATTCTCAACGTGTTCGGCTCGACCGATAGGGTGAAGACGCCCTTCTTCCCGCAGAGCGCCCTCCTGGAATCGCCCTTTCTGGAGAGCATCACGAGGGGCTCCCGCCTCAACTGGGGCTTCATCCCAGTGCTTTTGGCGGTGCTGCTCTTCTCCTTCATCATCAACAAAACCACCTTCGGCTATTCGCTCAGGGCCGTCGGCTTCAACAAGGAAGCGGCCCGCTACGCGGGCATGAAGGTGAGCCGCAATATCGTGTCTTCGCTCATGATAGCGGGCGCCTTCGCTGGGCTGGCCGGAGCGATCATCACGACGGGCACCTTCAATTTCGGCCGCGTCATTTCGGCGGCCGAGGGCTATGGTTTCGACGGCATCGCCGTGGCCCTGGTAGGCGGCAACGAGGCGCTCGGCATCCTGCTCGCGGGCATGCTCTTCGGCGCGCTGAAATCAGCCCAGCCCCTCATGCAGGTCCAGGGTATCCCGCGCGAGATCGCGGGCATAATCCAGGCCTCCATCGTGCTCTTCGTCGCCATGCAGTATGGGATAAAGATGATCATCGACAAGATCGCGCGGAAAAAACACGAGGCTGTCGCCGAGGGGGACAGGGTATGAGCTTCAAGATAATCCTGGAAATGTTCCCGATAGCCATGATGTTCGCCTCGCCCATCATCATCACGGCGCTGGGCGGCCTCTTCAGCGAGCGATCGGGGATAGTCAACATCGCCCTCGAGGGCATCATGATGATTGGCGCCTTCGCGGCCGCGACGGTCACCGTCCTCCTCGAGAATTCGACGCCGCTGGCGCCCTGGATTGGCCTTCTCGTGGCGCTTCTGGCCGGCATGCTGTTCAGCCTCCTCCACGCCTTCGCGAGCATCAACCTCAAGGCGAACCAGACTATTTCCGGCACCGCCCTCAACATCCTCGCCGGGGGCTTAACGGTGTACCTCTGCCAGATCATCTTCCATATGCAGCGCTCGAAGACCTTTTCCAACGGAATCCAGAAGTTCACGGTGCCGGGACTCTCGCGAATCCCCGTCATCGGTGGAATGTTCTTCACGAACACCTACCCGACCTTCTATTTGGCGATAGTCATCGTTTTCCTGACTTGGTTCGTCGTCTACAAGACGCGCTTCGGCCTGAGAATGCGTTCCTGCGGCGAGAACCCGCAGGCGGCGGCGAGCATGGGCGTCAACGTGGAGCGCATGCGCTACATCGGCGTTCTCGCCTCGGGAGCCCTCGGCGGACTCGCCGGCGGCATCATGGTGCTGACGGCCGATATCCAGTACACGCTGGTATCGATACACGGCACCGGCTTCATCGCCCTCGCGTCCCTGGTCTTCGGCAAGTGGAATCCCTTCGGCGTCCTGGGCGCGGGCCTTTTCTTCGGATTCTCCACGGCCCTGTCCTTCTACGCCAAGGACATCGGCTTCCTTGCCAGCACGCCCATAGAATTCTTCTACATGCTCCCCTACGCGCTGACCATTGTCGCCCTCATCATCTTCGCCGGCAAATCCGTCGGCCCCAAGGCCTCGGGCGAGATATACGATTCGGGCAAGAGGTGAGCAAGCCCAAGGAGAGGTCGTGATGTCGTATCCCATCGAGAGCAAGATCGTCATCGCGGTTTCCTCGAGCGCCCTCTTCGACCTTACGGCCTCCGACGAGATATTCAGGACGCGTGGGGACGATGAATACAGGGAATGGATGAGCGCCCGCGGCGACGAGCCTTTGGAGCGGGGCAACGCGTTCTGGTTCATTCGCCGCTTTCTCTCGCTCAACGAGGGATTCGCGCAGGGCGAAGGTCCCGTCGAAGTCGTGCTCTTGTCGCGCAACGATCCCGAGGCGGGCGTCCGCGTCTTCAAATCCATACGCCATTACGGCCTCGACATTGTCCGCGCGGCCTTCCTGGACGGCCGATCCCCCTATCCCTACATCTCGGCCTTCGGCGCATCGCTTTTTCTCTCAGCGAATCCCGACGACGTGCGTTCCGCGATTGAGGCGGGCCTTCCCGCCGGGCTCATCATGTCCTCGGGTTTCGGCGAGGACGAGGGGGGCGAACTCAGGGTAGCCTTCGATTTCGACGGCGTCATCGCGGGCGACGAAGCCGAGCGCCTGTACCGCTCGCCCGGCGGCCACGAAGCCTTCGCCGACGCCGAACTTCGCAACGCGGCTAATCCCCTGGATCCCGGTCCCATGAAAGCCTTCTTTGAAAAATTGGCGGCCCTCCAGAAGCACCAGCGATCCCTGGGACTTGGTCGGGGCGGCGACCCTGGCCAAAGCGCCGGAAGAGGCGAGGCCAGGCGCACGAACGTGAGGACGGCGATCATCACCGCCCGCAACGCCCCCGCCCACGAGCGCGTCATCAACACCCTCAAGAGCTGGGGCATCTTCACCGACGAGATTTTCTTCCTGGGCGGCATCGAAAAACGCAGGATCCTGGAAGTGTTCAAGCCTCATCTGTTTTTCGACGATCAGCTGAGCCATTTCGAGGGAGCGGGGCCCATGGCCGCCTGCGTCCATGTTCCATTCGGCATAGCCAACCGCGACGCGAAGGCTTTATAGAACCTGAATCCGCCCGATGTTCGATGTCCGTATCCTTCGCGATCCTTCACGTCTGGCAAAACTTGCCCTAAGCAGGCGCTTTTCACCCTAAACCGCCGCATACCGCCTTGGCCCGACGCCTCGCCGCAATTTTGCCAAAGAAGCATAATTGTCCACAAAAAAGCATAGGATGAGGTATAATAAAATCGAGGGTAGCGATGATCGACACTAACTCACTTCAGAAATATTCCCTGTTCGGCGGCGTGTTGCCGGAACAGATTGAGCGGATAAAACCGCTTTTTGGATATGCCCGCTACGATGCCGACGATATGCCGATGCGCGAGGGCGATCCCAACGATAAAATATTCTTCATCATCGGCGGGCGCGTGAGCGTCTCCAAACAAGGCATTGTCATCGCCGAGCTGGGCGAGGGCGAAACCTTTGGCGAAATGGAACTCATCGATGTCATGCCGAGCATCGCCACCATAACCGCCCAGGAACCCCTCGAAGTCGTCACCATCTCCAACCGGGCCCTCTATGAAATTTCCAAAGTCGACCTCAAGGCCTTTTCCCTTTTAGTGATGAACCTCGCGAGGGATCTCTCGAGGCGCCTTCGCCGCATGGACGAATTGGCCTGCAGGTGAGGCGGCCCGCAGCGAGGACTGAAGCGGCTAACCTCCGCGGTTCCCTACCCGCGCCGCGTCGTTCATGCGTGGGAAACGATGGAAATGGCCGAGTAGACTAGCAGAATCCCCATGCCGACATTGAAAATCAGCTCGCTCTTCGGTCCTTTCAGGATTTTTGTCAGACCGGTGCCGGCCAACGTCCATGTGAGGATCGAGATAAAACCGATGATCGTCAACAGGAAAGCGGAAAAGAGGACTCTTTGGACGCTGCCTGCCAGCAGATCGAAAAAAGACGCGTAAATGGTTATTCCATAGAGGATCGACTTGGGGTTGACGATCTGGAGGAAGAGTCCGGTAGGATAGGAGTAGCTGACGTCCTTCAGGCCGGCGGACCTGTGCTTTATGAAAGGCGATGCCGCGAGCCAGATCATGTAGGCGAAGCCAAGCCACTTGAGATAAGGGGCTATCGCCGAATATCGCGTGCGCAGGAACACGCTGAACAGTCCTGAACTTGCCAGCACGCAAAAAAAGCCCGAGGAGATTCCGAGGAGGTAGGGCAACGTGCGCTTTACCCCGAACTTGATGCCTGCCGCCGCGGAAGAGAGGTTGTTGGGGCCAGGCGTGAATGTCGTTATCAGGATATAAGAAATCATGGGCAGTATATCTGGATTCATGCTTGTCCCCCGGGGATTTGCCTGTGGCGCAGCTAAATAGTATATACCACTTTTATAAAGATTGGAAAAGAGAGACCTCATTCCGGTTTATTTAGTCTTCTTTCAATAACGATAGGAATGCTTTATAGTCATGGGGAAGATGTTTCGCCGTTTGCCAAGTCTGCAGAATATGGGCCCGTTTCTTCTTGGCTTTTTCAGCGCTTAGGTTATTGGCATTGACCACGACACATTTAGGGAAAGACCCATAAATATAAGCATGACAATGGGACTATCGCTATTCGTTGGGTACATTTGAGTTGTGTCGCAGTAAAAGCCGAGCCTTGCGTCCAGTTCATCACGCCGCCGAAGCTTGTACCGTTGTCCGAAATAAAGACAAATCGACTCGGAATCGAGGGCGTTGTCCAGTACGGAAAGGTATTCCTCGCCATCGAATCGTATATAGGAATTGTTATATAGAAGAAAATTTTTCTGCCATTCCAATCCGAGGTAGTAGCCTTCCTTCCCTATGTTTCTAGCGTATCCTAGGGATAATTGCAGGTACCGAAAATCAGAGCGGTATTCCAGATCGGTTGGAGCTTCCTTTTGAATATAGTCGAAACGCAGGATACGCTGATCAGCGGTGAAACCAAACAGGAAGTCGTTTTTCCCATTCAAGCGGATATCGAGCTCTAACCCCACCTGCGGAGAAGGTATGATATGATAGCGGCCAGTACCCTTGAAATAATCCGCGTTATTGAACACGGCGGAACCGACTCCCTGTCCGTCTACCTGCTCGATACCTCCAAGATTGGCACTCATACCCGCTAAAATACCTACACGAAATTCTAGGTTCCTTGATGCTGGTGTGCTTTTCTGCAGCGTGGAGAAAGGATAGGCTTCGAGTTGAATACACACTGCGATCAAGGCAATTATCAACAAGCATTGTTTTTTCATCGAGTTTCCCGCATCCACTCGGCATAGAGCACTACGTTGCCATCAGGCATTATGCCTACATCGCCAAAATCCCATGATTGCCCATTACCGTCGGACTGCGTATTCCATCCTGCCAATTTCGAGCCGATTCGCTGCAGGTTGCCTTCATTGCTTTTGATGACTACGGAATCTCCTTCTCTATAAATATTATCATCGACTGGCGGATAGCCGCCCGTTGTCCAGTTGCCGCGATAAGTTACGGAGTAGCCTGTTGGATCACCAAGAATCGATGAGGCGTATGCCGTCATTCCATGCGGCGTAATCTCTACACTTCCTGACTTTACTGGTACATTGTTCACATAAATACTCATTTTAATGCATCCCTCGGTCTCGTTGTGGAGGTCGAGAAGTGTGGCGAAGAAACCAATATCGAGTCGAGCGAGGTTTTTATATCTTCTGTATGTTTTTGATCGCCAAACGACTCCTACGTCGCCGGTATCGATCGTCCATCCATCAATGTCCGTGATTCCCCGGGTAATACTGATCGCGGAGTGTTTTCTGTTTCCTTCTGGACCCTCGAAGCCTTCCGCAGTGTAATACCAAATGTCGTAGTCGTCCGAATCGGTGTTGGAGAGGAGGAGATCACAGCCGCCTAAAAAGGCTATTGAAGCCACAACTAATAAAAAAAACATGAGCTTAGCATTTTTCATTGGAATACCACTTCATCAGCCTAAAACATTAGCGTCAATATAAAATTATAAC